>NZ_CP017946.1:4545000-4908645 GCF_003952665.1 Bosea sp. Tri-49
GGCCGGCGGCGGCGTCCATCCCCTTCGCCGTCAACATCGCCGTCATGGCCGTCAACCGCTCGATGACGGCGGGCTTTCCGGCCGCGACGTTGGCGCCGAGGACTGCGAAATTGGCGACGGTGTGGTGGTCGATCAGCGTCTGGAGCGCCGCGATTCCCATGAGGCCGCCGAGCTGGCGGCCGGTGTTGAAGAGGCCGACGCCGTCAGCGAGCCTGCGGTCGTCGAGATGGCCGAAGGCGATCAGCGTGATCGACAGGAACAGGAAGCCGAGGCCGAGGCCGCGCAGCAGCACGCCCGCCATCATGTCATCAGCCCCGCTCTCGCTGGTCGAGCCGGAGAGCAGCCACATCCCGCTCATCAGGATCAGGATGCCGAAGGGCACCGTGGCGAAGGGCGGCACGCGGCGGAACTGCACGAGCAGGGCGACAAGGACGAGCGCGCCGATGAAGGGCGCGCCGCTGGGCAGCAGGAGCTCGCCGGCATCGGTCGGAGTGAAGGCGAGGACGGACATCACAAAGGCAGGGATCACGAAGGCGCTGCCGGACAGGGCGGCGCCGGCGACGAAGCTGACGATGAAGGCGAAGGTGAAGTCGTTCGGTCCGAACAGGGAGACGTCGAGCAGGCCCCGGCCCTTGGCCATGGCCTGCTGACCGAGGAAGGCCAGCAGCGCGGCGGCGCCGATCAGCGTCAGCCAGGGGATGCGCGGTTCCTCGAACCAGTTCCAGCGGCTGCCCTGCGTCAGCACATAGGTGAGGCAGAAGAAGGTGAGCGAGATCAGCGCGACGCCGATCCAGTCGAACGGGCGGGGTGCGCCCCTGGCAGACATCGGGCCGTCCGCCATCAAAAGGAGCCCGGCAGCCGTGAGGGAGAGCGGCACGATGCCGAAGAAGATCCAGGTCCAGGACTGGGCATCGAGCAGCCAGCCCTGAAGCGCCGGAGCGAGCGTTCCGGGCGCGACGACGGCACCCACCGCGAACAGGCCCTGAAGCAGAGGCTGGTGCGCGCGCGGGAAGCTCAGAAAAATCATCGCCTGGCCTGCGACGAGCAGGGTGCCGCCGGAGAAGCCCTGGACGATGCGCAGCCCGATCAGCAGGTCGAGCCGGGCAGTCATGGCAGCGATGCCCGAAGCCAGGCCCATGGTGAGGGTCGCAGTGACGAGCACGCTGCGCGGATCGATCCGGCTCATCAGCCAGGGCGCGGTCAGGAAGCCGATGAGCTTCAGCGTGATGTAGCCGATGTCGAGCCAGGCGAACTCGTCGGGCGTCGCGGAGGTGTCGCCGATGATGTCGCTGCGCCCGAGCGACAGAACGGTGCCGGCGATCGCCTCGATCAACGCGGCGAGCACGATTCCTGTGAGGAGAAGGGTGCCGGCCGCGGCGCTGCTGCGGCCCAGTATGGCGGTGGCGGCCATGGTCATTAGCGGTCTCCCGGGGCGATCTCGACACGTGCGGACAGACCGGGCACGAGGCGGCCGGGCAAGGGATTGCCGGTGAAGCGGATCTTCACCGGAACGCGCTGGACGACGCGCACGAAGTTGCCCGTCGCATTGTCGGCCGGGAGCAGGCTGAAGGCGGAGCCGCTGCCGGGCGCGAAGCTGTCGACCACGCCTTTGAGCGCCTCGCTCGGATAGCCGTCGACACTGATGCGGACGTGCTGGCCGGGCCGGATCTGCTCAAGCTGGGTTTCCTTGAAATTCGCCACGACCCAGACATCGTCGACCGGGACGATGTCGAGCAGGGCGACGCCCGGCGCGACCAGGCGGCCGATCCGGACCTGGCGGTTGCCGACGATGCCGCCGACCGGAGCGCGCACGACGGTGCTGTCGAGATCGATCTGAGCGAGATCGCGCGCGGCCTGCGTCTGCGCCACGGCGGCAACGGCCGCTTCGCGCTGCGTGGTCAGGACGGCGATACGCTGCTGCTGCGCTTCGATCGTCGCCGAGGCGCCCGACAGGTTCGCTTCGGCCCGCGAGCGCGCGGCATCGCTCTCGTCGAGCAGGGCCTGGCTCACCGCATTGCTGCGGATCAGCTCGCGGCGCCGGCTTTGCGACCGTGTCGCCAGCGTCACCTCGGCGCTGGCGGCCTGCTTCTGGGCTTCGGCCTGCCTGACCAGAGCGTACTGGAGCTTGGTTTCGGCATCGACATTGGTGACACGCGCCTGCGCCGCCTCGACGTTCGCCACGGCCTGCGCGAGCTTGGCGCGATAGTCGGCATCGTCGATCCGGAACAGGATATCTCCGGCCCGGACAGTCTGGTTGTCCCCGACCTCGACCGCCGTGACATAGCCGGCAATCTTCGGCGCCAGCGCGGTCAGATCGCCGCGGACATAGGCGTTGTCGGTCGCCTCGCCGCCCGAGCGGGCATTGGCCCATCCTGCGGCCACTGCCGCGACGGCGCCGAGGCACAGCAGCAGCCCGACGATCTTTTTCTTGCCGGGCCGCGCTGCGGGGGCGGCGTTCCCGGAGTCCTCGTCTGTAACGACTGTGCTCTTCTCTTCGAGGAGGTCCATGGTCCCATTCCCGTTGAATGCCGATGGCTGCGGTGCAGCGCCGACGGCAGGGAACCTGCCGCCGGGCCCGAAGGCTGCGGTCAGGTCACTTCTTGATGAACCTGGTCAGCTCCGTGTCGTCGGTGTCGACGACGAACACGGCCAGGATGCGTGCCGGCTGCGTGTCGCTGGCGTTCGCGCTGACGCCGTGGAAGGCTCCGGGCGCCTCGACCCAGTTTTCGCCGGCCTTGTAGACCTTCTCCGGTGAGCCGTTGACGCTGCTGCGGACCGCGCCCTCGAGGACGGTTGCATAGATGAAGGCGGATTTCGCATGAGTATGGGCAGACGACGCGCCACCCGGCCCGTATTCGACCAGTACGCTCTTCAAGCTCTTGCCGGGGATGTTCGGAATCGGGCGATCGAACACGGTCGTCAACTTGGCCGGAGCGGGCTCGGCAGCCGGCGCCGCGGTGATCGCGAGCGTGGTGAAGGCGAGAACCAAGACAAATCGTGTGAACATTGCAATTCTCCTTGCTGGTCGGGACTGTCGTTCGCCGTCGGGGAGTGGAGATCGGGGAGCGAGACCTTCGCTCAGCGGCTCGCCGGCTGAGCCTTCGGCTGGGCGAGCCAGTCCTCGAAGCGGATCGCGCCGATGCGCGGGCTCTCGCCGGGCGTGAGCGAACGGTCGGAGAGAACAGCGCCGTAGTAGCGCGCGTGGATGTCCGGCACGACCTTGCGCGGGTCCTGCGTCGCCCGCAGGAAGCGCCGGGCCAATTCGTCGAGCGGCATGGCTTCCGGGCCTGCAACCTCGGTCGTGCCATTGATCGGCGGGGCGAGCGCGACATCGGCGAGCGCCGCCGCGACGTCGCTCGACGCCATCGGCTGGATCAGGGCCGGCGACAGGCGAATCTCCTCGCCGACCGTGGCCGATTGGGCGATGGCGCCGACGAACTCGAAGAACTGCGTGGCGCGCAAGATGGAGTAAGCGATGCCGGACGCCTTGATCAGGTTTTCCTGAGCGACCTTCGCCCGGAAATAGCCGTTCTCGGGCAGCCGCTCGCTGCCGACGATCGAAAGGGCGACATGGTGGCGCACGCCGGCGGCGGCTTCCGCGGCCAGCAGGTTGCGGCCCGACGTCTCGAAGAAGTCGAGGACGGCCTTGTCCTCCCAGACGGGTGCGTTCGCCACGTCGACGACGACGGCGGCGCCATCGAGCGCCTCGGCCAGACCCTCGCGGGTGATGGTGTTGACGCCAGTGTTTGGCGCAGCTGCGAGCGCCTGATGGCCGCGCGCGGCGAGGTTCTGCACGAGCTTCGATCCGATGAGGCCGGTGCCGCCGATGACGACGATCTTCATGGGCTTTCTCCGTTTCTTTCGACCGCAACCATTGCCGCCGATAGGACCGGAGAGTGCCGCCGCGCTTGCGGGAAGTCCTTGCGGCGGGCTTGAATTGCCCTCCGAGGAAGCTTGGTTTCTTGTCCAAGACGGCGCCTTGCGGCAGAAGGGCGAGCCAGGGCGCTGTCAGTCTCGGATTATTTTTCGATCGGCCGCTTCGGTCAGCGAAACGACGGCATTCGGCCAAGGGACGACCGACGTGCAATTCGCGTTTGGAGATTACCTGCTCGACCCCGGGCGCCGGGAGCTGACCCTGCGCGCGCAGGTGGTGACCGTCGGGCCGCAGGTCTTCGACCTGCTGCTGCATCTCATCGGGAATCGCGACCGGGTCGTCAGCAAGGACGAGCTGCTGCAGGCGGTGTGGGGCGGCCGGATCGTCTCCGAATCCACGATCACCAGTCACATCAACGCGGTCAGGAAGGCCATCGGCGACAATGGCGACGAGCAGCGCCTGATCCGAACGATCGCCCGCAAGGGGTTCCGCTTCGTCGGCGACGTCGAGCAGTCCGGGGAAGCGCGAGAGCCGATCGGATCAGGCGTCCCCGAACGGGCCGCGAGCCCCGCGACGGAACTGCCCTCCGCGCCGCTCCCGCCGGACAAGCCTTCTATCACCGTCCTGCCGTTCCAAAACCTGAGCGGCGATCCCGAACAGGAGTATTTCGCCGACGGCGTGGTGGAGGACATCATCGCCGCCCTGTCCCGCATCCGCTGGCTGTTCGTCATCGCCCGCAATTCGAGCTTTGCCTTCAAAGGCCGGGCGGTGGATGTGAAGGAAATCGGCCGGGAGCTCGGCGTGCGCTACGTCCTGGAAGGCAGCATCCGGAAGTCCGGAAACAAGGTGCGCATCACCGGACAGCTCATCGACGCCAAGACCGGGGCGCATCTCTGGGCAGAGCGTTTCGAAGGCATGCTCGACGACATCTTCGAACTCCAGGACCAGATCGCCGAAAGCGTCGTCGGCGCGGTCGCGCCGCAGCTCGAACGGGCCGAGATCGAGCGCGCCAAGCGGAAGCCGACCGAGAACCTCGATGCCTACGACTATTATCTGCGTGGCACGGCGAAGCTGCACTCCGGGACCAGGGACGCCATCGAGGCGGCGCTGCCGCTCTTCTACAAGGCTATCGAGCTCGATCCAGACTTCGCATCGGCCTATGGCATGGCGGCCTGGTGCCATCTGTGGCGCAAGGTGAATGGCTGGATGGTCGATCGCCCGGGCGAAATCGCCGAGGGCATGCGGCTGGCGCGGCTTGCCGTCGAATTCGGCCGGGACGATGCGGTCGCCCTGACGCGGGCCGGCCATGCGCTCGGCCATTTCACCGGCGATCTCGATGGCGGCATAGCGCTCATCGACAGGGCGGTGCTCCTCAATCCGAACCTCGCTGCCGCCTGGTTCCTTGGCGGCTTCCTGCGCGCCCTTAACGGCGAACCGGCTGCCGCTCTGGAGCATTTCGAGCACGCCGTTCGCCTGAGCCCGCTGGATCCCGAAATCTTCAGGATGCAGGTCGGGATGGCGCTGGCGCACTTCTTCGCGGGGCACTTCGATTCCGCCGTGGGCTGGGCCGAAAAGGCCGCCGGAAACCTTCCCAGCCTCCTCGTCGCCGCCGCCGTGATGGCGGCGAGCCAGGCGCTCTCTGGCCGCGCCGATGAGGCGAGGCAGGCGATGGAACGCCTGCAGGCGCTCGATCCATCCATGCGCATCGCAAAGCTCAAGGACTGGCTTCCGATCCATCGCTCGGAAGATTTGGCGCGGTTCGCGGACGGATTGCGGCTGGCCGGGCTGCCCGAGTGACCCTGCTCATGGATCGGGTCAGATTACCGTCTTCGAACGAATGCAGGAGTGGTATCCCGGCCGCCGTTAGGACACTAGCTTCCGCCTACGCCCCTAACCAAAGATCGAACGCTGGCGCGCAGCCGGAAAGCCGACATTCGTTCCCAACGCGTCGCCTGACAGCTTCCCGCCTACGGCCGGGCCGGTTACATCAGAAGAGCGAGGCGGGACAATTCGACACGCACGGCTGACCGCGAACCTGGACAGCTCATGGTGCTGACAATCAATCAAAGCCTTGTGTTGCGGTGCAGTTTCTCGCGCATATCTACGGCCGATGACCGCAATCGCCTTTGACAACTCCTATGCTCGGCTTCCGCAGCGCTTTTACGCATCGGTTAATCCGACTGCAGTCGCCGCGCCCCGCCTCATTCAGTTGAACAGACCGCTGGCGTCGCAGCTTGGCCTCGATCCGGACTGGCTGAGCGGGCCCCAAGGCATCGCGATGCTGGTAGGCAATAGCGTGGCCGAGGGCGCTGCCCCGATCGCGACAGCCTATGCCGGCCACCAGTTCGGCGGCTTTAGCCCGCAGCTTGGCGATGGGCGTGCCATCTTGCTCGGAGAGGTAGTGGACCGCCACGGCCAGCGCCGCGACATCCAGCTCAAAGGTGCTGGCCTGACCCCTTTCTCACGCCGGGGAGACGGCCGGGCCGCATTGGGGCCGGTCCTGCGCGAGTATATCGTCAGCGAGGCGATGGCGGCCTTGGGCGTGCCCACGACACGAGCCCTCGCTGCTGTCTTGACGGGCGAAGCGGTCAGGCGAGAGACGCTATTGCCTGGCGCCGTCCTGACACGTGTCGCCTCGAGCCACATCAGGATCGGCACCTTCCAGTTCTTCGCGGCGCGCGGCGATGTCGAGGCCTTGCACCTGCTTGCCGACCACGTCATCGCTCGGCACTATCCGGATGCGGCCGGCAAGGGCGATCCGTACCTTGCCTTGCTGGATGCCGTCATCACCGCGCAAGCCGCACTCGTCGCACGCTGGATGCTGATCGGCTTCATCCATGGCGTGATGAACACGGACAACATGTCGGTCGCCGGCGAAACGATCGACTACGGGCCGTGCGCCTTCATGGATGCCTACGATCCAGGTACCGTGTTCAGCGCTATCGACGAGCACGGGCGTTATGCCTATGGCAACCAACCACCGATCGCGCGCTGGAACCTGACCCGGTTCGCCGAAACCCTGCTGCCGCTCCTGGCGAGCGACCAGGACAAAGCCGTGTCGATCGCACAGGATGCGCTCAACCGTTTCGATGAGCTGTTTCAAAGTAACCTGGTCGCCGGATTTCGCCAAAAACTCGGTCTTGCCACCGAAGAGCCGGATGATATCGCGCTCATCAGGGCGCTCCTCGAAACCATGCAGCGCGGGCAGGCCGACTTCACACTGGTGTTCCGGCGGTTGAGCGAGGATGCACTGCCGGCCGCGGATGGTCACGCTTGCCGCGACCTGTTCGGCAACCCCACCGAGTTCGACAGCTGGGAAAGCCGCTGGCGCGAGCGCTTGCTGAAGGAGCCTGCGCCAGCCGAGACGCGACAGCGTGCGATGTGTCGCATCAATCCGCTGTTCATTCCCAGAAATCATCGGGTGGAAGCCGCAATCCAAGCAGCAGTCGAGCAGGATGACCTTGCTCCTTTCGAGGAGCTGATCGCCGTTCTGGACAAGCCGTATGACAGGCAGCCTGGGCGCGAAGGCTACGCACTGCCGCCGGCCGCCCATGAGCGCGTGCTGGCGACATTCTGCGGTACCTGACATCCCGCGTCGCCTCCCGAGCAAGCCGTGCTTCGACCCGCGATCGAGGCGAGTTAGCGCTTCATCAGAGCGGAACGCAGCTGAAGCAGCTCCTCGCAGACTGCTTCCAGCTCTCTCACGGCGAAGCCATCGCGAAGGGCGGGAATATGGTCGGCGAGCCTGTCGCCGAGGAGGCCAGTGAAGCTGACCTTCCCTTCGGGCGAGACTACGAGACCGTTCTCTTCCTCGAATGACGCGTTCCAGGCAATCGCTTCGGCCTGGGCGACACCGTCCGGAAGATCAAGCTCAAGCGTCCCATCCGTCAGCCAGACCGGGTAGCCGCCGGGCAGGCCGTTCGGGCCAGGGACATGGCCACGCCATGACCGGTTGGCCGCCATGGCGAGCAGCATGGGGACGCCGCTCGCTCCCGAGATCTCGATGACCGGTTCGGGCGTGAGCTGGATATCGGCGAAACGCCCGTAGACATCCTCGACCTCGATGCCGTCCAGCCAGACGCGGGGCGCCCGCCCGCTACGTTCCTCGGGCCGGCGGCGCCAGGCGGCAAGGTTCTGATAGTGAGCGAGAACCTTGACCTTGGCCCCGGGCGGCGTGGCGGCCGAGCCGGCGAAGACATTGGACAGGATCGCGACATTGCCCATGCCGCACGCGACATCATGGCCCATCGCGCGGATCATGCCGTTGACCACGTCGGGGAAGCCGCAATTGACCAGCGTCACGGGCTTGCCGCTGCGCGTGATCGCCGCCGCGACCCGCGAGCTGAGCAGCGCCTGGAAAACCGCTGTGGCGCTCAGGCCGCCTTCGGCGACGAGCTGCGTCCAGGCATTGCCGCTCTGGGCGATGACCTGCGAGGTCTGGATCGAAGCGGCCTGCACCGCGATGCGCGGAGCGGTCGCCGCAAGCATCTCGTCCGACGCGTTCGGAGCAAGCAGATCGACGGCATGTGTCGTGAAGCGCGCCTTCTTGCCGAACAGCGCGCTGCGGGCATTGGCGGCGGTGCGCAGCCAGTTCAGGCGCTCGCGATTGCGCCCGGCGATGATCACCTCGACAGGTTCGTCCGCCGTCGCGGCGATGTCGAAGGCGATGCGCGCGGCAAAGCCGCCGGTGCCCGAGATTAGGATGTCGCAACCGGCCATGTCAGAACCTCGTCGCCATCGCCGCCCGGTCCCAGCAATCATCGAGCCGGGGGGAGAGCTTGTGCTTCATGATGCGCTGGCTCGCCGTGCGCTCGAATTCGTCGACGACGGCGATGTAGCGCGGGTTCTGGTAGGGCGCGAGGCGCAGGCTGAGCCAGCCGGAGAGCGCCTGCGGATCGATGACGATGCCATCGCGCGGCTTGACGAAGAGCTTGATGTCCTGCTCGCCGACATCGGCTGCGACGCCGATCATCGCGCAATCCTCGACCGCCTCATGCTCCGCTGCGACGTGCTCGACCTCCCAGGCCGAGACATTCTCGCCCCTGCACCGCACGCTGTCGGTCATCCGGCCATGGAAATAGAGATTGCCGGCGGCATCGAAGGAGCCGAGATCGCCGGTGTGGAATCCATCCTCGCGCAGCGCCTTCGTCGTCGCCTCGGGATTCTCGAGATAGCCAGGGAAGATCGCGCCGGGGATGCTGGTCTCGATCACGATCTCGCCGCGCTCGCCGGGAGGTGCCGGCTGGCCGTCGGCATCGAGCAGCTTCACCGTGAACCAGGGCAGCGGCCGGCCGACGGAGCCCGGCACCCCGGTCACATTGCAGGTCGTGAGGCTGGAGGCTTCCGTCATGCCGTAGCATTCGCGAATGTCGATGCCGAAGCGGTCGCTGAACTGCGGCCAGATGTCGGGCGGGCAACCGCCGCCCCAGGCGATGCGCACGCCATGCTCGCGATCACGTGGCGACGCGGGTTGCTTCAGCAGGATCTGCAGGATGCCGCCGAGATAGTGGATATGGCTGGCGCCCTCCTCCCTGACCTGATCCCAGAAGCGACTGGCGCTGAAGCGCTCGACCATGGCGAGCGTGATGCCGCTGATCATCGGGAGCGGCAGGAGCTGGGCGCCGCCGATGTGGTAGAGCGGCTCCCAGACGAAGAAGACATCTGCCGGCCGTGCATCGGACAGCTTCGCGACGCTCTCCGCCGCGAGGCGGAGCATGCGATGCGAGACGATCACGCCCTTCGGCCGGCCGGTGGTGCCCGATGTGTACATAATGGCGAAGACCGCGTCGGCAGTTGGCGCCGGCTCGTCGAAGCGCTCGTTGCGGGCCAGAATGGCTTCGAGCTCACCGCCCGGCGTATGCAATAGCTGTGGCAGTTCCGGCTCCGAGCCCATCGCCTCGGTGATCTGCGGCGCCAGCTCCGCATCGGCGACGACGAGGCGCGGCTGCGAATGCGTCAGCAGGTAGCGCAAACCCTCGCCGCGCTGCTGCGCATTGACCGGCACCCAGGCGACACCGGCACGAGCGAGCCCGAAGACCACCGCGATCGTGGCGATCGAGTTGCGCATCATCACGGCGACCCTGTCGCCGGGCTTGATGCCGCGCGCCCTGAGATGCGCGGCGAAGGCGGCCGAGCGGCGTTCGAGCCCGGCATAGGTCACCGGCTCGCCGCAGAAGCGCGCATAGACGCTGTCCGGCTGCGCGGCAGCACGCACGGTCAGAAGGCTCACGAAGCCGTCGTCGTTGAAGGAGGTCATGCTTGGTCGTCGGCTCGGTCGATCAGGAAGAGGAGCGGAAGCGTTCCGCAAGCAGCAGCATCACCGTCACCACGACGAAGACGACCACGGAGACCGCGGCAAGCGTCGGGTTGAGCTGCAGGATCATGTCGTCCCACATCTGCTTCGGCAGTGTGGTCTTGATACCGCCCGAGACGAAGATCGCGATGGTCAGCTCGTCGAAGGAGGTGATGAAGGCAAACAGGAAGGCGGCGACGAGGCCGCCTTTCACGAGCGGGATGGTGACGCCCATCAACGTGCGCAGCCGGTTGGCACCAAGCGTGGCCGCTGCCTGGTCGAGGCGCTGGTCATAGGTCTTGAGCACGGCGGCGATGGTGACCAGCGTGAACGGGATCGCCAGCACGGTGTGGCCGATGACGAGGCCGAGATCGGTCGCGATCAGCCCGAGCCGCGCAAAAAGGTAGAACAGCCCGACGGCGATGACGATGCGCGGCACGATCATCGGCGCGAGGAAGAAGGCGAATATCAGCCCACCCCAGCGCGTGCGGCTGTTCGCCAGCGCCAAAGCCGTGAAGCCGCCGATGGCGGTTGCGGCAATTGCCGTGACGAAGGCGACCGCGAAGGAGCGGATTGTCGCCTGGATCCACAGCGGCGAGCTGAAATAGGCCTGGAACCAGCTCAGGCCATAGCCCGGCGGCGGGAACTCGAGGAACTGCGACGAGGTGAAGGCGAGCGGGATGACGAGCAGCGTCGGCAGCACCAGGAAGGCGATGACGAGCCAGCAGAAGCCGGGCAGCAGCAGCGCAGACGCGCGCTTGCCGAGCAGGGATCGCGCCAGTGTCGCGAGATGGCCGGCAAGGGTCGCGACGCCCGACAGGATCGCCAGGCCGAGGTCGCGGATGCGCCCGGTGCCGACCTGGGCAGAGCCGCCGGCGATGGTCGAGAGCCCGAAGAGCCGGTCGTAGATCACGCAGGAGACCAGCGCTGCCGCCAGCATCATCGCGGACAGCGCGCCGGCGAAGGACCAGTTCAGCAGCTCCTGCACCTGCGTGATGATGAGCTGGGCGAGCATGGTTTCCTGGCGCCCTCCGAGGAAGGCGGGAACGATGAAGAAGCCGAGCGAGGAGATGAAGACGAGCAGGCCGGCCGCCGCCACGCCCGGTAGCGAGAGCTTGAAATAGACCAGCCAGAAGGCGCGCGCCGGTGCCGCCCCGAGCGTCTGCGCCGCCTGGACCAGCCGGCGGTCGATGCCGGTCATCACCGGGAGCATGGTCATCACCGCCAGCGGCACCATGGCGTGCACCATGCCGACCATGACGCCGAACTGATTGTGCAGCAGCGGCAAAGGCTGGTCGACGATGCCGGAGCCGGTCGCCAGCGAGTTGATGATGCCGCTGCGCCCGAGCACAATCATCCAGGCGAAGGTCTTGACGAGATAGCTCGTCCAGAACGGCACCATGACGAAGAGCAGCATGCGGCCGCGAAACAGGTCGGGCAGCCGCGCTATCCAGTAGGCGAGCGGGTAGCCGATCAGGAGCGACCAGACCGCCGTCCAGCCGGCGATACGGAAGGTGATGCCGAGCACGCGCAGATAGACGTCCGTCGCGGCGATGCGCTGATAGGCGCCGGCCGAGAAGGCGCCGCTCTCCGGATCGACGATGCTCAGGCCGAGCAACTGCGCGACCGGATAGACGAAGAAGACTGCCAGGAACAGGAGGCCCGGCACGGCCAGCCAGAGCGCGCCGAACCGCAATTTCCTGGAGTGCGCCGGCGCGCTGCTGAGGGTGACCGCGCTCATGCGACCAGCACCGCCTTGTCGCGCGACCAGCCGGCGACGATCCTCTCGTCGATCGCGGGTACCAAATCGTCGGGGCCGAGTCGCAGCACGAGCGGGCTGCCGTCGTCGAGCGCAGCGATGACGCGCGTCTCGGAGCCGGCGTAGACGACCTCGCTGACGCGGCCGTTCACGGCGTTGCCGTCCCGGGCGCCGAGACGCAGGTTCTCCGGCCGGATGACGAGGGTGGCATCCTCACTCTGGCAGCGCGCGCCGGTCGGCAGGGCGAAGCGCCCATGCGCCGTGTCGATCGCGCCATTGCCGTCCCAGCGCCCACGGAAGATGTTGGATATGCCGATGAAATCGGCCGCGAAGGCGGTGCGCGGGCGCTCGTAGATCTCGCGCGGAGTACCGAGCTGCTCGATCCTGGCATGGTTCATCAGGCAGATGCGGTCGGACATGGCGAGCGCTTCTTCCTGATCATGCGTGACGTAGACGATGGTGGCGCCGCTCTCGCGGTGCAGCCGCTTGATCTCGATCTGCATGTGCTCGCGCAGCTTCTTGTCGAGCGCGCCGAGCGGCTCGTCCATCAGGATGATCGAGGGCTGGTAGACAAAGCAGCGCGCCAGCGCGACGCGCTGCTGCTGGCCGCCGGACAATTCGCGCGGGAACCGCCCGGCGAGATGGCCGAGATGGACCATCTCCAGCGTCGCCGCGACGCGGCTTGCGACCTCCGCGCCGGGGCGTCCACGCATCTTGAGCGGGAAGGCGATGTTCTCGGCCACGGTCAGGTGCGGGAACAACGCATAATGCTGGAAGACGAGCCCGATATCGCGCTGGTGAACGGGTGTGCTCGACTGGTCGCGTCCGTCGATCACGACCCGCCCCTCGCTCGCCTCGACCAGCCCGCAGATCAGCTGCAGCAGCGTGGTCTTGCCGGAGCCCGAAGGCCCCAGCAAGGTCAGGAACTCGCCCTCGGCGACGCTGAGCGAACTCGGTTCGAGGGCCGTGGTCGCGCCATAGCGCTTGCAAAGTCCTTCGACGACGAGCTTCCCCTCGACGACGAGCTTGGCCGTCTTCGGCTCGGTTGCGGTCATCCCGGCGCTCAGGTCAGGAGCCAGGAGTTGAAGCGCTCGGTGACCTTCGAGCGATTGGCGCTCCACCAATCCTCGTTGGCGATCGCCATCTGCTTCAGGTTCTCCGGCGAGGTCGGCAGCACCTTGGCGCGTTCGGGGGAAATAGTCTGGTAGGCGTCGAGATTTGTCGGGCCATAGGCGAGGGCTTCAGTGAAGGCGGCCTGCGCTTTCGGGTCCGAGCAGAAACGAATGAACTGGCGGGCGACATCCGCCTTCGGTCCGCCCTTCGGCAGGCCCCAGCCCTCGATCGAGTAGAGGCCCTGGTTCCAGACGATCTTGGCGGGCGTGCCGCCGTCGATTGCCGCCTGCAGGCGCGCGTTCCAGCCCGGCAGCATGTCGACTTCGCCGCTCTGCAGGAGCTGGGTCGACTGCGCGCCGCCGGTCCACCAAACCGCGACATGCGGCTTGATCTTGTCGAGAACCTTGAAGGCGCGGTCGATGTCGAGCGGATAGAGCTTGTCGAGCGGCACGCCGTCGGCGAGCAGCGCCTGTTCGATCGTGTCGATCGGGTTCTTGCGCAGCGCGCGCCGGCCCGGGAACTTCTCGACATTGAAGAAATCGGCCCAGCTCGCCGGGGCGTTCTTCACCCGGTCGGTGCGGTAGGCGAAGATCGTCGAATAGACGTCCGTGCCCATGAACTCCGGCGAGATCGCCTGCGGCATCAATTTCGGTACGTCAGCATGCGCGAAACCGATCGGATCGAGCAGCCCCTGCGCCTTCAGGATGTCGCGGGCCGAGAGCGTCAGCGTGCAGACGTCCCAGGTGTAGGACTTGGTCTCGACCATCGCCTTGAACTGGGCGGTCGGCTCCGCTTCGCGGGCGACGTTGACGACCTTGTTGCCGGTCGCCTTCTCGAAGGGATCGTAGAAGGCCTTGCGGAAGGCCGGGCCGAACGGGCCGCCGGGATCGGCGACCGTGATCTGGGTCGCGGCTCGTGCGGCCCCGGTGAGATAGGGCGCTGCGAGGGCGCCAGCGGCTGCGCCGCCGGCCAGTTGCAGCAGGGTGCGTCGCGTCGGCTTTGTCGTTTCGGTCGTCATCGTCTTCTCCCCTTTCAAGCGGTTTTCCGCATTTCCCCATGGGTGATCAGATCGTCAGGCGCTTTTGCGCGCGGCGCGAACGGCCAGGAACTGCTCCATCATCCGCGCCGGCTCGCCGGTGCCGTAGGCCTCGCGCTGATTGCGGATGCCGGCCCTGAGGCACTCGCGGAAGCTCTCCTCCGTGACCTCCCGGAAGCGGGCCTTGTTGAGGCGCATGGCGACGGGCGGCTTTCCGGCCAATTCCTCGGCCAGCGCCAAGGTCGCCTCCATCACCTTCTGCTTCGGCACGATCCGGTTGATCAGGCCGATCCGGAAGCATTCGTCGGCGTCCATCATCCGCCCGGTCAGGGTCAGGTCGATGGTGCGGGCGATCCCGATCATCTCGCGCATGATCCAGGGGCCGGTCACCGAGGCGATGCCGGAATTGATCTCCGGCTGGCCCATGGTGACGCCGTCATGGCCGATGCGCAGGTCGCAGAGCAGCGCAACCTGGAAGGCCGAGCCGGCGGCGACACCGTTCAAGGCGGCGATGATCGGCTTCGAAAGCGAGCGGAGCCGGTCGTAGAGCCGCTCCCATTCGCCCATCCACAATTCGGCGCGGTCGGGATCGAAGGTCTTGGTCTCGTTGAGGTCCTGGCCGGCTCCGAAGGCGCGCTCGCCGGCGCCTGTCAGGATGATGGCCCGCACGGCCTCGTTCGCTTCGAGCTCGTCGAGGCCCTCGACGAGACGGGACCGCATCGGCGCATTCCAGGCATTGAGGATCTGCGGGCGGTTGAGGGTCAGGATGCCTACCGCGCCGCGCACCTCGACCAGAACAGAATCCTTCATACCGCTCTCCGATGAGTTTTTATTACAATACGATAACTTCTATTGAATATTCTGCGCGAAAGGCTCACCTTGTCAAGGCCGTTGGCCGCAGCCATTGATCGAGCCAGGAGAACAGGCCCCGATGACGATGCCCGAAGCGACACAGAACGGCCGCAAGCGAGCAGCCACGGCAGGCGACGAGGCCGTGCGCAAGGACGATGCGCTCATGGTCAATTCGGTCGAGAAGGCGTTCCGGGTGCTCTCGGCCTTCGGCCGCCAGCATCAGACGCTCAACCTGTCTCAAGTCGCCTCCGAGACGGGGATGGACGTCAGCGCCGCGCAGCGCTTCACCCACACGCTCACCAAGCTCGGCTATCTGCGCAAGGACGCGCAAACCAAGCGCTTCGAACTGACCGCGAAGACGCTCGATCTCGGCTACCACTTCGTGCGCAGCAGCCGCCTGCTCGACCGGGCGATGCCCTACCTCATGCATCTGAGCAAGGAGACGGAGGAGACGGTCAATCTCACCGTGCGCGAGGGACCGGAGATCATCTTCGTCTCGCGCTTCCTCAGCCGCCATGTGCTGAACACCGACGTCATCATCGGCACACGGATGCCGGCCTATTGCACCGCGCCCGGCATCGCCATGCTGTCGCGCTTGCCTGAAGAAGAGGCGATGGCGATCATCGACGCTTCCGACCTCAAGGCGCACACGCCCTCGACGACCTGGCAGCGCGATGCATTGCGCGAGAAACTGCGTCAGTCCGCAGCGCAGGGCTACGCCACCGCCTTCGAGGAGGTCTATCTCGGCGATGCCTCGATCGCCGCCGTGATCGTCGATCATCACGGGCGTCCGGAGGCCGCCGTGAACATCGCGACCTCGACCTCGCGCTTCAGCCATGCCGAGGTCGTCTCGCGCTTTTCCTCTCTCGTCATCGCCACCGCGCACGCGATCTCGCGCGTCTGAACCGCAAGCGGGCGCTTGACAGCGCCTTCTGCTGTTTTATCAATATTCGAGAATTATTATCGCATTGAAATAACTTTGAGATCCACATGGACGCTCCGAGGGCCCAGTTCCGCCGCGTGGCTGTCCGCGCAGGGCAACCGGTGACGCTCAGCTTCGAGGGCGCGGCCATCCGGGCGACAACCGGCGACAGCGTCCTTGCGGCGCTGTTGGAGAGCGGCGCCCTGATCCGCCGGCTGGAGTTCGGCAGTGAGCCGCGGGCCGGCTTCTGCTTGATGGGCGCCTGCCAGGATTGCTGGGTCTGGAGCGCGGAAGGCGGCCGGATCAGGGCCTGCACCACTGAGGTCGCCGACGGAATGATCCTGTTCGCCGAGCCGCAGCCATTGGGCAGTGCAGATGGCTGAGATCGTCATCGTCGGAGCCGGGCCAGCCGGCATCAGCGCCGCTGAGGTGTTGTGCGCGAAGGGGCTGAGGCCCGTTCTGGTCGATGAGGGCGTACGGGCAGGCGGCCAGGGCTATCGTCGGCCGGCCGACGATCTCGCGCTCGACATGAACCGGCTGATGGGCTCGGAGGCCGAGAAATATGCGGCCTTGCATCGTCGCTTCGAGATGCTGCGGCCGAAGATCGACTATCGCCCGCGGACATTGGTCTGGGCCATCGACGGCAACCAGTTGCATCTGCAGCAGGGCGGACGGGCCGAGACGCTTGCCTTCGACAGGCTGTTGATCGCCAGTGGTGCGATGGACCGGGTGGCGCCCTTGCCTGGTTGGACCTTGCCCGGCGTGTTCACCCTCGGCGGAGCGCAGGTCGTGCTGAAGGATCAGGGCTGCCTGATCGGAAGCCGCGTCGCCTTCCTCGGTTCGTCGCCTCTCTTGGCGCTGGCCGCGAAGCAGTACCGCGACATGGGGGCGGACATCGCGGTGATCGCCGATACGACGCCATTCGCCGCCAAGGCCGCCGCGCTGCCGGCGCTGCTGCGAGCCCCGCGCACGCTGCTGCGTGGCATCCTCTACATGGGCGCGTCGCTGCGTGCCGGGACGCAGATGATGCATGGCGTGACACCCGTTGCCGTCGAGGGAGTGGGCCGCGTCGAGGCTCTGCTCTTGCGCGATGCGCAGGGCCGCGAACGCCGCTTCGCCTGCGATGCGGTCGCGCTCGGTTACGGCTTGAAGCCGGAAACGCAGCTCGCCGATCTGGCGCAGGCCGAATTCGCCTATGATCCGGATTTCAGGCTGCATCTGCCGAAGATCGATGGCCTCGGGCGGGCCCGGCCCGGCCTCTATCTCGCCGGGGATGGCGTGCGGATCGGCGGTGCCGACGCGGCCGAGGCGAGCGGCGCGCTCGCCGCCCGCGCGATCCTCGCCGATCTCGGCCAGCCGCAGGATATCGCGGCCGTGAGGCGGTTGGCACGGCAGGTCGAGCGCTTGCGCGCGTTCCAGCGCGGCCTGGCGCGTGCTTTTTCCTGGCCGACGGCGCAGATCGCTGCCTTGTCCGATTCCGTCATGCTGTGCCGCTGCGAGAACGTGACGATCGGCGAGGTCCGCACGGCGATGGCCAAGGAGCTCGGCCCGATCGAGGTCAACCGGGTCAAGGCCATGACGCGCTGCGGGATGGGACGCTGCCAGGGCCGGGTTTGCGGCCCCGCCTTGCAGGAGATCGTCGCGGCCGGGCAAGACGGCGCCAGCGCCGGGCGGCTGCGCGGCCAGGCCCCGGTCAAGCCGATCGCACTCTCCGCAGCCGGGGAGCCGGCATGAGCGTCCGCACCTGTGGTGTTGCGATCGTCGGCGGCGGGCTGATCGGCGCCTGGACCGCCTTCTTCCTCGCTCGACGCGGGCAGAGCGTCACCGTGCTCGAAAAAGGCGTAGTCGGCGCGCAGTCGAGCGGCGTCAACTTCGGGAACCTGCGTCTCCAGGGCCGCTTTCCCGGCCAGTATCCGCTGTCCCTGCGCTCCCAGGCGCTCTGGGAGGATTTCGACGCGCTGATCGGGGAGGATTGCGAGTTCGAGCAGACCGGCCATCTCTATCTCGCTTATGACCAGGAGGAGCACGCCAAGCTCGAGGGCTATGCCGAAGTCTCCGAATCCCATGGGCTCGCGATCGAGCGTCTTGGCCCCGTCGATCTCAAACGGCGCTGGCCCTGGCTTGGCGAGCGCGCCGTCGCTGCGACCTTCTCCGCACGCGACGCCACCGCCAATCCGCGCCTCGCTACTCCAGCCATTGCGCGGGCCGCCGCAAGGCACGGAGCCGTCATCCGCGAGAACACGCCTGTCACCGCCGTGGATCGCTTGGGCGACGGTTTTGCGCTGGCGCTTGCCGACGGAGAAACGTTGAGCTGCGGCGCGCTCGTCAACTGCGCCGGGGCCTGGGCGCTCAAGATCGCCGAACGTTTCGGCGAGACTGCGCCGGTCTTCCCGGCCGGCCCACCCCAGTTCGTGACGGAGCCGTTTCCCTATCTGATCGGCCCGTCGGTTCAGGCGATCGACGGCTCGGTGATCTTCCGTCAGATTCCGCGCGGCAACATCATCCTGGCCGGCTATCCGCGCACGGCGGCAGATCCCGTGGGAAACCGGGCGCCGGTCCCTCCCGCCAAGACGCTTGCGGCGATGAGGGCGCTGGCGCGTGTCGCGCCGATGCTCTCGCAGTGTCATGTCATCCGTGTCTGGTCCGGCATCGAGGCCTATCTGCCCGACATGATCCCGGTGATCGGGCCGAGCGAGACGACCGCCGGGCTGTTCCATGCCTTCGGCTTCTGCGGCCACGGTTTCCAGATCGGCCCCGGCGTCGGGCTCTGCCTCAGCGAGATGATCATGGACGGGGCGACACAGACGCCGCTGGAGCCCTTCTCGATCGGGCGCTTCGGCACGGAGCAGACCGTCAGCGAGAAGTTCCGCAAGGAGTTCGACTGATGGATCGAGAGATCGACGCCGATCATTCGATGGAGCGCCTACTGCTAGCGCTGGAGCCGTCCTAATCGGCGTGAAAAGCAACTCGACTTGGCTAGTCGATCGCTCCAACTGCGACATCTGCAGAACATATATGGCAATTCCGCTTGGCGAAAAAACAACAGAGAAGCGGAGTCCCCTGACGTGGCAAGCCGGGGTTTCCGAGTTGTTCGGGTTACACTGCCGATTGTCTCAGAGCGCACCAAAAGGTTCGAGATAGGCTAAGCTTCGCCCCATCTGCGGCACCGCCAATCGGGCTGTCCCGGAGCGGACCTTCCTGATGTCAGGAATGGGCCAGGAGCAGACCCTCGCAGCAACTGTCGGTGGTCTCGGGCCTTCCGCATCGCTCAGCCCGGGCGCCGCATCAGGCTGATCGACCGGCCGAACTGCGCGATCCTGTCCTTGAGTGCGGCCAGGTCCGGCGGTGTCCGCCGGATCGCCTGGACCGAAACGTCGAGCTCCGCCGAGCGCGGGCCGGCCATCACGGCGCAGGCCAGGACCGCCCCTCCCACCGGCAGCTCTCCGACCAGCTGCGGGACCAGCGTCTTCGCTGCGACCAGGTTGGTGTTGGGCGGCGCGATCTGGGCCTTGCCGTCGCGTCGGAGGCTCGGCGAGAGATCGAACAGCGCTGACAGATCCGCCGGCGTCCGGATGATGGCTTCTCCGGGCTCCGCGCGGTGCCCCTCGACAGGTCCTGGTGGACGCGGGATTGCGAAGCCGCCTTCGACCGTCATGAGCCGGCGTGGCGTCGTGATGCGATGCACCCGGACATGGTGGTCGTCCTGCCAGTACAGCCAGCTCTCGACCGTGACATCGGCGTAGGGGCGCCAGCGCGCGAACAGCAGGTCGCCGGCGAGCAGCACCTCCTCGTTGTATTCGCGGAAGCGGTAATGCTGGCCGTCGGTGCTGAAGCCGATCATGTTGTCGAGGACGGCTTCTGACAAGCGGAGGGGATCGCTCTCGACGCTGAAACCATAGCGCGCGGAATAGGCGAACTTCGCGTATTTCTGCGCGCCGAGGCGACCCCAGCGATTGGTCGGCTCGGTCTGCTGGCCGCAGACCAGCGCGACGGCATC
This sequence comes from Bosea sp. Tri-49, assembly GCF_003952665.1. NCBI lineage: Bacteria > Pseudomonadati > Pseudomonadota > Alphaproteobacteria > Hyphomicrobiales > Alloboseaceae > Allobosea > Allobosea sp. Tri-49. Next base: position 4,564,846 of record NZ_CP017946.1, read on the forward strand.
TCCTGGGGGATTGGCCACCACCATGCCGGCATGACGCAGCACCGCGGGGGCCGGGCGTGGCGGGCAGGCCTCTTCCTTTGCCGCCCAGAACGGATGCTCCTCCGGCAGGGCGAGCGGCAGGAAGGCCTTGAAGGCCCAGTAGGGTGACTGCGGCGAGTTGTAGCTCTCGCACATGAGCAGGTCGGGATAGCCATAGCCGACGGGCAGGATGCCGTCGCGCTCGGCCATGGGGCGCTGCGCCCACCAGCGCAGATTGCGCAGGTAGAAGCCCTTGATCTGGCCCCAGGGCAGCGCCTCCTCGCCGATCAGCGCGAGCGCCCCCCAGAAGCCGGCGATGGCGAAGCGGTAGGTCATCGAGCGCCCGAAGGCGAGCGCCGGACCGTCATCGGCGAACCAGCGCGCGATGTCGGGCGCGATCAGCCGGGCGCGCTCGCGATAGGCGTCGGCGCGGCTGCCTCCCTGCAGGGCGGCGAGCAGCGGGCCGTAGAAGTGAAAGGCGAACGGGACGTAGTGGTCGGCGCGCCGGACATTGCCGTCGCTGTACCAGCCGTCGCCGAGATAGAACGCTTCGATCTCCTCGGCGTAGCGCTCGTCGAGCGAGCGGTCGTAGTCGGCGCCGACGCTGCCCAGCGCCATGCCGATCATCAACCGGAAGAACTTCCAGTTGTTGTCGGCGAAGTCGCAACCGTGGCCGCGCCGGAGATAGTCGGTGACCTGCGCCCTCGCCCGGGCGTCGAGAGGCTCCCAGAGCTTGTCGGGCACCAGGCGCAGGGCGAAGCCGATCGCGGCCAGTTCGACCAGTCGCTGGTCGACCTGGCCCGGCCAGCCCCAGAATTCCGGATGGTCGGGATCGCAGCCATTGGCGAGGCCCCGCGCGATCGGACCCCAGTCGATCCAGTCGGCGCCTCCCGCCTGGGCCGGAGCCAGGCCCCAGAGCAGGCGCGCATAGCCTTCCATATCCGCCGGCGCCTGGTCGAAATGAGCGGCGGTGGCCGAGAGGCGCAAGCGCGCTCCGCCGGCGGAACGGTAGCGCTCGACCGGCTCCGCCAGGGCGCGCAGCGCCATTTCGACATCGGCGCGACTGCGCAGCGGATTGCCGGACCAGGGGCGGAAGAGCCCTTCCGGGTAGATGGTATCGCTCATGGTCGCCTGGCGCCGTCCAGCGTTTCTCTCGAAGCGGAGCGCCGGACTGCGCTCCGCGATGGTCATGCGCCGCGCTACGGCTTGATGATGCGCAAGGCGTCGGCGAGCAGCTGCTCGCCGGCCTTGGTCGGGCTGAGCTGTCCGAACGCGACCTTGTCGGCAATCGACCGGAAAGAACGCTCGTCGAACTCGGAGGTGCCGAGCGGATAAGGCGGCGGATAGGGGACGACCCGCCCCTCGATCGCCTTGAGGTAGTCGAGGACCTTGCGCTCCAGCGGGTCGATCGTCGGCGCGATAGCCGCCATGACATCGAGATTGACCGGGGCGCCGCGCTCAACCCCAAGCACCTTACCGGCTTCGACGTCGTTGACGAAGAAGTCGATGAAGCGGGCGGCCAGTTCGGGCGACTTGGCGGTGCTCGCGATCGACCAGTGCAGACCCGGCCGGTAGAACAGGCCGGACGGTGTGGATGCGCTCTGGATCGGTAGCGACGTGATATCGAGCGGTGCTTTGGCGACCGCCTGATAGGCCGCCAGGAGATTGGAGTAGGACAGCGTCATGACGGCGTTTCCGCGCGCCATCTGGTTGCTGTCGACATTGGCCTTGTCGAGAGCCTGGACTTCGGCATTGGCGCAGCCGCCTGCCTTGGCGAGTGCGTCCCAATAGGCGAACCACTCGGCGCCGTCCTTGGCGTCGAAGCCCGGCCGGCCTTCTGCCGTGAAGATCAGCTTGCCGCGCTGGAGGAGCCAGGACTGGAAGGTCTGCATATAGCGCGAGCAGTTGCCGACGGCCCATACGTTCTTCTTGCCCATCGCCTTGGTCAGGTCGACGCAGAGCTTGGCGAACTGGTCCCAGGTCGTCGTGGCTGTGGGCGGCGCGATGCCGGTCTCCTTGAACGGCTCGGCATGATAGAGCAGCGCGAAGGCGTTGAGCGACAGGGGCATGCCGGTGACCTTGCCGTCGACCGTGCCGAGCGCCAGCACGCCGGGCGAGAGCCGGTCGGTCCGGATGATCTTGCCGAGGTATTCGTCCAGCGGCCGGGTGGCGCCCCGGCGGCTGTAATCGGGGAAGCGGCCGGGCTCGAGCTGGTAGATGTCGGGCGCATTGCCGCCGGCGATCATGGTCGTCAGCTTCGACCAGTAGTCGGCGCCGCCGACCTCGCCATTGATCTTGACGCCGGCATTGGCCGCCTCGAACAGCCGGGCGGCGCCAAGCGTCCGCTCCGTGCGGGTGGGCGTGCCCCACCAGTAGAGCCGCATGACCGTCTCAGCGGCCAGGGCGTTGAAGCCGGCGGCTGGTGCGAGGGCGGTGGCGCCGAGCGCCAGACCACCGCGCAGGGTGTCACGTCTGCTGAGCATGTCTCTCTCCTCCCCGTATATCGTTGTTGTCGTCGTTGATTCCGGTTTCAGCTGTTCAGGCGCAGTCCGTCGCTTCCAAAGAGATGGCAGCCTCCCGCCATGGCGCCGACCGGCAGGCTGTCGCCAGCGCTGATCCGGCGCTGGCCTTCGAGCACCACATTGAGAGCTTGGCCGTCGGGCAGGCGGCCATAGGCGATGGTCTGGCCGCCGAGCTGTTCGACATGGACGATGGCGAGCGTGCCGAGGTCGATCTCGGCAATGCCACCGGTGATCACATGTTCCGGCCGGACTCCGAGCGTCAGCGGCTCGCTGCCATCGATCCCGCGCTGGGTCGGCAAGCTGAACCGGCTGGCGCCGAGGCCGATCGTGGCGGCATCGCCACCGCCGTTCGCAGCGGTGACATCGAGAAAATTCATCTTCGGCGAGCCGATGAAGCCGGCGACGAAGCGGTTGGCCGGCTTGTTGTAGATGTCGAGCGGCGTGCCATGCTGCTCGACGATGCCGGCCCGCAGCACCACGATCCGGTCGGCCAGCGTCATCGCCTCGACCTGGTCATGCGTGACGTAGATCATGGTCGCGCCGATATCGGCATGAAGCTTGGCGATCTCGACCCGGGTCTGGACGCGCAGCTCGGCATCGAGATTGGACAGCGGCTCGTCGAACAGGAAGACCTTCGGGTCTCGCACGATGGCGCGGCCAATGGCGACGCGCTGGCGCTGGCCGCCCGAGAGCTGCCGTGGCTTGCGCTCGAGCAGCGGGGTGATCTGCAGGATCTCGGCGGCCTTGCGCACGCGCCTGTCGATCTCGGCCTTCGCCATTCGTGCCGTCTCGAGGCCGAACGACATGTTCTTGTAGACGCTCATATGCGGATAGAGCGCATAGGACTGGAAGACCATGGCGATGCCGCGCTGCGATGCCGCGGTGTCGTTCATCCTGATGCCGCCGATCGACAATTCGCCGCCGGAGATCGGCTCGAGGCCGGCGATCATCCTGAGCAGGGTCGACTTGCCGCAGCCGGAGGGGCCGACGAAGACGACAAACTCGCCGCTCGTGATCGACAGATCGACGCCACGGATGACCTCGACGGCGCCGAAGCGCTTCTGAACCTGCGTGAGCGATAGCGTTGTCATCTCGGCTGTCGTCCGGTGGGGCAAAGGGGGCGGGTCATCGTTTCATGCCAGTCGTGGCGATGCCCTCGATCAGGAGGCGCTGGAACATCAGGAACAGGATGAAGATCGGCAGGACGGTGAGCGTCGACATGGCGAAGAGCGCGCCCCAGTCCGATTGCCCGGCCGAGTCGACGAAGGTGCGCAGACCGAGCTGGGCCGTGTATTTCTCGATGTCGTTCAGGTAGATCAGCGGCGCGAAGAAATCGTCCCAGGTCCAGATGAAAGAGAATACCGCGGCGGTCGCCAGAACCGGCGTCGACAGCGGCAGGATGACCTTCAGGAAGATGCGCAGCGGCCCGCAGCCGTCCATGACCGCCGCCTCGTCGAGCTCACGCGGGATGCCGCGGAAGAACTGCACCATCAGGAAGACGAAGAAGGCGTCGACAGCGAGGAATTTCGGGATCGTCAGCGGCAGGATGGTGTTCACCCAGCCGAGCTTCAGGAACATGATGTATTGCGGGATCAGCACAGCATGCTGGGGCAGCATCAGCGTGCCCAGCATCATGGCGAACCAGAAGCCCCGGCCCCGGAAACGCAGCCGCGTGAAGGCATAGGCCGCCATCGCGCAGGACATCACGTTGCCGATGACGACCAGCATCGAGATCAGCAGCGAGTTGAGGAAGAGTTGGCTGAAGCCGACGCTCAAACCATTCCAGCCGCGGCGATAGGCGTCGAAGGTCGGAGCCTGCGGGATCAGCGAGGTCGAATGGAAGATCTCGGAGTCCGGCCTCAGCGAACTCGCCACCATCCAGAGCAGCGGATAGAGCAGCACGAAGGTCACGGCGAGCAGCAGCGCATAGGCGAAGGCGCGCCGCCAGGGCGAAGCGCTGTCGGCCCGGCTCAGCGCCGCCGGAAACGCGATGGCGGGAGCCCGGACCACTTCAGTCATCGTAGTGTACCCAGTAGCGCGCCGACAGGAACGAAAGCGCGGTGAAGGCCGCGATGATCAGCACCAGGATCCAGGCCAGCGCCGAAGCGTAACCGAAGCGGAAGTTCGTGAACGCTTCCTGGTAGAGATAGAGGGTGTAGAACAGCGTCGAGTCGATCGGGCCGCCGGTGCCGTCGCTAATCACAAAGGCCGAGGTGAAGGCCTTGAACGCGTCGATCGTCTGGATGACGGCATTGAAGAAGATCACCGGCGTCAGCAAAGGCAGGGTGATCTTGAAGAATTGCCGGACGGGTTGGGCGCCGTCAATGCTGGCCGCCTCGTAGATGTCCTGCGGGATTTGGCGTAAGCCCGCGAGGAAGATGATCATCGACGAGCCGAACTGCCATACCGCCAGCAGGACGAGCGTGTAGAGCGAGGTCGACGGGTTCGCGATCCAGCTTGGCCCTTCATAGCCGAACAGCGCGTGCAGGGCCTGATTGAGCAGCCCGTCGCCGGCGAAGACCTGACGCCAGAGCACGGCGATCGCGACGCTGCCCCCGATCAGCGAGGGCAGGTAGAACACCGCCCGGAAGAAGGAGAGCCCAGTCAGGCCCTTGTTCAGGGCAACCGCCACGCCGAGGGCGAAGATCAGCTTGAGCGGCACCGACAGCAGCACGAAGGTGAAGGTCACCGTCAGCGCCGTGACGAAACGCGGGTCGTCGGTGGCGATCCGGGTGTAGTTCTCGATGCCGACCCAGTTCGGCGCTGACAGGCCGCTATAGTCGGTCAGCGATAGGTAGAAGGACGCGGCGACCGGCCCGAGCGTCAGCAGCAGGAAGCCGAGCAGCCACGGCAGCAGAAAGCCGTAGCCGGCGAGGTCGTCCCGTTGGACGGCGCGCGCACTCGCAGCTGCGGCGTTGGGCATCGGCTCCTCCCCAGGGCCTCTCGGTGTTGTCAAACGATAGGAAAGAAAAATATCTGCTTCAATAGAAATTTTCGTTATTGACGAAATTAATTTGTTGATGCGAAAACTGCTTGTCCACGGGAGACGAGCGATGCGCATCGAGCGAAGCACCTATTTCTCAACGGTTGAGGCTGCCGCCGCCGCGAGGCGCGACACGCGGCCTCACCAGGAGGCGCTGGAGCGCTGCGTCGCCAAGTTGCGTCAGACCATGCCGGTGATCGGCCTGCGCAATCCGAAGATCGGCCTGCCCGGCAACAGCTGGGTCTATTGCGGACCGTATGACTGGGTGGTCAGCTTCCAGGCTGGACAGCTCTGGCTGGCGCTGCAGTTGACGGGAGATCCCGTGTTCCTCAACGCGGCTCGGGCGCGGCGGGCGGTGTTCCGCGGCATCCTTGCCTATCAGAACGCGCAGAACCACGATCTCGGCTTCCAGTTTTCGCTGAGCTGCGTGGCCGAATGGCTGATGACGGGAGACGACGAGGCGCATGAGATGGCGCTCGCCGCGGCAAGGCAGCTGGTCGCCCGCTACCGGCCCGACGGGCGCTACATCCAGGCCTGGAACGCCAGGCAGGTTCATTCCCAGCGCATGCAGGCCGAATTCGCCAATGGCCGGATCATCGCGGACACGATGCAGAATCTCGCGCTGCTCTACTGGGCCCATCGCGAGACCGGCCGGGCGGACTTCCGCGAGGCGGCCGACGCACATGCACAGACCACGCTCGAACATATCGTCCGGCCCGACGACACCTCCTTCCACACCTTCGTCTTTGACATCGCCAGCGGCAAGCCGCTGCGCGGCGAGACCCATCAGGGCTATGCCGACGCGTCCTGCTGGTCGCGCGGGCAGGCCTGGCTGGTCCATGGCTTCGCGCAGTCGGCCGTGACAACGGGCAATCCGGCCTATGCCGACGCGGCCCGGCGGCTGGCGACCAAGGCCGAGGCGCTGATGGAAGGGGATGCCGTGCCGGCCTGGGATTTCGGCGCGCCGGACCAGCGCGGGACGCATCGCGACAGTTCGGCCGCCGCGATCATGGCGGCGGGCGTCTATCTGCTGGCGGATCAATCCGAGCCTGAGGAGGCGGCGCGCTGGCGCGCACTGGGCGACCGGCTGCTCGCCGGCCTGCTCGATCACTGCGATCTGACCCGCGATCCAAAGGCGCTTGGGCTCCTCGCCCACGGTGCCTCGCATGTCAGGGCCGGCTATGCCGATACGATGCTTCCCTATGGTGATTATTACTTTATGGAGGCGTTGATGCGCTCGCTTGGTCACGACCAGTTCTTCTGGTCGTAAAGCGGCGTTCCAATTCCTGTCTCTCCCTGTGTGGGAGCGGTGTGCAGAAGTGGTCCGGATGAGTGAAGACGAGACCCTGGCGCCGACGCTGCGCGACATCGCCGATGCCGCGGGAGTCTCGGTCGCGTCCGTCTCCAAGGTGCTGAACAATCGCGGTGGCGTCAGCGACGAGAGCCGCCGTCGGATTCTCGGTCTGGCGGAGCAACTGGGCTATCAGGGCAATCGCAGCGCCCGCTCGCTGCAGAAGGCTGGCGTCGATGGCGCGGTGCTCGTCATTCCGGCGGAGGCTTATTCGAACTCGCAGTTCTACGAGGGCGTCGTCCAGAGTGTCATTGCGGAAGCTGTGGCGAACTCGCTGAAGCTCGATGTCCGGCTGACCTCACATGCCGATGGCAGGGTCGTCGCGGAGCTGGACGAGTTGCTCGGTGCCCGGCCAAGGGCGGTCATGGCCGTCGGCATGGACGACCCCGTCGTCATCGACAGGCTCGTCGCCTCGAAACTGCCGGCGGTGCTGGTCAACGGCATGGACCGCACGATGCGGCTCGATTGCGTGCTGCCCGACAATTGGAGCGCCGGCTGGCTGGCGACGCGCCGGCTGCTGGCGGCCGGCCACCGGCGCATCGTGCATGTGGCCTCGCGGCATCGCCTGTCGATGCAACGCCGTCTTGAGGGCTTCAAGATGGCGCTGGAGGAGGCCGGGATCGACTTCGATCCCGACATGCACCTGATCGACCTGCTGCAGATGCGGGTCGAGCTGCCCCAGGCGCAGCGTGCGATCAGGCAGGCCCTGCAGGACGGGCGCCTCGATGGCGTGACCGCGTTCTTCTGCGCGACCGACGTGGTCGCGCTCAGCGTGATGCAGGGATTGCAGAGCGAAGGCGTCAGGGTTCCCGACGACATCTCCATCATCGGAATCGACGACATCTCGATCGCGACCCATAGCCGGCCGCCTTTGACCACGATCCGGATCGACCGGGGCGAGCTCGGACGACTCGGCGTGCAATCCCTGATGCGCCGTATCGCCGACCCCGAGGCCAGCATCCTGCGCGTGAATATCGGTGTCAGGCTGATCGAGCGGGCCACCATAGGCCAGCTCCCGCCCGCCGCTTAGCTGCGCCCGCCGCCGATCTCCAAGAAGATCGAAACAAACCAGACCGCCTGTAGGCTGCGGATATTCCAGACCAACGTTGAGAGGGCGAGGTGCCACAACACGGCGGAAGCTCGTCTCGACGAGATCTGGACCTGTACCTCGATTTCAACTGAGTATGCTGTCCAGCCAGCGGGTTCGCAGTTCTGTTTGGCGCCACCGGACATTCAGTCCCGACCAGCAAGCAGACATCCACCGCCCATCGATCAGAACCGGTAAACGTTGAATGCGCTGATTGTGCTTAGCCCCCCGGGCTCGTCACGCGCTCAGCCCAGGTCGAAACCGCTTCAGCCATGGTCTTGAGATGGTCAGTTGCCGAAAAGCCGGAGATGCTTTTTCGGGGCTTCAGGTCGTGATCGCCATCCTCGAGCCATAAAAGCTCGATCAGCGGAGACAGCGCGTAGGCTGATACATCCTCCCGGGTGCCGAATTCGTCCCGCGTCCCCTGCGCAATAAGCGTCGGTGTCTTCAGACCGGCTAGGTGAGCTGTTCTCAGCTGCTCCGGCTTGCCGGGTGGATGAAAGGGGTAGCCGAGGCATAGAAGACCATGGATCTGGCCCGCCGCGAGGAGCTCGTCGGCAACCATGCTCGCCACGCGGCCGCCCATCGACTTGCCGCCGATGATGAGGGGTCCCTTGCTGTCGAGTGCGTCGATGGCGGCGAGGTATTGCGGGTTCAGTTTTTCGGCGCGTGGCGGCGGCGCACGGCGCCCGTCCGTCCGCCTGCCCGCCATATAGTCGAACTCGAACCGCGCGACGAGAAAGCCCGCTCCGCCCAGAGCCTTGGCGGCCGCCGTCATGGATGGCGAGTCCATCGGGGCTCCGGCTCCGTGAGCCAGCAGAATGGTCACTTTGGCTTGTTCGGGACCGTCGAAAAGAAACATCACGCCGTCCTGTGTTGCCAAGCCTCTCTGCATATCCAGGCAGCTTATCGCGCTTGCACGCAGGCGCCATCCTGTCGCGAAGGCGCGCGCAACTGCGGCGGGAGCGAGGTCAGGCCGGAGCGAGCGCGGCCTCCACGCGGGTGCAGCGCACGAGCCGGCCTTCGCCGAGCGCCACTGCCGGCGGCAAGCCCGTCCGGCAGGCGTCCTCCGCCTGCTTGCAGCGCGGCGCGAAGGAGCAGGAGGAGGGCGCCTCGTTCAGCGGCGGCGGCGCGCCGGGGATGGCTTCGAGCCGCTCTCCCTTCTTCGCGCCATGCAGGTTGGCGGCGAGGAGGCCGCGCGTATAGGGATGGCGCGGATCCCTCAGCAGCTCGCGCACCGTGCCGGTCTCGACGATCTGGCCGGCATACATCACGGCGAGACGGTCCGAGACCTCGACGGCGACGCCGATGTCGTGGGTGACGAAGATCACGCCCATGCCGAGATCGCGCTGGAGTTGGCGCAGCAGCAGCAGGATCTGGATCTGCACGGTCGCGTCGAGCGCTGTCGTCGGCTCGTCGGCGAGCAGGAGCTTTGGGCGCGCCGCGAGCGCGAGCGCGATCATGGCGCGCTGGCGCATGCCACCGGACATCTCGTGCGGATAGGCTTTCAGACGGCGCTCGGGGGAGGGGATGCGCACCAGTTCGAGCAGTTCGAGCGCGCGCGCCATCGCCTGCTTCGCCGAGAGCTTCTCATGCCGCCTGATCGCCTCGGCGATCTGCTCGCCGACCGTATAGACCGGGTCGAGCGCCAGAGCCGGATCCTGGAAGATCATCGAGGTGACGGCGCCGCGATAGTCCGCGAGCTCCTGCGGCCCGAGCGCCAGCACATCCTTGCCGTCGACCATGACCTTGCCGCCGATATCGGTCCGGTTCTCCGGCAGCAGCCTGAGCAGCGTCTTCAGCGTCACGCTCTTGCCGGAGCCGGATTCGCCGAGGATACCGAGCACCTTGCCGGGCTCCAGCGTCAGCGAGACGCCGTTGACCGCATGGACCGTCTGCGCGCCCTTGAAGCGCACGGTGACGTTTTCCATCGCGACGAGAGGCGGGCTCATGCCGCATCCTCCAGCGCGGGGGCGCGGCTGTGGCCGGAGCCGGGGATTTCCATGTGGCAGGCGGCAAGCCGCTCGCCGGCGCCGACCGGCGTCAATGCCGGCTTGACCTTGGAGCAGACCGTCTGCGCCTGCGGGCAGCGTGGATGGAAGCGGCAGCCCTCGGGCGGGTTGATCGGGTTTGGCGGGTCGCCGGCGAGAGGCGCCTCCATCGTCCGGTTGTCCGGGTCCATCGATGGCATCGCCGACAGCAACGCCTTCGTATAGGGATGGCGCGGATCGTCGTAGAGCTCGTCGACCGGCCCGATCTCCACGACCTCGCCGAGATACATCACCATGACGCGGTCGCTGATGAAGCGGACGACGTTGAGGTCGTGCGAGATGAAGATGTAGGTCAGCCCGAATTCCTCGCGCAGATCCATCAGCAGGTTGAGCACCTGCGCCTCGACAGACTTGTCGAGTGCCGAGACGGCCTCGTCGAGGATGACGAGGCGCGGCCCCAGAGCCAGCGCGCGGGCGATGTTGACGCGCTGGCGCTGGCCGCCGGAGAGTTCGTGCGGGTAGCGCGCCGCGAACCGGGCCGGATCGAGCCCGACGCGGGCGAGCAGGTCGCGGGCCCGCAGGATCGCCCCGGATTTCGGGACACCATGCACGGTGGGACCGAAGGCGATCGAATCCTCGATGGTCAGCCGCGGGTTGAGCGAGGCGAACGAGTCCTGGAAGACCATCTGCGCCTGGCGGCGATAGTCCTTGAGCGAGAGCGCGCTGCTGCCGACGGCCTCGCCGTCGAACAGCATCTCGCCCTTGTCCTGGGCGATCAGCTGCATGACGACGCGCGCGGTGGTCGACTTGCCGCAGCCGGATTCGCCGACGACGCCGAGCGTCTCGCCCTTCAGCACCTGGAAATCGACGCCGTCGACCGCCCGCACCACCGCGCCGCGCCCGAGCGGAAAATGCTTGGTCAGCATGCGCGCCTCGAGCAGCGGGGTGCCGGCGCCGCCGCGATCGATTCCGTCCTCGGCGTGGAGCGAGAGCGACATGGGTCAGCCTTTCACGTCCATGGCCGAGCGCAGCCCGTCCGACAACAGGTTGAAGGAGATCGAGGTGATGAAGATCGCGACGCCCGGCAGCGCCGCGACCCAGGGCTGGACATAGATCGCGGTACGCAGCGTGTTCAGCATCAAGCCCCATTCCGGGGTCGGCGGCTTGGTGCCCAGGCCGAGGAAGGACAGACCCGAGGCCAGGATCATCGAGACCGAGATCAGGCTGGTGGCATAGACGAAGATCGGCCCGAGCACATTGCCGAGGACATGGACGCGGATGATCGTGCCGGAGCCCGCGCCCGAGGCACGCGCCGCCTCGACATAGTCCATCGAGCGCACCTGCGTCGTAACGCTCTCGGCAATGCGCGCGATCGGCGGGATGAACACGATGGTCAGCGAGAGCAGCGAGTTGAAGACACCGGCACCGAGCGCGCCCGACAGTGCGATCGCCAGCAGCACCGAGGGGAAGGCGTAGAAGATGTCGACGGTGCGCATCGTGACGGTGTTGAACTTGCCGCCGAAGAAGCCGGCCGAGACGCCGATCACTGAGCCGACGGCGAAGGCGATGAACACCGGCACGACGCCCATGAACAGGGACAGCCGCGCGCCATGGATCAGGCGCGAGAGCATGTCGCGGCCGAGCTCGTCGGCGCCGAGCGGGTAGCCCGGCGTCCCGATTGGGCGCAGGCGCCGGAGCATCGAGGAGCGGGTCGGGTCGGCCGGCGCGATATAGTCGGCGAAGATCGCCATCAGGATGATCGCCAGCACGACGAGGCCGGCGCCGACCGCGACCTTGTCGCGCTTGAAGCGCCTGAAGACGCCGGACCAGTAGCCCGGCGAGCGCAGCGGCTGCGTGATCGCAACCGGGACCGCACCTGTGGTGATCGCGCTCATCTCAGCGCCTCCTGACGCGCGGGTCGAGCAGGCCCTGGACGATGTCGACCAAGACGTTGAGCCCGACGAAGAACATCGCCAGCACCAGGATCGTGCCCTGCAGCAGCGGCAGGTCACGCTGGAAGATGGCGTTGCCGAGCAGGAAGCCGGTACCCGGCCAGGAGAACACCGTCTCGATCAGGATCGAGCCGCCGAGCAGGTAGCCGAGCTGCAGGCCCATCACCGCGAGTGCGGTCGGCGCGGCGTTCTTCACGACATGGCGGAAGACGCCGAAATCCATCAGCCCCTTGGCCCGCAGGGCCGGGACGAATTCCTGGTTCAGGATGTCGGCGACCAGCGCCCTGACCGTGCGCGAGATGATGCCCATCGGGATCACCGACATGGTGACCGCCGGTAGGATCATGTGGCTGACATGCTCCCAGTCCCATTTCCAGGCTGCCGAGCCGCCCGGCCCGGCGCCGCCCGGCGGCAACCAGCCGAGCTGCACCGAGAAGACGATGACCAGCACCATGCCGAGCCAGTAATGCGGCACGCTGACGCCGAGCACCGCCAGCGTCGAGGCGAACTTGTCGAGGAAGGAGCCGCGGAAATAGCCGGCGACGAAGCCGAAGAAGCAGCCGAGCACGAAGCCGATCACGGTGGCGAGGCAGGCGATCAGCAAGGTGTTGCCGACGGCGCGCCAGACCTCGGCGGCAACCGGCCGCCCAGTTGCGATCGAGGTGCCAAGATCGCCCTGCAGCGCCTTCCACAGCCAGAGCCCGAACTGCACCGGCAGTGGCCGGTCGAAGCCGTAGATCTTGCGCAGCTCGTCCTGCATCTGCTGCGAGGCGTCGGGCGGCAGCACCGAGGTCAGCGGGTCGCCCGGCGCGATATGCACGAGCAGGAAGCAGAACACGCTGACGCCGAGCGCCACCGGCAGCACATAGAGGACGCGCTTGGCGAGATAGATCAGCATGGCCGGCGCCGCGCTTTCATCGCCGCCTCACTTGTCCATCGAGATCGGCGAAAAGTCCTGGAACCAGTTCTGGGCCTGGACGAACCCCTTGACCTTGGGCGAGAGCGCCCGCGGGTTGACGTCGTGCGTCACCATCAGGAAGAGCGCGTCGTCGACGTATTTCTCATGCGTCTTCTGCAGGGTCTTCAACTGCTCGGCCGGGTCGAAGGTGGTGCGGATCTGCGTGAAGAGCGCGTCCATCTCCGGATCGCAATAGAGGCCCCAATTGGTGCCGGCAGGCGGCTTGAGATCGCATTGCAGATGCCGGATCAGCCCGGTGAAGGGGTCCTGGATGAAGTAGGTGTAGTTCATCCCCGTCGCCTTGCGCGAAGATTCATGATTGGCGCCGGCGCGCCAGATATTGATCAGCGTGTTCCACTCGACCACCTCGAAATCGACCTTGATGCCGACCTCGGCGAGGTTCTGCTGCACGAACTCGTTCATCGGCAGCGGCTGCATCTGGCCCGAGCCCGAGGGCGCGATCAGGATGCGGGTTTGCAGCGGCTTTGCCGGCGAGTAGCCGGCCTCGGCGAGCAGCTTCTTGGCCTCGGCCTGGTCGAGCCTGAGCTTGAATTTCGGGTTGCCGAACCATTGATGGCCGGGCGGATAGAAGCCCTCGGCCGGGATCATCATGCCACCGAGCAGCTCTTTCAGCCCCTCGCGATCGACGGCGAGATTGGCCGCCTTGCGCACGCGGATGTCGTTCCAGGGCGAGCCTTCCGCCCGCGACAGATGCCAGGTCCAGTTATGCGGATAGGCGTTGGTGACGATCTTGAAACCGGCGCCCTTCAACGAAGGGATCAGGTCCGGCGACGGCGCCTCGATCCAGTCGACCTGCCCGCCGCGCAGCGCCGCGGCGCGGGCATTGGCCTCCGGCAGCGGCAGCAGCACGAGCCTGTCGAGCTTGGGCACGCGCGCCTTGTCCCAATAGTCCTTGAACGGCGAGAGCTCGGCCCGCTCGCGCGGCTGGAAGGCGGTGAGCTGCCAGGGGCCGGTGCCGGACGGGGTCTTGGCGAAGGCCTCCCAGCTCTTGCCGAGCTTCTCCCATTGCGCCGGGGAGGACATGAGGATCCAGGCGAGCTGGTAGGGCAGCGTCGCGTCGGGCGATTTGGTGGTGACCTCGACCTTGTATTTGTCGATCACCCTGTAGGCGGCGGCGGCCGGGATGCGCGAACGCCCCTGCGCCGCCTGGCGCTGGTCGAATTGCGGGCTGTCGGTCTTGAGCAGCTTGTCGAGGTTCCAGACCACGGCCTCGGCGGTGAACTCCGAGCCGTCATGGAACTTCACGCCCTCGCGCAAAGTGAAGACCCATTTGGTCTTGTCGGCGGCATCGACCGCCCAGGCGGTGGCGAGGCCAGGCTTTAGATCGGAGGGCTTGTCGGCGCTGGAGAGGTCCCAGTTGATCAGCGCGTCATAGACCGTATAGCCCATGAAGCGCTGGCCCTCGCCGCCCTGGTCGGTCTGGCCGGTGGTCAGCGGGATGTCGGACGCCGTCATTCCGATCCGCAGGATGCCCTGGGCGGAAACCTGCTGCGCGAATAGCGCGACGCCGGCGGCGAGCGACAAGGCGAGAGCGGAACGGATCATCGGCCACCTTTGATCTGGACGTGTTCTGAAATCGGCTCAGCAAGCGCCGTGCCATGTGCAGAGGCGCCAACCCTTGCCGTCATGCTCGCCCTTGTGGCGAGCATCCACGTCTTGGACGCCGCCCTTGGCGAAGGAAGACGTGGATGGTCGGGACAAGCCCGACCATGACGATAGGGGCTCGGTTCAGTGCGGAAACCGCCGTCGTCACTCCATCGACATCGGCGCGAGGTCGATGAACCAGCTCTTGGGCTGGACCACGCCCTTGACCTTGGCCGAGAGCGCGCGGGGGCCGACATCATGCGCCACCCAGACGAAGGGAGCCTCCTCGACGATGCGGGCATGGAGCTTGGCCAGCGCCGCGTCGCGGGCGGTGCCATCGAAGGAGGTGCGGGCGTCGGCGATCAGCTTGTCGAACTCGTCATTGCCGAAATAGCCCCAGTTGTTGGAGACCGGCGGGAAGGTCTTGGTCGAGACGAAGCGGACCATGGCGAAGAACGGGTCCATCGCCGCATAGGTGACGTTGGTCGCGTTGGCGCCGCGCGCATTGGCGTGCTTGGCGCCCTCGCGCCAGTTGGTGAAGACGGCGTTCCATTCGCCGACCTCGAGTGCGACGTCGAAATAGCAGTCCTTCAGCGCCTGCTGCATGAACTCGTTCATCGGCAGAGGCTGCATCTGGCCCGAGCCCGAGGCCGAGGTCAGCACCTTCACCTTCGCCGGCTTCGATGCCGAGAAGCCGGCTTCGGTCATCAGCTTCTTGGCGGCGTCGAGGTCGTATTTGATCTCGAACTTCGGATTGCCCCACCAGGGATGGCCGGGCGGCACCGTGCCCTTGGGCACCTCCATCAACCCGCCGAGCAGGGTCTTCAGCTCGTCGCGGTTGACGCAGAGATTGGCGGCGTGGCGCACCTTCTTGTCGAGCCAGACCGAGCCTTCGGCGAAGGAGAGTTGCCAGGGCCAGACATGCGGCTGGGCGTTGGTATAGATCGAGAAGCCGCGCTGCTTGATCTGCGGCACCGCGTCGGGCGACGGCGCCTCGATCCAGTCTACCTGGCCGGAGAGCAGCGCCGCGGTGCGGGCATTCGCCTCCGGCAGCGGCAGCAGCACGACGCGGTCGATCTTCGGCACCCGCTTGGGGTCCCAATAGCTCTTGTTGGCGACCATCTCGAAGCGCTCGCGCGGCGAGAGCTTGACGCCCTTGAACGGGCCGGTCCCGGACGGATCAGCCGAGAAGGCGGCCCAGGCCTGCTTGGCGCGCTCGGCCGGCTCGGTCACCGAGGCCGGCACCGCCGCGAGCTTGGCTGCCCAATGCGCAGGCGATGCCATGTAGAGATTGGTCAGGTTTATCGGCAGGAAGGCGTCGGGCTCCGAGGTGGTGAGCTCGACGGTCAGCGGGTCGACGACCTTAGCCGTCTTGAGGGTCGGCATGCGCGAGACGGTGACGCCGATCTGGTCCGGGGCGAACTGCGCCGCCTCTTTGTTGAGCACCTTGTCGACATTCCAGACGACGGCGGCGGCATCGAAGGCCGAGCCGTCCTGGAACTTCACGCCCGGGCGCAGCTTGAACACCCATTTCGTCTTGTCGCCGGCGTCGACCGCCCACTCCGTGGCGAGGCCGGGAATGACGACGCTCGCCTTGTCGGCCGAGGACAGGTCCCAGTTGGTCAACCCGTCATACATCGGGATGCCGGTGAAGCGGTTGCCTTCAAAGCCCTGATCGGGTTGGCCATGAGTGCGCGGGATATCCGCGGCGGTCATGCCAATGCGCAGCACTTTTTCCTGTGCCAGCGAGGCGCCCGCGAGCGTGGTTGAAAAACCGAGCGCCAGCATGACGGCGCGCGTGATGGATTTGGACGACATGACGGTGCTCCCCTCGAGGCCCGGCGTTGGTTCGCGCGGATCGAGGGAGAGCTAGCAACGCGCGTGCCATGGGACCCCGGTGGGCCGTCAGAGGCAAAGCGGAAGGCGTTAGTTGCAGCTTTGAGCCAGCCTTGGAGCGCTTTTTTGGAATGCCTTGTGTGGGTGGCTCCCGCGTTGCAAGTGGCGAAGTAGGCTAACTGCCGACACTCAGCGCCCTCGCTTGATTCTCTAGACTTCTGGGTTTGAGGAAGGTGCCGACGGAGCACTCGCGACAAGCATCCGTCGACGCCTTTTCTGGAAACCTTCCTTCCGCTGCACTGCCAATGCGAGCCTGCCTGCAGCGGCCGTATTCGGCGCCGCTCAGGTCACCTTGGTGTGTAACGTGCCGATGCCCTCGATATGACCTTCCATCACATCGCCGCGCACGATCGCACCGACGCCGGAGGGGGTGCCCGACATGATCAGGTCGCCCGGCTGAAGCTCGAACAGGCCGGAGAGATAGGAGATCATCTCCGGCACCTTCCAGATCATGTGGTTGAGATCGCCCTGCTGGCGGATATCGCCGTTGACCTTGAGCCAGATCGCCCCGTTCTCGGGATGGCCGATCGTGCTCGCCGGAACGATCTCGCCCATCGGCGCGGAATGCTCGAAGGCCTTGCCGATCTCCCAGGGCCGGCTCGCCTTCTTGCACTCGTCCTGCAGGTCGCGCCGGGTCATGTCGAGGCCGACGGCATAGCCGTAGACGTGGTCGAGCGCGCTTTCGAGGGGAATGTCCTTGCCGCCCTTGGCGAGGGCAACGATCATCTCGATTTCGTGGTGAACATTGCTGCTGCGCGGCGGATAGGGGAAGTCGCCGCCATCGAGGACGACGTTGTCGGGGTTCTTCTGGAAGAAGAAGGGCGCCTCGCGGTTCGGGTCCCCGCCCATCTCGATCGTATGGGCGGCGTAGTTGCGGCCGACGCAATAGATGCGGTGAACCGGGAAGCGGCTTTGCGTCCCGCGCACGGAAAGCGAAACCGGCGCCGGGGCCTGGACGACATGGTTCTGAGGCGTAGCGATGTTCATCTTGCATGATCCTTCGTTGGCAAGAGGATTGGTCAGCGCGAGGCGGCGTAATAGGCGAACCGACGTTCGAGCCCGGCCAGCAACTCGTTGAGGGTGAAGGCGAAGCTGAAGAGCACGAGCAGCAGCGCCCAGAAGTGCTCCATCAGGAAGTGCGACTGGTAGATCTCGAACAACGTGCCGAATCCGACGACGGAGACGAGCAACTGCCCGATGACCACCCCCTTGACCGCGCGGATCATGCCCAGCCGGATGCCCGCCAGGATTTCGGGCAGCGCCGCCCAGAGATAGATCCGGCTGAAGGCCTGCCAGCCATTGGCGCCGAAGCTGCGGGCCATCTCGACCAGCGAGGGCGAAATGGCGCGGATGCCGGCGCGGGTGTTGAGGACGATGATCCACATCGAGAACAGCACGACGACGAGGACAATCGTCGTCTCGCCGAGCCCGAACAGCACCATGATCACCGGGACCAGTGCGCTGAGCGGTGCCGAGAGGAAGAGGTTCACCCAGGGCAGGAGCAGCCGGTCGGCGATGACCGAGCGGCCCATCAGGATCCCGAGCGGGACGCCGATGCTGATCGCGATGGCATTGCCGAGCAAGAAGGCGCGGCCGGTAATCTGGAGCGCGTCGAGGAACGAAGCGGTCGGGACGATCTCGAAGACACGCCAGATAATGCGCGACAGCGGCGGCAGAATGAAGCCGGCGTCAGTATGGCCGGCAATCTCCCAGATCACGGCCCAGACGATCAGCGACGTCATCATGGGAAGGCGAATGCCGGAAATGACCATGGCCAGCCCCTAATCCAGATAATGCTTGAGCTGCTGCCAGATGTCCTCGACGACATCGAGATAGGCGCTGTCGCGCCGGATCTTCTCCGGATCGCCGCCGCGCACGATCCTCGGCTCGATGATGGCCGAGACGCGGCTCGGGCGGCGCGAGAGCAGCGCAATCCGATCGGAGACATAGACCGCCTCTTCGATGCTGTGCGTCACGAAGATGAACGACTTGCCCTCGTTGGCGACGAGCTCGAGCAGCTCCTCCTGGAATTTGCGGCGCGTCTGCTCGTCGACGGCCGAGAAGGGCTCGTCCATCAGCACGACCTTGGCGTCGACCGCGAGCGCACGGGCAAGGCCGACGCGCTGGCGCATGCCACCCGAGAGCTCGTGCGGGTATTTTCGCTCGAAACCCTTGAGGCCGACGCGCGCGATGTGGCGTTCGGCGATCGCCTCGCGCTCACCATGGGTCACACCGCGCAATTCGAGCCCGAAGGCGACGTTGCGGATGACGCTCGCCCAGGGCATCAGCGCGAAATCCTGGAAGACGAAGGCGCGTTCGGGGCCCGGCCCCTTCACCTCGCGGCCATCGACGAAGACCTGGCCGCCGCTGGCCGGGATCAGGCCGGCGATGATCTTCAGCAGCGTGGTCTTGCCGCAGCCGGACGGGCCGAGCAGGGTCGTCAGCCGCCCCTCCGGAAAATCCAGCGATATGCCGCTGAGCGCCTCGATGCCACCCGCATAGGTCTTCGAGACGCTTTTGACCTCGACGATCGGCCGCGTGGCGAGGGGCGGGATCGGCGCGGAACCTGACATCTGCCGGGGTTCGGCAGGAGCGATGTTCGGGGTCATAAGCGGCTCTCCGGTCGGAACAGGGTGAGCTCGATCCGCTCCAGCAGCTCGATGAACAGGACCGAGAACACGATGATGGCGAGAATGGCCGCGTACATCTTCGGATAGTCGGCGACCGACTGGTTGTAGGAGATCACGTCGCCGATACCGGTCGGCGTGATCAGCAACTCGGCGAGGATCACGCCGATGAAGGCGGCTGCGCAGCCGAGCCGCAGACCGGCGAAAATCATCGGGCTCGCGGCGGGCAGGATGACGAGGCGGATGCTCTGGCTGCGCGTGGCGAGAAAGGACCGGCTCATTTCCAGAAGCGATCTAGGCGTGTTGCGCACCGCGCCCAGCGTGTTCAGCACGATGACCGGCATCGCCATGATGCAGACGGTCATGATCTTGGCGGTGAGCCCGATGCCGTAGGCGAAGGTCAGGACCGGGATGAGCGCGGCCAGCGGCGCCGCCTGGGCGATCACGAAGACGGGTGCGATCAGCCATTCCGAAGGCTCGTGCAGGCCCATCAGCACGCCGAGCGCCACGCCGAGCAGGACCGAGGCGGCGAGACCGATCACGAGGGGATGGAGGGTGATCAGAAAGGCCTTGAACAGGGTCCCGTCGGCGATGATCGCACTGAGGCCGCCCATGGTTTCGAGGAAGGTCGGAAAGGCCGGGCTCAATGGAATCCGCCCAGCATATTCCCAAAGTGCCAGCACCGCCGCGAAGGAAACCAGCCGCAGGACCAGCGGGTGGATCAGCGCGTCGCGCCAATAGCTGGCCGGAGGCTCACGGCGCGTCGGGAGGGCAGTGGCAAGGTCGGAAATCTGCAAGGGAGGTCACTCCGCTTGTAAGAGCCGCAGCGAGGGGCAGGCCGGGCTGTTATCGCGCGGCATGCCGGTTGGCCGGATAGGGGCGAGCTCGGCCTAGCTGCCCAATGCCTTGCGTGCCCGCTCGAGCGGCGCGAGATACCAGAAGTCCTCGACCTTCAGCTCCGCCGCCGGCCCCTGCATCTGTCCGGCCTCGGCGTAAAACTCGAAATCGGCCTTCGCGATTTCGGCACTGCCGCCGGTCGGCGCATAGACGCCCTCCTTGGTCGCCATCGTGTAGAATTTGGTGATGCCCTCCAGCACCTCCTTCGGCTGGTCGGCCATCAGCTTGCGCTTGGTGCGCTCCTGCTCGACGATTCCCGGATTGGCCGCCATCTCCTGCCAGAGCCGCAGGAATTCGGTGACGATGACGTCCACCTGCTTCTCGTTCTTCTTGATCCACTCGATCTGCCCGAACAGGGTCTCGTCGGAGGCCGGCTCGCTGACGCCGGGGAGGACATGGAAACGGTCGCCCGCCTTCTCCAGCAGCAGGTTCTTGTTGGCGAGGTCGACGACGGTGGCTTTGATCTGGCCCTTCATCATGCCGATGATCCGGTTCTCGGAACCGGGCACGTAGCTGCGCTCGCCGAACTGGATGCCTTCGCGCTTGGCGATGATGTTGCCGATGGCCTCCGTCCCCGTCGCACGGGCATGGAAGGTGATCGGCTGGCCGTTCATGTCCTTCCACGATTTGTAGGACTTGTCGGCGACCGGGAAGAAGACGAGCCGCGTGCCCTGGAAGAGCACGCGTAGCGGCGCCTTGCTCTTCTGCACGACGGCATAGGGCGTGCCGATGCCCAGATCCGCCTGGCCGTTGATCACGGCCTGGATGGCGAGATCCTCCTTCGAGAAATGCGTCACCTGATAGTCGACGCCTTTCTCCTTGGCGCGCTCGAGCGCGACGATCATCGCGAGCGTCTCGGTCGACAGCACGTCTCCGAGCGCCACCCGGACCTTGCTTTGCGCCTGCGCGGCCACGCTCCCGATCGTCAGGGTGGCGGCGACGGCAAACACGGCGGACAGCCTTCTTCCCAAGAGATTCATGACGACTCCTCCCAGAGTTCTGTTTGGTCTTTTGCGCGATCTGGTCGCAACCAATTTTATTTTGGGTAGTGTCATACCCCGTATTGATCCTGTCAAGGCAAAGATAACCTCTGAAACGGCCGGAATTTCGGCTCGAAAGCCAGACTGTTTCAACCAATTTCAAAATGGTTGCAATCACCGCCCATCCATGGAATCAAGGTATTGTCACTCACCGCCGGTCGCCGCATGATGGATCAGACAGTCGATTCCCCACCCGATGCCGCCGTCTCGGGCGTCCTGACGCAGCTCTATGGTTTTCTCTCCGCCGCGAGGCTGCCGGATGACGGGCGCCTGCCACCGGAGCGGGAGCTCGCCGAACTCCTCGGCGTCAAGCGCGCCGAACTGCGCAAGGGCCTGGCGGTGCTCGAGCGCGAGGGCCAGCTCTGGCGCCATGTCGGCAAGGGCACCTTCGTCGGGCCGCGGCCACCGCAATTGCTGGACATCTCGGATCTGGCGCAGCGCAGCAATCCGCTCCAGGTGATGAAGGCGCGCATCGGCCTCGAGCCTGAACTTGCCCGCCTCGCCGCGATCAACGCCACCGCGGCCGAGGTCACCACGCTCGCCGAGCTGAATACCGCCTGCCGCGCCTCGACGACCTGGCGCGAATACGAGGCTTACGACGCGCGCTTCCACCATCAGATCGCTGAGGCGGCGCATAACCCGATCTTGCTCGCGCTACTCGAAGCGCTGAACGCCGTGCGCCGCGCCGTCACCTGGGGGCGGCCACGGCCGAGCCACAGCAGCCCGCCCGCCGATCACCATAGCTTCGACGACCATGACCGGATCGTCGACGCCATCGCCCACCGTGAACCCGCGGGGGCCGCCGACGCGATGCGCCGGCATCTTCAGAACGTCGAGGACCGGCTGATCGGGCGCTCGCCATGAGACAAAGAGCGTCCCGAACAGGGATGTCCGCCTTCTGGCGACTGGCCGATGTCGGCTTATGGCGCGCTGCGGACGCGGGCGTTCGCAGAATTCGCCTGAGCAACAAGGATAGGACCGAACTCTTGAAAAAACTGTCGGTGGTTTCAGGCCCCGCAACCAAATACCCCTGCATACCAAAACCCCGACCGCCTCGCGGTCGGGGTTTGTTGTTCGAGGGGCACAAAGCCCGGGATTCTAAGCGAGCTATGTTCCCTGGCCATCGAGTTCTGCGAGGAACTCCGTGAGATACGCCAAGGCGCTCAGCGTACCTTGATCCTTTATGTTCGCTGTTGCTTGCTTAACTCTCGAGCGCGATGCAGCAGCTGGCTCTTCCTTGTAGCGTTCCTGTTCGACGTCGGTGAAACCGGCAACCGCGACCAGTGCCGCCATACCTCTGCTAAGCTCTCGTGGCGGGATATCTAGGAAGCTCGCCAGCTTCATTAGGAGTGCGGAGCTCGCGTGGCTGACACCACGTTCATAGCTGGTATATTGCGTCTCACTCACATTGAGAGCCTGCGCTACCAGCGTTCGGCTCAGTCGCGACGCAAGCCGAAAACGCCGCATCCGATCGCCAACAACACGCTTGAACTGCGCCCGCCAATCGCGATCCATCGACACTCCTCGATACCGCTCTCCTAGCGTGCATCGTGACATAAGATGCGGTCAATAGCTGTAGCTAGGGCCCTGCGCCAAGGGCCGAGCAGGTGAGGTCCGCATTGCGATCACGTCAGCAGCAACAGGAAGCATCATGCTGCCGCCTATCGACAGTGCCGGCAGCGTACTACCCTACCAATCAGTTTGAGCGACACGGTTGAGGATGCGAACCATGGCCACCAGCACAGCCGGGAAGATCCATATCGGCATTGGCGGCTGGGTGTTCGAGCCCTGGCGCGGCGTGTTCTATCCGGACAAGCTCTCGCAGAAGCGCGAGCTCGAATATGCCGCAAGCATGCTGACCTCGATCGAGATCAACGGCACCTATTACGGCTCGCAGAAGCCCGAAAGCTTCGCCAGATGGCGGGCCGAGACGCCCGATGGCTTCATCTTCGCGCTGAAGGGCTCGCGCTTCTGCACCAATCGCCGGGTGCTGGCCGAGGCCGGCCCTTCGGTTGAGAAGTTCGTGACCTCCGGCCTCAGCGAGCTCAAGGAGAAGCTCGGTCCGATCAACTGGCAGTTCATGGCGACCAAGGCCTTCGACCCGGCCGATTTCGAGGCCTTCCTGAAGCTGCTGCCGAAGGACGTCGACGGCGTTTCGTTGCGCCACGCCGTGGAAGTGCGCCATCCCAGCTTCCGCTCGCCCGATTTCGTCGCCCTGCTGCGCGAGTATCGCGTCGCGGCGATCATTTCGGGCGATTCCGACTTTCCGCAGATCGCCGACGTGACGGCGCCCTTCGTCTATGCCCGGATCATGGGGACCAAAGAGGCGGAGCCGCAGGGTTATACCGGAAAGCAGCTCGATGGCTGGACCGGCCGCGCGAAAGATTGGGCAAAGGGCGGTGCGCCCGAGGATCTGGAGCTGGTCGCGCCCGCCGCGGAGAAGACGCCGCGCGACGTCTTCCTCTATGTCATCAGCGGCGACAAGGTCCGCAATCCCGCCGCGGCGATGGCGCTGATCGAGCGCGTCGGCAGCTGAGGCTTACTGCGCGGCCAAGGCCGCGGGCTCCTGGCAGACATCGACCCACTGCGCGCCCGTCAGCGCCGCCATGCGGTCCGGGCTGATGCGCACCGCAGTCTGGGTCGAGCCGGCCGCGGGCACGACCTCGTCGAAGACCTTGAGCGAGACGTCGCAATAGACCGGCAGCGGGCTCGGCAGGCCGAACGGGCAGACGCCGCCGACCGGATGACCGGTGATGGCGACGACCTCGTCGAGATCGAGCATGCGCGGCTTGGCGCCAAAGGCGGCCTTGGTCTTCTTGTTGTCGAGGCGGGCATCGCCGCGCGTCACCAGCAAGACGATGCGCTCACCGAGGCGGAAGGACAGGGTCTTGGCGATGCGGGCTGGCTCGACGCCGAAGGCCTGCGCCGCCAGCGTCACCGTGGCACTGCTGCCGTCGGTTTCGAGGATGGCGATATCGGGTGCATGCTCGGCGAAGAAGGCGCGGACGGATTCAAGGCTCACGAGACACCTCTGCCGAAGCGCCACCAGACCAGTCCTGCGACTAGCGCCGGCACGCCGAAGACAACGAGCAAGATCGGGACTTCCTGCAGGAAGGTATAGCCGGCGCGGTTGATGCCGATGATCAGATTGATCACCGAGGCGACGAACCAGAGCGGGATGAAGAGCTTCATCGCGAAGACGATCGGATGACGCCCGCCTGTGTTCAACCGCGGCGCGATCAGGAGCAAGGCGCCGAGAAGGGCAAAGCCCGCGGCGATGACCTTGACCGTGTGCATGCCCGCGCCCCCTTTTTCGTCTCAGTGCCGGAAATGGCGATGGCCGGTGAAGACCATGGCGAGGCCGGCTTCGTCCGCCGCCTTGATCACCTCGTCGTCGCGCATCGAGCCGCCGGGCTGGATCACCGCGGTGGCGCCGGCCTCGGCCGCGGCGAGCAGGCCGTCGGCGAAGGGGAAGAAGGCGTCGGAGGCGACGACCGCGCCATTGGCGAGGCTTTCTGGCGCGCCGGCGGCTTTGGCGGCCTCGCCGGCTTTCCAGGCGGCGATGCGCGAGGAATCGACGCGGCTCATCTGGCCGGCGCCGACTCCGACGGTAGCGAGGGCCTTGGCATAGACGATGGCGTTCGACTTGACGTGCTTGGCGACGCGGAAAGCGAAGCGCAGATCGGCGAGCTCGGCCTCGCTCGGCTGGCGCTTGGTCACGACCTTGAGCTCCATGTCGTCGACCACGGCGTTGTCGCGCGCCTGCGCCAGGAAGCCGCCGGAGACGGTGCGCAGGGAAAGGCCGGACTTGCGGACATCCGGCAGGCCGCCGGTCAGGAGCAGGCGCAGGTTCTTCTTGGCGGCGACGAGGGCGATCGCCTCCTCGTCGGCATCGGGCGCGATGATCACCTCGGTGAAGATCTCGACGATCTTCTTCGCCGCTTCCGCGTCGAGCTTGCGGTTCAGCGCGACGATGCCGCCGAAGGCCGAGACGGGGTCGCAGGCGAGGGCCCGCTCATAGGCTTCGAGCAGCGAGCCGCCCTCGGCGACGCCGCAGGGGTTGGCATGCTTGACGATGACGCAGGCGGCGGTGCGCTCGGGAGCGAACTCGGCGACGCATTCGAAGGCGGCGTCGGTGTCGTTGATGTTGTTGTAGGAGAGCTGCTTGCCCTGGACCTGGCGGGCGGTGGCGACGCCCGGGCGCTGCTCCGGCGTGCGGTAGAAGGCGGCCCATTGATGCGGGTTCTCGCCATAGCGCATCGTCTCGGCAAGGCTGCCGCCGAGCGCCCGGAATGCCGGCGAGGTATCGCCGAGTTCGTTCGCGAACCAGTTGGAGATCGCAGCGTCATAGGCCGCGGTGCGCGAATAGGCCTTCTGGGCGAGCTTGCGGCGCAGCGTCAGCGTGGTCGCGCTTTTGTGCGCCTCGAGATCAGCCAGCACGGCGGCATAGTCGGACGGCTCGACCACGACGGCGACGTCGTTGTGGTTCTTGGCGGCGGCACGGATCATCGCGGGGCCGCCGATATCGATGTTCTCGATGCAATCATCATAGGGCTTGCCGGCGGCGACCGTTGCCTCGAACGGGTAGAGGTTGACGACGAGCAGGTCGATCGGCGCGATGCCATGGCCGAGCATCGAGGCCTGATGCTCGGGATGCGAGCGGATGGCGAGCAGGCCGCCATGGACCTTCGGATGCAGCGTCTTGACGCGGCCGTCCATCATCTCGGGGAAGCCGGTCAGATCCGATACGTCGGTGACGGCAAGACCCGCTTCGGCGATCGCCTTGGCGGTGCCACCGGTCGAGACCAGGGCGATGCCCATGCGCGAGAGGGCGCGGGCGAAGTCGATCAGCCCGGTTTTGTCGGAAACGGAAAGCAGCGCGCGTTCGACGCGGCGGAGTTCGTTCGGCATGGGATGATCAAGTCCGGGTTGATGGCGGTAGCGCGCAGAATACGTGCGCGCGCCCTATCACGCCCGGGCTTTGCTGCAAAGCACAAGACGCTGCTACCTTGCCCTACGGAGAGCTCAGAGCGGCAGATCGGGCTCCGCTTCTGCCCGCTCTCGCTCTGCTGTTTCTCCCCGGGACGGGCGTTGCGCAGGCGTACCGAGGCGGGCGAAACGCCAGATGATCTGCGGTGTCGCTACGGCGTCGAACTCGATGACGAGCTGCACGGTCTTGTGACGGCCGTCGGCGGCGGCAAAGAAGACGCTCTCCTCAAGCCCGACCCGCATGCCGGAAGCTTCGAAAGCCCAGATCTCGCCCGAGGGCAGCGCCAGCAACGCCCCCTCGCCATCGCGGATCAGGCTCGGCTTGACGTTCGGGTGCAAATGGAAGCGTGCGGTCGCCGGCAGGCTCGCCAGGGCTGCCGGCGCGCTGAACGAATCCTCGCCGGCAAGCTGGCTGCCGCTGCGAGCGAGCAGCAGGCGGCGGGTATGGATGGTGCCGAAGGCGCGCCGGTAGCCGTCATGGCTTGCCACCCATTCGTGCCCGTCCTCGTTGTCCTGGCGGGCGACGCGGACATCGGCCGGACCGGCCGTGATCCGCCTTTCGCCGAGCACCAGCCCGAAGACGGCGCTGGAGCGGTCGTCCAGCGTCACGGTCGAATGAGCGGCGGTGGCGCGGGCGGCGAGCCTGAGCTCTGGCGTGCCGAAACGGCTGGCGCCGCAATTCACGACGATGCGCTGCGAGCCGGTCGACAGTTCGAAGCTGAGGCAGCCGGCATTGGCCTCGACAGAATTCGCGCCGCGGGGCGGCGGCCCGGCCTCGACGACGACGATGCTAGTTCCGGCGTTCAGCCGATCATAGCCGGAATAGGCGGCGTGCTCGATCGGCCTGGCGCGAACATCGTCATAGGCGGCCAGCGTTGCCATCAGATCGGGCGGCGTCGCGCCCATGCCGTTGAACAGAGCGAGCGCGCCGTCGCCATGTCGGAACAGCTTGAGGTGTGGCATCATCCGGTCGATCGCCATGATGATGGCGCGCGGCGCTTCGAGCCCGCGGGCCGTGAAGGTCTCGCGGAGCGGCAAGAGGTCGAGCAGCAAGTCGATGATGATGCGGGGATTGCGGCTGAGATGGCCGCCATCCGGCAGAATCTGCTGCTCCAATTCGTCGGAGAGCGCGATCTCGTAGCGGCGCAATCGCCGCTCCTGACCATCGAGGCAGATGGCCGCAAAGCAGATCGCGATCAGGCATTGCAACCGCGCCGCGCCCTCGACAGCGCCGGCGAGCGCGAGCTGCAGTCGTTCGGCCGTCTGGGCGACATGGCGGATGAAGCGCTCATAGAAGGCATGGTCGGCGCCTTCGAGCAGCAGTGGCGAATGCGACAGGAACGACATCAGCCGCCGGGCGATCACCGCCGGGCGCCGCGCGATCTCATCGCGGTCGTGCTGGCGGGCGATGAACTCGTCGACGAGGGCGCGGGCATTGGCGCGCGCGATGGCCGTATCGGCGGCGCGCAAATGGCGCAGCCAGACGAAGCTATGGAGCGCCTCCGCCCAGGCCTCGCTCGGTGGCGTGACCAGGAAGGGCGATTCGCCATGGCAGTTCACGGTACGTCCGGCGAGGGCGAAGTAGCCGGCATAGATGTCGCTCGCCGTGGTCGGATCGGCTGTGCGCAGGTCGTGCGGGGCAAAAAGCAGGCGGCTGGAGCGTAGTCGCCCGAATGGCCACAGAGCACGTTTCGCCCCGGCAATCTGGCCGCGCGTCCGCCGCGCCGCCCTGCCGATGGCTGCTCGTGCCAGGCCTCCGCGCTCGGACCAGCCGCTCAATGAATTCTGCCGCCTCGCCGTCCCGCTACCGCCTCGGTGAGGCGAATCCCGATCAACTCATACCCTGTTCAGGCGACATGCGTAAAATCCCGCCCATCCGGAGAGCCGCGGCGTCTCTCCGGCGAGCTGGTGCGGCAGCGTGCGCAGTTCGCCCAGCGCTGTCAGCGCTTCGGCCTGTCCGCCGATCTCTGCAGGTTCGATCGGAGCACGCACGAAGCCGGGCGTCCGCGCCAGGAAGGCCTCGACCTGTCCCTCGCCCTCCTCCGGCTCCAGCGAGCAGGTGCAATAGACGAGGCGTCCACCCGGCCGGGTGAGTCGCCCCGCCTGGTCGAGCAGGCGGGCCTGCAGGGCTGTGAGCTTGGCGATATCCTCGGGGCGTTTGGACCAGGCGACATCCGGGTGGCGCCGGATCGTGCCGGTGGCGCTGCAGGGCGCGTCGAGCAGGACGGCATCGAAGGGCTCTGCCTCGAAAGTCGTGGCGTCGGCAGTGGCGACCTCGGCGCTCAGCCCGAGCCGCTCGAGATTGGCCTTGAGGCGGCGCAGACGGGGGCCGGAGCGGTCGACTGCGACGACCTGCGCGCCCATTTGCGCGAGCTGCACGGTTTTGCCGCCGGGCGCGGCGCAGAGATCGGCGACGCGATCGCCCGGCTTGATACCGAGCAGCCGGGCGGGCAGCGCGGCCGCCGCATCCTGCACCCACCACTGCCCCTCGGCGAAGCCCGGCAATCCGGTGACGGCGTCGCGTCCGCGCAGGCGTACCGAGCCGGTCGGCAGGACGATGCCGTCGAGCTTGGCGGCCCAGTCGTCCGGGTCTGATTTCACGGTCAGGTCGAGCGGCGGCTCCTCGGCATGGGCGGCGGCGATCGCCGTCGCAACATCGGGCCCGTAGGTGTCCGTCCAGCTTTGGCGCAGCCAGTCGGGCGTGTCGGCGAGCGGATCGAGGCCGGCAAGGATCGCCTCGCGCTCACGCGCCAGTCGCCGCAGCACAGCATTGCCGAGCGAGGCGTAGCGCGAGGAGCGGGCGTCCTCGTGCAGCTGGCGGATCGCGAGGTCGACTGCCGCATGATCGGGCACGTCGAGAAAAAGCAGCTGCGCCGCGGCGGCGACCATGATCGGCTCGAAGGGGCCAGATTTGCGCGGGCTGCCGCGCTCGAGTCGGGCGCCGACTACTTGGCGGATCGTGCCGAGACGGCGGAAGGCGACGGTTGCGATCGCACGCGCCAGCCCGGCATCGGCCGGCTCAAGCTTAGCCGCCAGCGCCATGCGCTCAAAGGTCTCGTCGAGAGCGGTACCGGCGCGCAGCACCTCGTCGATCAGCGTCGCCGCTAGACGGCGCGCGGCGAGACCGGGGGCCTCGTCAGCCGGCGCGCGGTTTTCGTGGGGAGCTGCCATTCTCAGCCCCACGGCCCGGGCTCGCGCCCACCGGCAAAAGGATTCTGGCTCGCGCCGCCGGCGAAACCGCCGCGGTTCGAGGTTACGCCCATGGCGCGCGCCTGCTCCATCAAAGCGGCGATGCGGTTGCCGGTGTCGGGATGTGTCGAGAACAATGAATCCATGCCGCGGCCAGAGAGCGGGTTGATGATGAACATGTGCGCCGTAGCAGGCTTCGCCTCCGCCGTCTCGTTCGGGATATGGGAAACGCCGCCGGCGATCTTGGCGAGCGCGTCGGCGAGCGCCACCGGGTTGCCGCAGATCTCGCCGCCGATGCGATCGGCCTCATACTCGCGCGAGCGCGAAACCGCCATCTGGATGATGGTCGCGGCGAGCGGAGCGAGGATCATCAGGGCGATCTGGACGATGGCGTTGGGGCGATTGTCGCGCGAGCCGAAGAACATGCCGAAGGAGGCAAGAGTCGAGATCGCGCCGGCCATGGTCGCGGTGACGGTCATGGTCAACGTGTCGTGGTTCTTGATGTGCGCAAGCTCATGCGCCATCACGCCGGCGAGCTCGTCATAGGACAGCGTGCGCATGATGCCGGTGGTGGCCGCGACGGCAGCGTTCTGCGGGTTGCGGCCGGTGGCGAAGGCGTTCGGCTGGTCCTCCTGGATGAGGTAGACACGCGGCATCGGCATGTCCGCGCGCTGGGCGAGGTCGCGCACCATCCGGTAGAGATCGGGCGCGCTGCGCTCATCGGCCTCCTGGGCATTGTAGGCCGACAGCGCCAACCGGTCGGAATTCCAGTAGCTGAACAGGTTGGTCGCGACCGCGATGCCGAGCGCGATCAGCATGCCGCCGGCGCCGGCAAGCAGATAGCCGACCACGCCGAACAGCGCGGTGAGCGCCGCCATCAGCATGCCGGTACGGGCATAGTTCATCGAGAACCCCTTCTTGCGTCGCCGCTCCAGCGCGGAAATGCTCGCCGGAGTGCGCTTTCGTCCCTATGTGGTGGGGACAATGCCGATCCTGCAAGAGAATGGCCGATCATGAGCTCGCAGACGAAGACGGACGAAGGCGGAGCGACCGCTGCCGCAAAGGCGTTGTCGCCGGCGGCTCAGCGCGCGCTCGCCGAAGCCGAGGCGCGCCGTGCGGCGATCGATGCCAAGGCCGCCGAGCTCCGTCGCGAGAAGGAGGTCGCCGGCCGCGGCGGGCTCGAACCGGTGCGCTATGACGATTGGGAAGTGAAGGGGATCGCCAGCGATTTCTGAGCTGCGCAGACCTGGCGGTTGCAAAGGGGGCCGCAGCCGGCCAAAGACGGGGCTGACTGCAACGGGCTTTGATCCAGCATGAGTGACGACAAGCGCCTCGAAGCCCTGCGGCGGCTCCTGACCGAAGCGTACCAGAAGCTCGGACTGAAGCTCGGCTTCTCGCTCTGGGATGGCTCGCGCGTGCCGGCCGACTGGCCTCAGGATGGGCTGGGGATCGCGATCCGCGATGCGGGTGTCGTCGCGGCGCTGCTGCGCAAGCCGAAGCTCGATACGCTGCTGCACCTGCACATCTCCGACCGGATCGCGATCCAGAACGGCTCGATCTTCGATCTCGCGGCGGCGCGCCCGGACGGCAAGGTCGGTAGGCTGGCGCGCGGCATTTCGAAGGCGGCGGTATTCGAGGTCGTCAGACGTTTCATCTTCGCGCCGGGCACGGCGCCGCAGGCAGTGGAGCACATCAAGGGCGACGAGATCGCCCGCGACGGCAAGCCTGCGACGAACAAGGCCAATATCGCCCATCACTACGACGTCTCGAACGCATTCTACCGGCTCTTCCTCGACGAGCGCATGGTCTACACCTGCGCCTATTTCACCGAGGATCACGACGATCTCGCGCGGGCGCAGTCCGACAAGCTCGAGATGATCTGCCGCAAGCTGCGCCTGAAGCCGGGCGACAAGCTGCTCGATATCGGCTGTGGCTGGGGGGCGCTGGTCTGCTACGCCGCGCAGCATTACGGCGTCGAGGCGCATGGCGTGACGCTGGCGGAGGAGCAGCTCAAGCTGGCGCAGGAAAAGGTCGAGGCGCTCGGCCTCACGGACAAGGTCACGCTCCACCTCAAGGACTTCACCCAGATGGAAGGGGAGTTCGACAAGATCTCCTCGATCGGCATGTTCGAGCATGTCGGTATCCGCAATCACCCGACCTATTTCCAGGCGGTGAACCGGCTGCTCAAGCCGCGCGGGCTCTATCTGCACCATTCGATCTCGCGGCGTGCCAAGAAGACCGAGCGGGCCTTCAACAAGATGCCGGCGGAGTACCGTGCCCTGGTGCGCTATATCTTCCCGGGTGGTGAACTCGACCATCTCGGCATGTCGATCGCCAATCTCGAGCGCTACGGCTTCGAGGTGCACGATGTCGAGGGCTGGCGCGAGCATTATCAGCGCACGACGCGGCTGTGGTTCGAGCGGCTGAATGCGAACAAGGCTGAGGCGGAAGCGGAAGTCGGGCCGGAGCGGACCCGGATGTGGCTGCTTTATCTCGCCGGCTGCTCGCTTGCCTTCGAGCGTGGTGGAGCGCTGATCAACCAGACGCTGGTGTCGAAGCGGCGCAAGGGACCGTCGGGCCTGCCGTTGACGCGGGTCGACCTCTATCGTTGAGCAGAGTCAGGACAGGCGCAGTGCGAGCGGGCGAGCGCTGACCGTCACGGCATCGGCGCCTGCCTCGGCGCGGGCATAGTGCAGGGCATCGTCCCGGCTGCGGAAATAGCCGCCGCCGCGACCATGCGTCTCGATCGCGATCCAGTGGCCCTCGCGGTCGCGCCCGATCTTGAAATGCGGACGGGCGGCTGAGGTGGCAGCGGTTGGCATGGCAGCCTCAGAAGAAGCCGATCGTGGTGGCAAGGGCGAGGCCTGCACCGAAGACGATCGTCGAGGCGAAGGCCGCCTCGGCAACGGTGAAGAGCGTCTGGGCGTGGCCGGAAAGGGCGGAACGGGACAGCGTGAACATCGAAATCCCCCAAGTCGGATCGTGTGCTCCAGTCTTGGGTCGCTCAGCGCACTTTTCGCGCTGTCCTTAGAAATGCGAATGGCGCCCTAAGGGGCGCCATGCAGGCTGTGCCCTGGGGCGGAGCCTATTTCTTCACGAAGCCGTCGAGCTTGCCGTAATGTTCGGCCAGCAAATAATAGAAGGTCAGGCGCGACTTGGTCTTGTCGGCCTTCATGTGATCGCAGGTGGCCTTGATGGAGGCGTCGAGGTCGGCGGTCTTCAGGCCGAGCTTCTTCTTCAGGAAGTTCTCGCGGACGCGCTCGAGTTCAGCGGGGTCGGAGCAGGCGACATAGCGCGTATCGGGCTTGCTCATGACCAAGGCATAAGCCTTGCTCATGCCGGCGAAGGCGGCCTCGTTGACGGGTTTCTTGGCGAACTTCTTGACGTCGGCGAGATGATCCATCGGGTACCCCTCTGAAGACATATCGGTTCGAAAGGCGTGCTGGACTCAGCGTTACGCCTTTGAAAACGATATCCGGCTTTTTTGTCGCAGGCGAGAGGCGGGCTTACGAAAAATCCCGTCGATTGTTCGGTGAATCCGGGTTGCGTCCGGGAGATGGCAGGTCGGCGCTCTGGGTCATTGAAGCCGGGGCCGGCAAATGCTGCGATGCAACAATTCGCCCGGAGGTCTTTCAGCCATGAAGCCGACGATCCTGATGGCGCCGCGCATGCCGGCGCCCCTGGTATCGCGCCTGGAGCAGCGATACCAGGTGCTTGGACCGATGAGTCATTCCGCACCGGACGCGCTGCCGTTGGGGGCGGACGCGGCGCGCGTGCTGCTGACGGTCGGTACCTGGAAAACCGACGCTGCCTTGATCGACGCCTTGCCCAGCCTCGGTCTCATCGCCTGCTACGGCACGGGCAATGAGGGCGTCGAGCGGGCCGCTGCCAAGGCGCGCGGCATCCTGGTCAGCAATGCCGCCGACGCCAACGCGACGAGCGTCGCCGAACTCGCGGTGGGGCTCATGCTGGCGAGTGCCCGGCAGATCGGCGCGGCCGAACGCTTCGTGCGGGCCGGCCGTTGGCAAGGCAATGCGATCGAGCGCATGGCGCATGTGCCGGGCCTGGCCGGGCGCAAGCTCGGCATTTTCGGGCTGGGCGCCATCGGCCAGCGCATCGCGGTGCGGGCAACCGCTTTCGACATGACAGTCGGCTATCACAACCGCTCGCCACGGCCGGGGCTGCCCTATCAGTATCACGATAGCTTGGTCGGCCTCGCCGAATGGGCCGATATCCTGATGGTCTCGGTGCGCGCGAGCGTTGAGACGCGGCACGCGATCGATGCCGCGGTCCTGCGCGCGCTCGGTCCGCACGGCCATCTCGTCAACATATCGCGTGGCATTGCGGTCGATGAAGCGGCGCTGATCGAGGCACTGGAGAACGGCACGATCGCGGGCGCGGCGCTCGACGTTTACGAGCACGAGCCTGTCGTTCCGGATCGGCTCAAGGCGCTGGAGAACGCAGTGCTGACGCCGCATATCGCGGCGAACGCAGAATCGGCTCAGATCGCCCAGCAGGAGCTGCTGCTCGCCAATCTGGAGGCGTTTTTCGCCGGCCGGCCGTTGCTGTCGCCGGTCGCGATCTAGGCGATCGGCGAAAGAGGCAGTGCTTGCTCCAGTCGTCAGGGCGCGACGACGACCGGGGTGCCCATGCGGACGCGAGCATACAGATCGATCACGTCGCTGTTGTGCATGCGAAAGCAGCCATAGGAGGCGGCGGTGCCGACGGAGCGCGGGTTGTTGGTGCCGTGGATGGCATATTGGCCGCCGGGGCCGAGGCCGATGACGCGCGCACCCATCGGATTGTTGGGGGCGCCACCCGGAATGACGTCCGGCAACCGCGGATTGTCGCGCTTGACCTCGGCCGGTGGGCTCCAGGCCGGATCGACCATGAGCTCCTCGACATATTTGACACCGCGCCACTGCTTGCCGGCCTTGCCGACGGCGATGGTGTAGCGCAGGGCCTGCCCCGGCGCGGCGATGTAATAGAGCTTCCGCTCGGCCGTCCGAATCAGGATGGTGCCGGGCTGGTAGCGATAATCGGGGAAGTCGACGACCTCGCGCGCCTGGGCGGGGCGCACCGCCAGCAGCATCAGCAGCGAGAGTGCTGCCGCGATGATGAGATCGATCGGTTCGTGCCGGCCCGCCATGGTTCTCTCCCTGCGTGTCCCAACGCTTCAGGAGGATTTGGGCGGTTGCCGGTGAATCGAGGGTTCAGCAGCATAGTGAACCCTCGATTCAGCATGAATCCGGGCTTAACCGGCTGATTCCTCAGGCGATGGCGCCGCCGATGGTCAGGGTTGCCAGCAGCAGCGACAGCAGGGCGGCGAGGAGCAGGTCGATCGGACCGTGCGGGATGCTCATGACGGAATCCTCCGGCGCCGCGATCCGACATCCGGCGGCGCCAGCCCCGTCATGACGGAACCGGTCGGTACGGTCCACGACCGAAGGTGACCGGCGTGAACGGCCCGTTAAGCACTCGTGCGGGGTTTACGGAAAACTGAACGGGAGGCGAAATTCAGGCTTTCTCGACCACGAGCGTTGCCCCCTCGACCCGCACGACGCGGATCTCGGTGCCGGCGAGCAGTTCGGGGCCGGTGACGCGCCAGGAGGAATCACCGACGCGGATGCGGCCTTCGCCGCCGGCCATGGTCGCCTCCAGCTTGAAGACCTTGCCGATCAGCTGACGGCCGCGATCGTTCAGGCCCGAGGCGGCATCGGGCTCTTCGCCCCGGCGGCGGGTGATGGCGCGGCCAGCAAGGACGCTGGCGACGGCGAGAACCGCGAAGACCAGCAAGGCGCCCTGCCAGGCGACGCCCGTGAGCCCGACGACGATGCCGGTCAGCAGCGCGGCGAGGCCGAACCAGAGCAGGAAGACGCCCGGTGCCAGCATCTCGCCGCCGATGAGGACGAGCCCGAGCACGACCCAGGCCCAGCCGCCGAGGGAGGCGAACCAGTCGAGCATGGTCAGCCCTCCACGGAGCGGCCGGCCGCGGGAACGGAGCCTGCCCGACGATTCGCTATCGCGTCATCGCCGAACACTGCCTTTGTGAGCTGGGCGATACCGCCGACGGTGCCGGCAAGGGCGGCAGCCTCGATCGGCACGATCACCACCTTGCTATTGGGGGCGCTCGCCATCGCTTTCAGCGCATCGGTGTAGCGTTCGGCGATCAGGAAATTGGCGGCCTGGATGTCGCCGCGGCTGATCGCCTCGCTGACCATGGCGGTCGCTGCCGCTTCGGCCTGCGCCGAGCGTTCGCGGGCCTCGGCGTCGCGGAAGGCGGCTTCCCGCCGACCCTCGGCGGCGAGAATCTGCGATTGCTTCAGACCTTCGGCCTTCAGGATCTCGGCCTGGCGCATACCGTCCGCTTCCAGCACGGCGGCGCGCTTCTCGCGCTCGGCCTTCATCTGCCGGTTCATCGCGCCGACGATATCGGCCGGCGGCAGGATGTCCCTGATCTCGATGCGGGTGACCTTGACGCCCCAAGGTGAGGCCGCGGCGTCCATCACGCGCAGCAGCCGCTCATTGATCTCGTCGCGATGCGAGAGCAGTTGGTCGAGGTCCATCGAGCCGACCACCGTGCGGATATTGGTCATGGTCAGGACCATCAGTGCCTGATCGAGCGCCGAGACCTCGTAGCGCGCCTTGGCTGCGTCGAGGATCTGGTAGAAGGCGGCGGCGTCGATGCGCACGCCGGCATTGTCCTTGGTGATCGCTTCCTGCGAGGGAATGTCGAGCACCTGCTCCATCACATTCACCTTGTGGCCGATCCGGTCGAAGAGCGGGATGATCAGCCCGAGGCCGGCGCCGAGCGTGCGCGAATAGCGGCCGAAGCGCTCGACAGTGAAGTTGTAGCCCTGCGGCACGGTGCGCACGCCGAGCGCGATCGCGATGACGACCGCGACGACCATCATGATCAGGGCGACCGTGGCGATATCCAAACCTTGCGAGCCCATCTCATCCCTTCTCCAGCTTCGGCGCAGCAGCCGCTCATCATAGCGATGTTTGCGAAGCTCTGATGCAGGCTCGCAGCGTCAGTTCTCCAGATATTTGACCACGCGCCACATCATCTCGCCGACGGTGTTGCACTCCTCGTCGTTGAGGACGCCCATCATCGCCTCGATCTTGTTGGTGTGGATCGCCAGCGCCTTGCGGGTCAGCACCTCGCCTTCCGGCGTCAGCCAGAGCCGGCGCACGCGGCGGTCGGTGTCGTCATTGCGGCGCTCGATCAGGCCGCGCCGCTCAAGCTCGGGCAGGAGCATGCTCATGGCACTACGGCCGACGAGCAGTTTTTCGGCCAGCGCCTGCTGGGTCAACCCGGGTGTGCGGAAGACATTGGCGAGCACATCGTAATGCGCGAGCTGGATACCGAGCGGCGCCAGCGCCTCCGAGAAGACCTTCTTCCAGAGCTGGTGCATGCGTGCGACTGCGAGCCAGTTCTTGAAGCGCGGTAGCTCCCAGGGCAGGCGCGATCCGCCGGTGCCTTCCGGCTCATCCGCGGATTTAGAAATCGGCTCTTGCATTTTGTTCATGGCTGAACATAATAGTTCAAGACTGAACGAACAGGGTATCCGATCATGCCAAGCGCAGCCCTTCGCGTCATTCGTCCTCTCGTCCGTATCGGCAGCTTCATCGCCCCACGTACCGCTGGGCGCGCCGCTTTCAAGCTCTTCTGCACGCCGCCGCGCCAGCCGGGTCCGCAGACTCGGACCGGCAAGGCGATCATCGCTGCCCGCTTCCGGCTCGCACCCGCCATCAAACAGGCGGTATCCTACCCGTGCGGGACGGTCAGCACCTATCTGTTCGAACCAGAGCCTCGCTTGCAAGATGGCGATGGTCCGGCGCCGACAGTGATCCTGCTGCATGGCTGGAACAGCGAGGCGGCCTTCATGACCGCTTTCATCCAGCCGCTCTTGGCGCAGGGCTTCCGCGTCGTCGCCTATGACATGCCGGCGCATGGCACCTCGACCGGGGCCGAACTCAATATTCCGCTCGGCGTCGCTGCGCTCGCCGCCGTTGCCCGCGTCTTTGCCCCGGTGCATGCGATCGTCGCCCACTCCTTCGGTGGGGCGATTGCGCTGGCTGGACTCGCCCGCAGCGTGCCGGGCCAGCCGCGGGTCAGGACGAACCGGCTCGCTCTGGTCGCGGCGCCGTCCTCGGTCACGACGATCACCCGCAATTTCGGGGCGACGATCGGGCTTGGTCGTCGCGGCCAGGCGGCGCTGGAGCGGCGCATCCATAGTGTCGCCGGCAATCCGGTCGAGGCCTTCGAGGGGCGCGGGCAGCTAGAGGCGATCGGCCTGCCAACCCTGGTGATCCATGACCGGCAGGACCGCGAGCTCGATTTCCATCATGCGCAGGCGCTGGCGGCCGCGGGGCCGTTCGTGACGCTGCAGGAGACGAGCGGGCTCGGGCACCGGCGGATTTTGCAGGCGAAACCGGTGCTGGAGGGCGTGACGCGGTTCGTGGTGGGGTGATTTCCCTTCTTCCCTCGGGGGGAGAAGGTCCCGGCAGGGGGATGAGGGCGGTCCGACTGGGTGAACAGCGGATAAGGTTGCGGCTACCCTTCCCTCATCCGTCAGCGCTTCGCGCTGCCACCTTCTCCCCCGAGGGGAGAAGGAAAACTCGCGCCTACTTACACCCAGCCCATCAACTCCCGGCGGACCACCGCCTCGATCACCTGCATGCCCTCCTCGGAATCGTTGAGGCAGGGCAGATAAGCGATCTTCTCGCCGCCATTGTGCATGAAGATCTCGCGGTTCTCGACGTCGAGTTCCTCGAGCGTCTCCAGGCAATCGGCCGAGAAGCCGGGCGCGACGATGGCGAGCGATTTGGTACCTGCCTTGGCCAGCGCCTTCACCGTCTCGTCGGTATAGGGCTGCAGCCACTCGTCCGGTCCGAAGCGCGACTGGAAGGTCAGGCGGAAGCGTTCCTCAGACAGGCCGAGCTTCTCGCCCAGCAGCCGGGCGGTGACGGCGCACTGGCAGTAATAGGGGTCGCCCTTGAGCAGATATTCCTTCGGCATGCCGTGCAGCGAGCAGAGGATCACCTCCGGCTCGAAGGAGAGCTTGCCGAGCGAGGTCCGGATCGAGGCGGCGAGCGCGTCGATATAGGTCGGGTCGGCATAATAGGGATGGGCGACCCGCACGGTCGGCTGCCAGCGCATCTC
Organism: Bosea sp. Tri-49; assembly: GCF_003952665.1. Lineage (NCBI taxonomy): Bacteria > Pseudomonadati > Pseudomonadota > Alphaproteobacteria > Hyphomicrobiales > Alloboseaceae > Allobosea > Allobosea sp. Tri-49. The sequence continues at coordinate 4,603,120 of NZ_CP017946.1, forward strand.
CATGAGAGCGCGAAACGCCTGGTCGCAGGCGGTCGCCGAGGTCGGTGCGGCGTATTGTGGGTAGAGCGGCACCAGGAGGATGCGGTCGCAGCCCTGGTCGAGCAGGCCCTTCAACCGGCTCTTCACATCGGGCAGGCCGTAACGCATTGCCCAGTCGACGGTGATGCGGTCGCCAGCCTCGCCCTTCAGGCGCTCGGCGAGCTTTTCGGTCTGTGCGCGTGTGATCGTCTTGAGCGGGCCTTCGTTGCGCTCATTGTTCCAGATCGAGGCGTAGTCCTTGCCCTTCCGGCTGGGGCGCGTCGACAGGATGATCAGGTTGAGGATCGGCCACCATTTCCAGCGCGGTTCCTCGATGACGCGGCGGTCGGAGAGGAATTCCTTGAGATAGGCCCGCATCGGGCGGTAGCTCGTACCCTCGGGCGTGCCGAGGTTCATCAGCAGCACGCCGATGCGGCCGCTTTTGATGGTTGCATGATCGGGCGGCAAACTGGGCTTGAGGCTCATCACATCCGCTTTCGTTCGGCTGTGATTTAGACGAGTTACGGTTTTCGTCCAGTCGGGCCGTACGGGGTGCGACACTGCGTAAGCAGGGTCTCGCAAGCCGGCTAGGCTCTTGCTAGTCTTCGACCAAATCAAAACCGCAGGGGTTCGCGCCGATGACCAAGATGACCCGCCGCCACGCACTTCGCGTCCTCGGCGCTCCCGCAGCGCTTGCCGCCACCGCGCCGGTCGCCAAGGCGCAGACGCCGCCCGCGACCTTCACGCTGCTACTGGTCAACGACATCTACAAGATGAGCGACGACAAGGGCAAAGGCGGCTTCGCCCGGGCCTCCGGCATCGCCAAGGCCGAGCGGGCGCGCGGCGTGCCGGTGCTGTTCTGCCATGCCGGCGATTGCTACTCGCCCTCGCTGATGTCGGGTTTCGACCAGGGCGCCCATATCGTCGCCATGCAGAACAAGATGGGCATCGACGTCTTCGTGCCGGGCAATCACGAATTCGACTTCGGCAAGGAGAACTATCTCAAGCTCGCCGCCGCCCAGAGCTATCCGACCTTCGCGGCCAATCTGCGCGACGCCGCCGGCAATCCGCTGCCTGGGCACAAGGATTCCCAGATCTTCGAGCTCGGCGGTATCAAGGTCGGCGTGATCGGCACGACCTTCGACCCGACGCCGCAGCTCTCCAATCCCGGCGACCTGAAATTCTCCTCGACCATGGAGGCGTTGCGGCGCGAGGCGCGCAAGCTGAAGTCGGAAGGTGCCGACATCCTGGTCGGCGTGGTCCATGCCGACCGGGCGATGGACTACGAGATCGTGCGTTCTCGCGTGGTCGACATCCTGCTCACTGGCCACGACCACGACCTCGCCATCGCCTATGACGGCAAGGTTGTGATGGTCGAGTCGAACGAGGAGGGCAATTACGTCACCGCGATCGACATCGCCGTCAGCGTCTCCGGCCAGGGCCAGGCGCGGCAGGTCTCGTGGACACCGACCTTCCGCGTCAACGACAGCCGCGCCGCGACGCCCGATCCCGAGGTCGCCGCCATCGTCAAGGGCTATGAGAGCGAGCTCTCCAAGGAGCTCGACGTCGAGATCGCGACGCTGGGCACCCCGCTCGATTCCCGCACTGCCATGATCCGCACCCAGGAGACCGCGATCGGCAACCTGATCGCCGATGCGATCAGGGCCGCGACGGGCGCGCAGATCGCCATCACCAATGCCGGCGGCATCCGCGCCAACAAGCAGTACGCGCCCGGCCACAAGCTCACGCGTCGCGATGTTCTGAGCGAGATGCCCTTCGGCAATGCCACCGTGATGGTAGAGATCACCGGCAAGGACGTGAAGGACGCGATCGAGAACGGCTTGCGCGATGCGCCGCAGGGCGCCGGGCGCTTCCCGGTGGTGTCGGGACTCACCTTCGAGGCCGATCTGAAGCAGCCGCAGGGCTCGCGCGTCACCTCCGTGAAGGTCGACGGCAAGGAGATCGATCCGGCGGGCAAATACACCGTCGCCTCCAACAACTTCATGCTCTCGGGCGGCGACGGTTATACCGCGCTCGGGCGCGGCAAGACGCTGATCGGCCTGACCGACGGCAAGCTGATGGCGAACGAGGTCATGGTCTATGTGCGACGGCTGGGAACGGTCGAGGCCAAGGTCGAGGGGCGGGCCGTCCTGAAGTGAGCGGCTTTCGCGAGGCGCTCGACGCCTTTCTGGTCTCGCCTGCCTCTGCCTCCTGGAGCGAGCTTGCCGTCTTCCGTGACGGCACGGCCGAACGCGCTTGCGCGGCCGTCGATGCCGAGGTCGCTGCGGGCCATGTCGTGGCGCCGGGGCCGGAGCGGTTTCTCGCGGCCTTGGCGCTGACCCCGCTCGACCAAGTGCGCGTGGTGATCCTCGGGCAAGATCCCTATCCGACGCCCGGTCATGCCAACGGCCTCGCCTTCTCCTATGTCGGGCCGCCGCCGCTGCCGCGCTCGCTGGTCAACATTTACAGGGAGCGGGCCGAGGATCTTCACCTCGCCGCGCCTGCCGGCGGCGATCTCTCTGATTGGGCGAAGCAGGGCGTGCTGCTGCTGAACACCGCGCTGACGGTCCGCGAGGGGGCGACACAGGCCGGCTCGCATCTGAAACTCGGTTGGCGGGCCGTGACGGATGCGATCCTTGCGGCCGTCTCGCAGCGGCAGCCGCATGTCGCCTTCATGCTTTGGGGCTTACCGGCGCAAGCCAAGCGCGCGCTGATCGACGAGAGCAGGCACTTCGTCATCGCCAGCGCCCATCCCTCGCCGCTCTCGGCGCGGCGCGGCTTCTTCGGCTCGAAGCCGTTCAGCCAGGCGAATACCTGGCTGGCGGGGAAAGGTGAAACGCCGATCGCGTGGTGAGGGCTATCCCACCGGCCTCTCGTCGGCGATGACCTTGCCGTCGTTTGGCAGGGCCCCGAGCGGGAGCACCTCGACCGCGCCCTTGAGCTTGGTGACCTGCTGCAGGGTCGAGGAGACCGCGTCGACGAAGCCGTTCGGCTCGGCATAGATCTCGGCCTTGAGCGTCATGGTGTCGAGTTCGTTGGCGCGGCCGATGACAAGGCGCAGTTTGGCGATCTCGCTGTGGCGACGGGCGATCTCGGCGACCTGCTCGGGCCGCACGAACATGCCCTTGACCTTCGCCGTCTGGTCGGCGCGGCCGAGCCAGCCTTTGATCCTAGCATTGGTGCGGCCGCTGGCGCTGACTCCCGGCAGGATCGCGGTGAGGTCGCCGACGGCGAGACGGATCTGCGGGTGATGCGGATCGAGATTGGTGACGACGATCTCGCCGACCTCGCCCTCGGTGACGGGATCGCCGGTACCGGGCCGGACGATCTCGACGATCAGGTTCTCGTTCAGGACCATGCCGTCGCGCGCGCTGGTCTCATAGGCGATCAGGCCGATATCGGCGGTGGCGTAGAGCTGGTAGGCGTCGATGCCGCGTTCACGCACCCAGGCTTGCAGCGAGGGCGGGAAGGCGGCGCCCGAGACGATGGCGCGTTTCAGGCTGGAGATATCGACGCCGCGACTGTCGGCCGCCTCTATCAAGAGCTTGAGGAAGTCCGGCGTGCCGATATAGGCGCTGGGCTGGTAGGCGCCGATCACCTCCATCTGCTGCTCGGTGTTGCCGGGGCCGGCCGGGATGACGGCGCAGCCGATGGCACGCGCGGCCGAGTCCATGACGAAGCCGCCTGGCGTCAGATGGTAGCCGAAGGTGTTGAGTACGACGTCTCCCCGGCGGAAGCCGGCGGCGTAGAGGCCGCGGGCCGTGCCCCAGGGATCGACGCCGGCGCCCTCAGGCTCGAAGATCGGGCCCGGCGAGGTGAAGAGCCGGCCAAAAGAGCCCAGCGGCGCGCCGACGAAACCGCCGAAGGGCGGCTTGTCCTTGTGCAGCACCGGCAGGTCGGCCTTGCGTAGCACCGGGAGCTTGGCGAGCGCGGCGCGATCGGTGACCTCAGCCGGATCGATGCCCTTCAGATGCGCTGCGTAGCCCGGCGTCGCCAGCGCGGCGGCGAGGACGGCCGGCAGCCGGGTGAAGAGGTCGCTCTCGCGCTGCTCGGGCGGCCGGGTCTCGAGGTCGTCATAGTGCTGGTTCATCGCTTTCGCCCTCGCGGACCGGTCTATCGGATGACGCGCAGGATGCGCAGGAAGTCGAGCAGCCCCATCAGCGACGCCGCGACATAGGTCATCGCAGCTGCCCGCAGCACGCCGCGCGCTGCGGGCATGTCGTCAGGATGGAGGTATTTGTCGTGATCGAGGATCGGCAGCGCCTTGCCGAAGCTGGCATCGAACTCGACCGGCAGCGTCAGCAGGTGAACGACGACGCCGAGGCCGAGCAAGGCAACGACGGCGCCGAACTGGAACAGGCCGATGGCTGGCACGCGGGTGAAGATCATGACGATCGGAACCGCGACCAGCACGACCATGGCGATCTTGTCGACCGTGCCGAGCAGGCGGGCGAGGCGGGTGCGCAGGGAGAAGAGCTGGCTGCCCTGGGCATGCTGGATGGCATGGGCAACCTCATGGGCGGCGACGGCGACGGCCGTGATCGAGCGGCCGTCATGGTTCTTCGGCGAGAGGCGTACGGTTCGGGCATCGGGGTCGTAGTGGTCACCGCCGGGCGTGGTCGTCTCGACGCCGACCTTGTCCAGCCCGTAACGGTCGAGCAGATGGCGCGCGAGCTCTCCTCCGGTGCCGGGTAGATCGGGCCTGTCGGCGGCGTGCCTGTCCATGACGTGGCGGACCCAGAATTGCGGACCGAGGATCAGCGCGAGGATGATGAGGGCGACGACGAGGTAGAGCATGGTATCGCCCTGCCTGCCGATCCCGACCTGACTATGACAGCCAGCGCTTGCGCCGCTTATAGCTCTTGACCTCACGGAAGGACTTCTTGTTGCCCTCGGCGACGCCGAGATAGAACTCCTTCACGTCCTCGTTCTCGCGCAGCATCTTCGCCTCGCCGTCCATGACGACGCGGCCGGTCTCCATGATGTAGCCATAGGTGGCGTAACGCAGGGCCATGTTGGTGTTCTGCTCGGCGACGAGGAAGGAGACGCCCTCCTCGGCGTTGAGGCGGCGGACGATCTCGAAGATCTCCTCGACGATCTGCGGCGCCAGCCCCATGGACGGCTCGTCGAGCAGGATCATCTTGGGCTTCGACATCATGGCGCGGCCGACCGCGCACATCTGCTGCTCGCCGCCGGAGGTGTAGCCGGCCTGCGAGTTGCGGCGCTGCTTCAGGCGCGGGAAGAGCTCGTAGATCTTCTCGAGGTCGCGCTTGATCGCGGCGTTGCCGTCGCGGCGCGTGAAGGCGCCGGTCAGCAAATTCTCCTCGATCGAGAGATGGCCGAAGCAGTGCCGGCCTTCCATCACCTGGATGCAGCCGCGGCGGACGAGTTCGCTGGGCGACATCTTGTCGACGCGCTCGCCGTCGAAGACGATCGAACCCTTGGTGACCTCGCCGCGCTCGGCCTTGAGCAGGTTCGAGATCGCCTTGAGCGTCGTCGTCTTGCCGGCGCCGTTGGCGCCGAGGATCGCGACGATGCCCTTGCGCGGCACGGTCAGCGAGACGCCCTTCAGCACCAGGATGACGTGATCGTAGATCACCTCAATGTTGTTGAGCGACAGGATGGTGTCCGTCGCGGCCGCTGCCGTGGGCTTTTCGAGGGTGGCGGTCGACATCTTGCGCTCCGCTTTCGGACAAGGCGACCGGGCGGCGGCGCAGGCCGCCGCCCGGAGGTTCAGATCAGGAGGACTTCTCGCAGGACTCGGTACGCTTGGGCCAATTGCCGGCCTTCTCGACATAGTCCTTGGCGTTGGCCTCGATCAGCGGTCGGACCTCGTCCTTGAGCGGCTCCAGCCACTCGCCCGGCTTGGTCCACTTGGTGCCGTCCCATTCGGCGACATAGGCCTTGCTGTGGCCGGAATGGTCGGTGCAGGAGATCGAAGTCGGCGTGGCGAAGCCCTCCATGCCGATCTCCTTCAAGCGCGCCTCGGTGATGTTGAGGCTCTCCAGGCCGCGGCGCATGTCCTCGGCGGTGATCACCTTCTTGCCGGTCAGCTTCTGGGCGTTGCGGATCGCCTCGACGACCAGCATCGAGTTGTAGACGCCGCGATTGTAGAGGTTCTCGCCGACCTTCTCCTTCGGCGTGGTGCTCTTACCCTTCTCCACGACATGCTTGAGGATGTCCTGGATGGCCGGGAAGTTCTGGCCGGCCGCGTTCAGGTTGAGCGACTTGTAGCCCTTGGCCTCCGGCCCGCCGGCGCGCGCATCGTCATCGCCGCCCGCCCACCAGACGCCGACCAGCTTGCCGATCGGGAAGTTGTTCTTGATGGCTTCCTTGACCGCGGTCGGGTTCATCGCGCCCCAACCCTGATTGTAGAGATAGTCCGGGCGGTCGCGGCGGATCGAGAGCCAGAGCGAGCCCTGGTTCTGCATGTCGGCAGCGGCGACGGGGAAGATCTTGAGTTCGAAGCCGTATTTCTTGGCGAGGCTCTCGAGCACCGGGATCGGCTCCTTGCCGAAGGGCGCATCGAGATGGATCAGGCCGAGCTTCTTGCCCTTGAGCTTGTCCATGCCGCCAAGCTCGGCCGCCATGTGCTTGACCATCAGGGACGCACCGTCCCAATAGGTGAAGGGCGGGATGAAGACCCAGGGGAAGTTGGTGCCGTCGGCCGAGGCCGAGAGACCGTAGGCCATCGACAGGATCGGGATCTTGTCGATATGGGCGCGCGGGATCGCGGCCAGCGTCGCGCCGGTCGACCAGGGCGAGTAGACGATGGTGTTCTTCGACTTGGCCTGCTCGTAGCACTCGATCGACTTCTTGGTGTCGTAGCCGGTCTCGCACTCCTCATAGACCACCTTGACGCCGTTCACGCCGCCGTCGCGCTCGTTGATCATCGAGATGTAGTCGCGCATGCCGTCGCCGATCGGGATGCCCGAGCCCGAGAACGGGCCAGTGCGATAGGCGTTGTTGGCGAAATAGACGCTGTCCTGTGCATTGGCCGGGACGGCTAGCGCGCCGGCTGCGAGGAGCGCGCCGAGCGCCACGCCCTTGATCATGCTGCTCTTTTTCATTGCTTCCTCCGTTGGTTTCAGTCGGATGCGGCCGGGCCGCCCCGTCTTGCTGCCTGCGGCTTCAAGGTTTGCCGCAGGTCGTTTCCTTTGGACCTCCTCCCCGCCTCAGTAGGGGAAAGGCCACGTCCGCAATTTCTGCTTCGCGATCTGCCAGAGACGGGCGAGCCCGTGCGGCTCGACGATCAGGAAGAAGATGATCAGGGCGCCGACCAGCATGAAGGTGACATGCTCGGCGGTGGCGCCGGTGAGCGGCACGCCCAGCGCCGGCAGGCCGAACTTCAGGATCGTCGGCAGGCTGGCGATGAAGGCCGCGCCGAAGAAGGAGCCGATCAGCGAGCCTAGGCCGCCGATGATGACCATGAACAGGATGTTGAAGGAGAGGCGGATGGTGAAGACGTCATTGGCTTCGCCGCCGCCATACCAGAGGAAGATCATCATCGCCCCGGCGACGCCGGCGAAATAGGACGAGACGGCGAAGGCGGTGAGCTTGGCGTTGAGCAGCTTGATACCCATCAGCTCGGCAGCGATGTCCATGTCGCGCACCGCCATCCAGGAGCGGCCGAGCTTGCCGTGTACGAGGTTCGAGGCGAACCAGGTCAGCACCACGACGAGGCCGAGGCAGACGAAATAGCGCGTCTCGGGCGTCGCGGAGGCGCCGGTGATGGGTAGGCCGAACAACGTGCGCTGCGGCACCTCGATCGCGCCCGAGGCATTGTAGTTGAACAGCCAGGGCACCCGCACGAAGGCCCATTGCAGGAAGAACTGCGCGGCGAGCGTCGCGACGGCAAGGTAGAAGCCCTTGATCCGCAGCGAAGGCAGGCCGAACAGCACGCCGATCGCGGCCGAGAACAGTCCCGACACCAGGATCAGGACGATGATGTTCACGCCCGGGAAGAAGGTGGTCAGCTTGTAGCAGGAGTAAGCGCCGACGCCCATGAAGGCGGCGGTACCGAGCGAGATCAGCCCGGTATAGCCGGTCAGGATGTTGAGCCCGATCGCCGCCAGGGAGAAGACCAGGAACGGGATCATCACCGAGGCGATGAAGAAGTCATTGCCGATCAGCGGAACGCCGACGAGGGCGATGCCTAAGATGACCGCAAGGCCGATCCGGTCCTGCCGGAGCGGGAACACGGCCATGTCGGCGGCGTAGTTGGTCTTGTATTGGCCGGCTTCGCGGTAGAACACGGGGTCAGCCTCTCAGATGCGTTCGATGATCTTGTCGCCGAACAGGCCCTGCGGCCGGAACAGCAGGAAGCCCAGCGCGATGAAATAGGCGAGCCAGCTCTCGATCCCGCCGCCGATCAGCGGCCCCCAATAGAACTCGCCGAGCTTCTCGCCGATGCCGATGATCAGCCCGCCGACGATGGCGCCGGGGATCGAGGTGAAACCGCCGAGGATCAGGACGGGAAGCGCCTTCAGCGCCACGATCTCGAGCGCGAAGGAGACGTCAGAGCGCGCCCCCCACATGATGCCGGTAATCAGCGCGACGATGCCGGCGGTGAACCAGACGATCACCCAGATCTGGTTAAGCGAGATGCCGACCGAGAGCGCTGCCTTATGGCTGTCGGCGACGGCGCGCAGCGCGCGGCCGATCCGGGTATACTGGAAGAACAGCGCCAGCACGGCGATCATCAGCGATGCGATGATAGCGGCGGCGATGTCGATCTTCTGCAGCGAGACGATGCCGCCGAGGATCTTCAGGTCGATCGCGCCCTTGGGCAAATAGAGCTGATCGGTGATCATCTGCTTTGGGCTGCCGCCGAAGACGGATTCGCCGAAGCCGATCAGGAAATAGGTGATCCCGAAGGTCGCCATGAACAGGATGATGTCGGGCTGGTTGACCAGCGGGCGCAGCACCACGCGCTCGATCGTCACGGCGAGGGCGAACATCACGCCGAGCGTCAGGATGACGGCGAGGAAGGCCGGCACGCCCTTTTCATAGAGGCCGACCAGGGTCAGCGCCGCGAACACCACCATGATGCCCTGGGCGAAGTTGAACACACCCGAGGCCTTGAAGATCAGCACGAAGCCGAGCGCGATCAGGGCATAGAGCACGCCGGAGACCAGCCCCTCCCAGATGGTCTGGGCGAGCAGATCAGGCGCCTGCGCCATCTGATTGAAGGGATCGACGAAGATGGCGTGGATCGTGCCGGTCGGATCGATGCGGGCGCCGACGATCGCAGCGGCAATGAGGCCGATCGCGATCAGGCCGGACTTGATCCAGCCATTGGCCAGGAGATTGGGCGTAGGCTGCGCGGCGACGTCGCTCATGCGCTCTTGTCCTTGCTTGCGGCGGGCATCAGTGCGCCACTCCGAGATAGGCGTCGATCACGCGCTGGTCGGCCTTGACCTCGCTGGGCGTGCCATCGGCGATCTTGCGGCCATATTCGAGCACGACGACCCGGTCGGAGAGGTCCATGACGACCCCCATATCGTGCTCGATCAGAGCGATGGTCGTGCCGAACTGGTTGTTCACGTCGAGGATGAAGCGGCACATGTCCTCCTTCTCCTCGAGGTTCATGCCGGCCATCGGTTCGTCGAGCAGCAGGAGCTCCGGCTCCATGGCGAGCGCGCGGCCGAGCTCGACGCGCTTCTGCAAACCATAGGGCAGCTTGCCGACCGGCAGCTTGCGGATGTGCTGGATCTGCAGGAAGTCGATGATGTCCTCGACGACCTTGCGATGCTCGATCTCCTCGGTCATCGCCGGGCCGTGTCGCAGCGCCTGCCAGAAGAAGCCTTTGCGCATCTTCAGCGTGCGCCCGGTCATGATGTTGTCGAGCGTCGACATGCCTTTGAATAGGGCAACGTTCTGGAAGGTGCGGGCGATGCCGGCGGCGGCGGCCCGGTGCGGGCGCATCCGGTCGCGACGCACGCCCTTATAGGTGATGCGGCCTTCCTGCGGGTGGTAGAAGCCGTTGATGCAATTGAGCATCGAGGTCTTGCCGGCGCCGTTAGGGCCGATGATGGCGCGGACCTCGCCCTTGCGGATGTCGAAGGAGACGTCGCTGATCGCCTTCACGCCGCCGAAGCGGAGCGAGACGTTCTCGACCGAGAGCAGCACCTCGCCCTTGTGGGTAACCGGTGCGCCGGCGACAGCCATGGTGTGAGCGTTCATGCCGCCTCCTTCGTCGCCGGGGCGGTTGCCGGGGCCGTGACCGGATAGACCTTGGAGTCGACGACCTTGACCGTCGCCGAGATCACGCCTTTGCGGCCGTCCTCGAAGGTTACTTCCGTCGAGATGTCGGCTTCAGTCGCGCCGTTGTAGAGCGCCTCGACCAGAGGGGCGTAGCGCTCGGCGATGAAGCCGCGGCGGACCTTCTGGGTCCGCGTCAGCTCGCCATCGTCGGCGTCGAGCTCCTTGTGCAGGATCAGGAAGCGCTTGATCTGGGCGCCGCCCATCATCGGCTCGGCCGCGAGCGAGCGGTTCACCTCGTCGACATGCTTGGCCATCATCTCGTAGACCTGTGGATGGCCGGCGAGCTCCTGATAGGAGGCGTAGACGACATTGTTGCGCTCCGCCCAGTTGCCGACGGCGGTGAGGTCGATGTTGAGCGCGACGGTGGCGTAGTCGCGGCCCTGGCCGAAGGCGACGACCTCCTTGATGTTCGGATAGAACTTCAGCTTGTTCTCGATGTATTTCGGCGGGAACAGCTCGCCGGAGTTGAGCTTGCCGACATCCTTGGCGCGGTCGATGATCTTGAGATGGCCGCTCTCGTCGAAGAAGCCGGCATCGCCGGAGCGGACATAGCCGTCCTCCGTCATCGTCTCGGCGGTCTTCTCGTCGTCCTTGTAGTAGCCGCGGAAGATCGAGGGCGAGCGGTAGAGCACCTCGCCATTGTCGGCGATCCTGATCTCGACCTGCGGCGCCGGCTTGCCGACCGTGTCGGCCTTGATCTCGCCGTCCGGCTGCATGGTGATGTAGACGCCGGCCTCGGTCTGTCCGTAGAGCTGCTTCAGGTTGACGCCGATCGAGCGGTAGAAGCGGAAGAGCTCCGGGCCGATCGCCTCGCCGGCGGTGTAGCCGACCTTTATGTTGGTCAGGCCGAAGCGGTTGCGCAAAGGCGCATAGATGATGATGTCGCCGAGCTTGTAGAGCAGGCGGGCGCCGAGCGGCACGGGTTCGCCGTTCAGGATCTTCTCGCCATGCTGCTTCGCCACCCCGAGGAAGTAGTGGAAGACCTTCCGCATCAGCGGGCCGGCATCCTCCATGCGCACCATGGTCAGCGTCAGCATGGTCTCGAAGACGCGCGGCGGGGCGAAGGCGTAGGTGGTGCCGATCTCGCGGCGGTCGTCGACGACCGTCTCGGGACCCTCCGGGCAGTTGACGCAGAAGCCGGCGATGATCGCCTGCGCATAGGAGAAGACGTGGTCGCCGACCCAGGCGATCGGCAGATAGGCGATGATCTCGTCGTTCTCGTTCAGCCCATCGAAGCCGCAGCCGATCTCGGCGGCGGTGATGACGTTGTAATGGGTGAGCATCACGCCCTTGGGGCGCCCGGTCGTGCCGGAGGTGTAGAGGATGATGGCGAGATCATCGCTCGCGCCCTGCTCCATCTCGCGGTCATGCGCGGCTGAAACCGTGGGGTCCTTGAGCGCGGTGCGCCCGGCCTCGATCACCGCGCCGATGTCGTGCAGCTTGGCGTGATCGTAGTCACGTAGGCCGCGCGGCTCGTCATAGAGCATGTGGCGCAGGTTTGGCAGGCGCTCGATGACGGAGAGCACCTTGTCGACCTGCTCCTGGTCCTGCACGCAGGCGAAGACCGCGCCGGCATGGTCGAGCACATAGGCCATCTCGTCGGCGACGCTGTCGGCATAGACGGGCACAGGGATCGCGCCGAGCCATTGCGCGGCCGCCATCGACCAATAGAGGCGCGGGCGGTTGTAGCCGATGATGGCGACCTTCTCGCCGCGCTTCAGGCCGATTTGCTCGAAGCCCTTGGCATAGGCGCGGACCTGCTCGGCGACCTCGGCCCAGGTCCAGGACTGCCAGATGCCGAGGTCCTTGTGACGGAACGCCGTGCGCGCGCCGCGCTCTTGCGCATTGCGCAGCACAAGCTTGGGAAAGGTATCCGCCTGGCCGGCGGCTGCGCTTGCCACGATTGTCGTCTCCACCCTGTCGCCCCGTCTGCTGCGGGTTTGTCCGGACGCTAGGCCCTTATGCGATCATGCAAGCTTTGCAGGAGCATCATCACTGTGCAAGGAGCCACTTGACAGACAAGATGGTATTTGGTCGTTATTGTCCCGCCGAGGTTTGACTTGGCCTTCAGCCCCGCGATTTGCGGGGCGATTTCTGATATCGCCGAACCGCCGTCATGCTCGCCCTTGTGGCGAGCATCCACGTCGTGAACACGGCGTTCGATCAGTGAAGTAAAGACGTGGATGATCGGGACAAGCCCGACCATGACGAGCTTCCTTACATCGCCCAGGCTGGCGCTGCGCCTTTGATCTGCCGTGTTCAGGCCGGAAGCTCGTCTCGAGGGCCGGCCGATGCGCGCTTCTGCCTCGATCACGATTGCGATCCTGTTCGCTGTTGGAGCGACCCAGACGCGCGCGCATCGGGCGCCCGGCGGCTGGGACTATCCGTTCGAATGCTGCTCTGAGGCCGATTGCGCGCGGATCGAGGCGAGCGCCGTCCGGGAGACCCCGTCCGGTTTCGTCGTGACGATCATGCCGGGCCGGCATCCGATGTGGGCCAGCGAGCGCCGCCAGCCGGCCGTGCTCGACATCCCCTATCAGAAGGCCCGGCTCTCGCCTGACGGGTTCTTCCATTTGTGCATGAACGATGCGGGCGAGCTGCTGTGCTTCTACTCGCCAGGTGGTGGATCGTAGTGCTGATCTGGCCACGGGTGAGAAGCGGGCGTCCGTCGCCTTGCAGATGCGAGCTTGACCGTTGCATGTTAGGAGCCGAACAAAGAGCGATCCAGGCAATGAGCGAAATGGTAGCTCCGAGATGCTACGTTTTCACTATTATCCGGGGTTCATCAGCCTCGCCCCACACATAGTCATTGAAGAAATTGGCCTGGAATACGAACTGTCGTTCGTGAATTTGCATAAGGGGCCAAACAAGAGCTCATCCTATCAAGCGCTACACCCCGACGGCCTTGTTCCCGTCCTGGAAGACGGCGATCTGGTTCTCTACGAGAGCGTTGCCATCATCCTTCATCTCATCGAAATGAAGAGCGAAGCATCGCTTCTGCCAGAGCAAGGCAGCGCTCTCAGGCCACAATTTTACAAGTGGCTCATGTGGCTCTCGACCGCCTTACACGCCAATCTGTCGCTTTATCTGCACCCCAACAAGGTCGCGTCTTCTGCGGGAGCGCAAGCCGAGGTGCGAGACGCAGCCGAGCAACGCGTGAACACCCAGTTCGACCGTGTCGAGGAAGAGTTGGCGCGGCATGGTGGCGCCTGGTTTCTGGGGGGCACTTACACCGCTGTAGACGCATATCTCTTTACGCTTGCCCGCTGGTCGCGTGGCATGCGTCATCCCGCTGCCAGTCGACCGCAATTGGGCGCTTACCTGCAACGTATGATCGCTCGGCCAGCCGTGCAGCGCGCCCATACGCAGGAGCATATCCCGCAGCCATGGGTCTGACGTTGAAAGTTAGGATAGGAAGCAGGCATCGCCTCTAGCGAGGCCCTTACGCGTTTTGCCCGCCGCGTACTGATAGGGCATGTCGGGCGCAAGAGTGCGGGCTTCGGTTCCAATTTAAATTGTGGAGAGTCTATGATCTTGCTCGGTTGGCTGGCCCTATTTTTGGATCCGAGGTTATCTATTTCCGTTGTGTTAGGGGCAGGGCTCATAGCATTTGTATTTGGAGATTTATTTCTATCTTTCGCTATAGTATTTATTATTGCATGGCTCTTTGAGCGGTTTTTACTGACGGATGGGTCTGATTTTAGTTTTGAGAATTATACTGTTGTCCTTGTGCCCGCTTTGATTTGGTCGGTGCTTGGAATAGCTCTCGGCTTGTTTGCTCGAAAGTCTAAGATCAAGTGATGATGAGCGCATCAATCGGGAGGGCTCTACCGATTGATGGTCCGAGTTTGAGTGGAAGGGCAGCTCTGGGTGAGTTGCCTTTCTATCCCTCATACCTCGCCAGCCGCTCCAGATCGAGGATCGTCACCTCGTTGTGGCCGACCTCGACCAGGCCGAGCTCGGCGAGCTTGGCGAGGCTCTGATTGGCCATTTGCCGGGAGATGCCGGCGAGCAGGCCGAGCTCCTCCTGTGAGATCGTCAGCGTCCGGTCCTTGTTCGGATAGAGGATTGGGTTGAATAGCCAGGCGAGGTTACGGGCGAGGCGCCCGGTCGCGCCCAGCATGCGGTCATATTCCGCGAGCCCGATGAACTGCGCCAGGCGCTCATTGAACTGGTGGACCAGGAAGCGGTTGAAGGCGGCCGAGTGCTCGAACAGCCAGAGGAAGGTCTGGCGCCGCATCAGCGCGACCTTGCTCTCGCGCAGCGCGACGAGGTCGTAGCGCCGCGCCTCGTTCTTGATGATCGTGCCCTCGCCGAACCAGGCGCCGCCGCGCAGGCCGGCGAGCGTCGCCGACTTACCACTGCGCGAGGTCGTGCTCATCTTGAGCAGGCCGTCGGCGACGCCGGTCCAGGATTCGAGCCGGTCGCCGACATGGCAGACATAGGCGCCCTTGCCATAGGCCTTGATGCTGGTGCCGCGCCGCGCTTCCTCGAACTCCTCCGGCGTCAGGTCGTTCGACCAGGCGGCGATGCGGCGCAGCTCGTCCTCGGAAATCAAAGTTCGCCGGCCTTTCGGTTCAAGCGGATGGCGCCACTATGCGGCCGGCTTCATCGCAAACTCAAGCCGGGCGGGCCATGCCGTCGAACCGGCATCCGCGTCGTGCGTTTCCTCGCCAGTGAGGAAGGAGCAGGACATGCAGGACGCAGTTCGCACCGGCGACCACCATCCCGCAGTCAGCCATGCCACTATCGAGATCGATGGCGTCGAGATCTTCTATCGCGAGGCCGGGCCGCGCGCCGCACCGGTGCTGCTGCTGCCGCACGGCTATCCCTGCTCCTCCTACGAGTTCCGCAATCTGTTGCCGGCCCTGGCCGATCGCTGGCGTCTGATTGCGCCTGATTATCCCGGTTTCGGCTACAGCGCGACACCCGACGGCTTCAGCTACGACTACGAGGGCTATTCGCAGCTGCTCGAACGCTTCGCCGATCGCCTCGGCCTCAAGCGCTTTGCGCTCTATTTGCACGATTACGGCACCTGGATCGGGCTTAAGCTCGCCAGGCGCGCGCCGGAGCGCATCACCGGGCTGATCATCCAGAACGGCGACATCTACGAGGATGCGCTGGGGCCGAAATACGAGGGCATGAAGGAGTATTGGCGCAGGCCCACGCCGGAGGGACGCCGGAAACTCGAGGACGCGGTGAGCGAGGAGGGTTTTCGCGAAGAGTTCCTCAACGAGGTCCGCCCGGAGATCGCCGGTCGTATCCCTCCCGATCTCTGGAAACTGCACTGGCCATTGATGAATACGCCGAAGCGCCGGGCGATCAGCGTCGGCCTGATGGAGGTCTGGAAGGAGAATTTCGAGTGGTTCCCGCGCTACCAGGCTTATCTGCGCGAGCATCAGCCGCCGACGCTGATCGTCTGGGGGCCGCAGGACGGCTACATGCCGGAGAAATCCGCGCGCGCCTATCTGCGCGACCTGCCGCATGCCGAATTGCATCTGCTCGATGGCGGCCACTGGCTGCTGGAGACTAATCTCACCGAGGTCGTCGCGCTGATCCGGCCTTTCCTGGGTCGGTTGGAGCCCCCTGAACGCCAGCGCCTCACGGCCTGATCGCGGCGGCGAGCGACAGGAGCAGCAGTGCGGCGAAGATCAGGTTGACGATGCGGTTGCTTCTGGGATCGCGGAACAGGCCGGTCAGGCCCGAGCCGGCGAGCAGCCAGACGATGTTGACCGCGGCGATCACGAGCAGAAGCAGGCCGATCTTGAGGCTGGCATCGAGCGCCGGCTGCTGCGGCAGGAGAGCGAAGCCCGAGAACAGCGCGGCCATCGCCGCATAGCCCTTGGGGTTGACGAGCGAGAGCGCAAAGCCGGCCGCGAAGGAGGGCGCGGCGGCATCGCCGTTTGCCTCGGCGAGCGGCGGTGCCGTCGCGATGCGGAAGGCGAGGTAGAGAAAATAAAGCGCCGCCAGCACGGTGACGACCGGTGCTAGGCCAGGCAGCGCCAGGATGACGGCGACGACACCGCTCGCGGTCAGGGCCATCACCGCGAGCATGCCGAGCGTGATGCCGGCGCCATAGCCGAGGCCGCGGCGCGTGCCGAAGGCGGCGCCGGTCGCGGTCAGGCTCAGCGTCGCCGGGCCGGGACTGCCGGTGAGAGCGACGCCGGCGAGGAGGAAGCCGGTCAGTCCGTCCATGATCCGTCTCCGCACATCGCTTTGCAGCGAGCGCAAAGAAGAGCGATAGAAGCGCCGCAAGTCTTGAACGTTCGTGCGAACCTTAGGTCACTCGCAAACCGGCCGTGACGGTCCATGCCAGTGCGAGCAGCGGATCACCGAGCAGAAATTGCCCCGCCTGAACTGCGGGTCCTTGTCAGCGAGCACATCCGCCTTGACGTTGCCGAAGGTCGTCTCCGGCTTGTGTCTGATGCCGTCGAAGAAGGCCTGGATGATGTCTTCCTTGAAAGCCTCGTCGCGCGGATGGGCGGCGACGACGGCCTCGCGCTCGGCATCGCCATACTCGCCATAGGTCAGGCCGAGCACGTCCATCTCGACGCCGGCTGTGACCAGGGCAACGATCGGGTGCATGTGCTTGGGGATGCCGGGCGTGGTGTGCAGCGCGATCGCCGTCCAGACCGTGTCGATATCCGCCTGCGCGATGCCGTGAGCGCGGAGGAAGTCGCTCGCGGCATTGGCGCCGTCGACCTCGAAACGCTCATCGGCGCTGCTATGCTGCTTCATCAGCCCCATGTCGTGGAACATCGCGCCGACATAGAGCAGCTCGCGGTCGAAGCTCAGCTTGCGCTTCAGGCCGGCCAGCGCGCCGAAATAATAGACCCGGCTGGAATGGTGGAACAGTAGCGGCGTCTCGGTATCGCGCACCAGCTCGGTCGCGGCGCGCGCCAGCCTGCTGTCGGGAATGCTCACGCCATGGATCGTCGTCATCAAGGCCTCCTGCGGATGAGTTCGACCGGAGGCTAGTGAGATGCTGGCTTGTCCTCAATTGATGTACTACGTCGATTTCTGCCAAAAGCGGATTGAGGGAGACATGGAGCGCCGCCGTGCCGCCGATCAGGACGATCGCCATCCTCGCTGTGCCCGGGGTCCAGTTGCTGGACGTCTCCGGTCCGCTCGACGTTTTCGCCGAAGCGAACCGGCAGGCTGGCGGAGCGCGCTATCGCCAGCTCGTCGTCGCCAGCATTGCCGGCCCACTCTCCAGCTCGTCGGGCGCCAGGCTGCTGCCTGATTTGTCGATCGCCGATGCCCATGCCGAGGACATCGACACGCTGCTCGTCGCTGGCGCGCCGCAGGCGGCGGAGATGGCGCTCGCGCCCGATCTTCTTGCCTGGCTTCGCGCGCAGGCTCAGCGTGCTCGGCGCTATGGCTCGGTCTGCAGCGGCGCCTTCATCCTTGCCGCGGCCGGGCTGCTCGATGGCCATCGCATCACCACGCACTGGGCCGTCGCCGGGCAGCTTGCCCAGGCCTATCCGGCCGTGACGGTCGATGCGGACGCGATCCATGTCCGCGACGGCCGGGTGCGCACGGCGGCGGGCGTCACGGCCGGGCTCGATCTTGCTCTGGCGCTGGTCGAGGAGGATCTCGGCCGCGAGGTCGCGCTGAAAGTCGCGAGCCAGCTCGTGATGTTCTTCAAGCGGCCGGGCGGCCAGCTGCAGTTCAGCCGCAAGGGCGAGGCCGAGCCTGCCGGACGCTCGGCCCTGCAGGAGGTCCAGCGCTGGGTCGCCGCCAACCCGGCCGAGGACCACAGCGTCGCCAGCCTGGCGCGGCGCATGGAGCTGAGCCCGCGCCATTTCGCCCGGCTGTTCCGCAGCGAGGTCGGGCTGACGCCGGCCGCCTGGGTCGAGGCTGCACGCGTCTCCGTTGCGCGCCAGCTGCTGGAAGGCGGCAAGGAGGCGCCCAAGCAGGTCGCCGCCCGCTGCGGTTTTGCCGATGCCGATACGCTGCGGCGGGCCTTTGCCCGCCATGTCGGCGTGACTCCGGCGGAATACCGCAAGCGCCATGCCCGGCTCGGCTGAACGCGAGCGGGGGCTACTCTGCCGCCCGCGGCATGGCCAACGCCTCTGCCGAGCCGTCGCGCAGGCGCTTCAGCAACTCGGCTTCCTCGGCCTTGGCAGCCGTGAGATGGCGCTCCTTGACGTGGCCGAAGCCGCGGATCTTTTCGGGGATCGCCGCGAGCACGACGCAGAGCGCGTGGTTCTGCGGGGTCAGCTTGCCCAGGATCTCGGCGACCAGCGCCTCATAGTCGGTGATCAGACGGCGCTCGGTCCGGCGCTCCTCGCTGTAGCCGAAGATGTCGAAGGCGCCGCCGCGCAGTCCTTTCAGCTTCGCGAGCAGGCCGAAGGCGCCCATCATCCACGGGCCGAAGCTCATCTTGCGCGGCAGGCCGGTGTTGGGATCGCGCTTGGCCAGCAGCGGCGGGGCGAGGTGGAATTCAAGGCGCACGGGCTCGCCCGATGCACTGTCCATTTCGAAGGTCGCGGCAAGCTGCTTGCGGAAGGCACCGTCGCTGTAGAGCCGGGCGACCTCGTATTCGTCCTTGTAGGCCATCAGCTTGAAGAGATAGCGGGCGACGCTCTCAGCCAGTGTGCTCTGACCAGGAACGATGCCCGCCTCCTTCGTTCGCACTTTCTCGACCTGATCGCGATAACGCGCCGCATAGGCGGCGTTCTGATAGCCGGTGAGGAAGTCGACACGGCGTGCGACGATCTCGTCGAGGCTCTGCGAGATCTGGCGGGCGTCGGTCGGTGCCTTGGCCTCGGCGAGGGTAGCGGCCAGCGCTTCGGGATCATGCGCGGCGCGGCAGCCGAGCTCGAAGGCCTGCTTGTTCATCGCGACGGCTTCGCCGTTGAGCTCGATGGCGCGCAGCAGCGAGGCGCGCGAGAGCGGCACGGCGCCGAACTGCCAGGCGTAGCCGAGCATGAACATGTTGGCGGCGATGGCATTGCCGAGGAAAGTGGTCGCCGCCGCAGTCGCATCGACGAGATGCGTGTTGTCGCGGCCGGCTGCGGAGAGGACCGCGCGCTTCAGCCGTTCGGTCGGCAGCGAGAAGTCGGCGTTGCGGGTGAAGTCACCGGGCATGCTCTCCGCGGTGTTGACGACGACGGCCGAGCCCGGGCGGATCGCGCCCAGCACTTTCTTCGAGCCGGTGACGGTGAGGTCGCAGCCGAGTACGAGATCGGCCTGGCCGGCAGCGACGCGGATGGCGTGGATCTCGTCCGGCGTCGGCGCAAGGCGGACATGGCTGAAGACCGCGCCACCCTTCTGGGCGAGGCCGGCCATGTCGATCATGCCGCAGCCCTTGCCTTCCAGATGCGCGGCCATGCCGAGGATCGCGCCGATGGTGACGACGCCAGTGCCGCCGACGCCGGTGACGACGATCGCGAAGTTGCGGTCGAGCGTGGGAACCTTTGGTTCGGGCAGCTCACTTGCGCCGAGGGCCGAGGCGTCCAGCGTGCGCGGCTCAGCCTTCTTCGGCCGCGCGCCATGCACGGTGACGAAGGAGGGGCAAAAACCCTTCACGCAGGAAAAGTCCTTGTTGCAGTTCGACTGGTCGATCTGGCGCTTGCGGCCGAACTCGGTTTCGAGCGGCTGGACCGAGACGCAGTTCGACTTCACCCCGCAATCGCCGCAGCCTTCGCAGACCAGCTCGTTGACGATGATGCGCTTGTCCGGGTCGGGATAGGCGCCGCGCTTGCGCCGGCGGCGCTTCTCGGTGGCGCAGGTCTGGTCATAGAGCAAAAGCGAGACACCGGAGGCGGTCGCCAGCTCGCGCTGGACGGCGTCGAGATCGTCGCGGTGGTGCAGGGTGGTGCCGGGAGGCCAGAGCGTGCCGGCCGGATATTTGTCGGGATCGTCGGAGACCACGGCAATGCGCGAGACGCCCTCGGCCGCGACCTGGCGGGCCATCTGGTCGGGCGAAAGATGCCCTTCCGCCTGCTGGCCGCCGGTCATCGCGACGGCGTCGTTGTAGAGCAGCTTGTAGGTGATGTTGACGCCGGAGGCGACGGCCCAGCGGATCGCAAGCGAGCCGGAATGGGTATAGGTGCCGTCGCCAAGGTTCTGGAAGACGTGGCCGCGCTTCGAGAACGGGGCTTCGCCGACCCAGTTGGCTCCCTCGCCACCCATCTGGGTGAAGCCGGCGGTGTCGCGGTCCATCCACTGCACCATGTAGTGGCAGCCGATGCCGGCATAGGCGCGCGAGCCCTCGGGCACGACGGTCGAGGAGTTGTGCGGGCAGCCCGAGCAGAAATAGGGCGTGCGCTTGGCGACCTCGATCGCCTCGGCCAGCCGGCCCTGAGCTGCGGCGATCTCCTCGAGGCGGGTCCTCAGTGCCGGATCGTCGCGGTACTGCAGCAGGCGGGCGCCGAGCGCGATGGCGATGTCGTTGGGGTCGAGCGCGCCATGGACCGGGAAGAGCCACTCGCCCTGCTCGTCCTTCTTGCCGATCACCATCGGCTGATGAGCGGTGCCGTAAAGCTCTTCGCGCAGCTGGACCTCGATCAGCGAGCGCTTCTCCTCGACCACCATGACGAGGTCGAGTCCTCCGGCGAAATCCTTCAGCTCCTGCGGGTCGAGCGGCCAGGGGCAGGCGATCTTGAACAGGCGGATGCCGAGGTCGTTGGCGCGGACCTCGTCGAGGCCGAGCTCCTCCAGCGCCTGGCGGACGTCGAGATAGGATTTGCCGACGGTGATGATGCCGATGCGCGGGCTCGCGCCACCCGAGAGGATGGTCTGGTTGAGCTTGTTGGCGCGCAAGTATGCGAGGATCGCGGCGCGCTTGTAGAGATGCAGTCGCTTCTCCTGGTCGAGGAAATCGAGCTCGCGGCGGATGCTGAGGCCCCCCGGCGGCATGACGAAATCATCGGGGATCGCGATGCTGACCCGGTCGACCGAGCCATTGACCGAGGCGGTTGATTCGATGTTGTCCTTGACGCATTTCAGGCCGACCCAGACGCCGGCGAAGCGCGAGAGCGCAAAGCCGTGCAGGGAATAATCCATGATCTCCTGGACGCCGGCCGGGTTCAGGATCGGCATCATCCGGTCGACCAGGACGAACTCGGTCTGGTGGGCGTTGGTCGAGGATTCAGCCGTGTGGTCGTCGCCGAGCAGGCAGAGCACGCCGCCATGGCGCGAGGTGCCGGCCATGTTGCCGTGGCGGAAGACGTCGCCGGTGCGGTCGACGCCCGGGCCCTTGCCGTACCAGAGCGCGAAGACGCCGTCATATTTGCCCTCGCCGGAGAGCTCGGCCTGCTGCGTGCCCCAGATCGCGGTGGCGGCGAGGTCCTCGTTGAGGCCGGGCTGGAAGACGATGTTGGCGGGCTTCAGCTGCTTGCCAGCTCGGGCGAGCTGCTGGTCGAGCCCGCCGAGCGGCGAGCCGCGATAGCCGGAGACGAAGCCGGCGGTGTTGAGGCCCGCTTGCCGGTCGCGTTCATGCTGGACCAGCAGCATGCGGGCGATGGCCTGCGTGCCGGTCAGGAAAATCTGCTGCTTGGAGAGGTCATATTTGTCGTCGAGCGCGACCACTCTTAGGTCCGCCTCGCCCGTTGGGGCGCTCTGCGAAGTCTGCTGCGTACCGGCCATGGCCGACCTCCCGACGATCGCATATCCATCGACTATGGGACCGGTAGGGCCGGCCTCCAATCCGTTATTATGTCAACAAGGCTGACATAACCGACGTGATATCGTCAAATCACTCTGGGCTAATTCCAGACTGCTCGATAGCGCTGCGCCGCGATTTGGCCGCCTTTGCGGGCGATGCCGGCAGGGCCTCCGGTAGGAGATTGCAGGGTAGGCGCGCAAGGCGCGTTTTTGTATGAAGGCCCAGCCGGATTCGCCGCAGATTCGAGGAAATTGCCGCGTGCCGCGATACTCGATGCTTTTGACGCTGTTCGCCGCTGCATTCGCCTGGCTCGGCCTCGCCTTGCCGGCGCTGGCGCATCCGCACGTCTTCGTGACGTCGCGCACCGAGATCCTCTACGGCACCGACGGCGCGGTGAAGGCGCTGCGGCATCGCTGGAGCTTCGACGAGGCCTACTCGGCCTATATGGTCCAGGGCCTCGACAAGAACGGCGACGGCAAGCTGACCTCGGACGAGCTCGCCGAGCTCGCCAAGGTGAACATGGAATCGCTGCCGGACGTCGGCTTCTTCACCATCGCCAAGGCGAATGGCAAGGTGCAGGAATTCGGCACGCCGGGCGAAGCCTCGCTCGCCTATGAGAACAAGATCCTGACGCTGACCTATACGCTGCCGCTGAAGACCCCGGCGACGGCCAACCGCTCCTTCGGCATCGAGGTCGGTGACCCCACCTATTTCGTTGCCTTCGAGATCGGCGAGGAGGCCGATGCGGTGGCGGCCCGCGATGCGCCCAAGGGCTGCATCGTCCGGATCATGCGCCCGCCCAAGCTCGACGCGGCGACGCAGCAGCGCCTGGCGCAGGAGGACATCACCGCGACGCCGGACATGAGCGCCTATCAGGTCACCACACGGGCGCTGGTGGCATGTCCCTGAGCGCCCCCGCCGCGCCGGGCCTGCCGCTCTGGCCGCGCCGGCTGCTGGTCGCATTGCTGGCGCTGGCTCTGGTCGCCGGCGCGCTCGGGCTGATCGCCTGGCTGGCCAGCCTCTATTTCCCGCCGCCGCCTCCGCCGCCGCGCAACCCGTTTGGCACGGCGCTGCCGCGCGAGGCGCTGCCGGCAACGACCGGCATCGGCGCGGTCATCCTCGCCTGGCAGTCGAGCTTCTATCGCGAGCTGACGGCGACGCTGAAGGCGATCGCGCAATCGCCGGCAGCACTCCCCGGCCTGCTTGGGCTCGCCTTCGCCTATGGCGTCTTCCACGCCGCCGGACCCGGCCATGGCAAGGCGGTGATCTCAGGCTACATTGTCGCCGATAATCGCAGCCTGAAGCGCGGGCTGGCGCTTAGTTTTGCCGCGGCAATCGTGCAGGCGCTGGTCGCGATCGGGCTGGTCGGCGCGCTGACGCTGGCATTGAACGCGACGGCCAAGACCATGGCCTCGACCACCTGGGTGATCGAGCAGGGCAGCTTTGCGCTGGTGGGGCTGGTGGGGCTCTTTGTGCTTTGGCGCAAGGCCGGCAACCTTGTCGCGCTCGGCGGCGGCGCGGCGCATGACCCCGCAACCTGCGACCATGTCCATATGCCCGGTGCCAATGAGGTCTCGCGCCTGCGCTCGTTCCGCGAGATGGCCGGCGTCGTGCTGGCGGCGGGCCTGCGGCCCTGTGCGGGCGCGCTGATCATCCTCGTCTTCGCCAATGCGCAGGGCCTGCTCTGGGCTGGCATTGCCGCGACCTTCGCCATGGCGCTCGGCACGGCGCTGACCACCGGGGCGCTGGCGGCGCTGGCGGTGTTCTTCAAATTCGCGGCTTTGCGCTTCGCCGGCGGCGGTTCACTCCGTGGAGCCCGGATCATCGCCGGGCTCGAAGTGCTGGCGGCCGCCTTCGTCGCGGTGCTGGGCGCGGCGCTGTTCTTCGGCCTGTGGGCCGCCGGGCAGGGGAGTTAGCTCACCGTCATGCTCGCCCTTGTGGCGAGCATCCACGTCTTGAACACCGCATTCCAGGAAGTAAGACGTGGATGGTCGGGACAAGCCCGACCATGACGAAGAAGGCGTCCGAACCGGCTCTATTTCGCGGCTGCCTCGTAGACGAACAGGGTCGATTTATCGTCATCCGGCATGAAATAGGCGCGCACGCCTTCACCCGCTGGTTCGACCCAGAACGGGTTCTGCGTCATCGGCAGGCCGGACGGCGACCAGAGCTCGACCGGCATCTGGAAGACCGCGCGGTTGTCCTTGAGATCGACGATCTCGAAGCCGCCGAGCCGGAAAACCGGGCCGTCCTTGCTGGCGCGGTAGTTATTGAGGCCGGAGCAGAGCATCCGGCTCATGCCGATGAAATGGCAGTCCTGATAGTCGATATAGAGCGCCGGATTGGCGACGCGCAGCGTCTCGGGGGCAGCGGTGGCGTTGGTGATCTTGCCGTCGGCGCCGAGCGGCCAGGCATAGAAGCGCCGCGAGCCCCAGCTGACGCCGTGCAGCGACTTGCCGTCGGTGTTGTGGACGATGCCGCCGACATGGTCCTTGAAGCGGAAGACTTCGGTCGCCTTCAGCGTCTCCGGATCGACCTTGTAGATGATCGACTGGCTGTTCGGCCGGTATTCCGCGACCGGCACCCACAGATCCTTGCCGTCGAAATCGATGCCGCCGGGATGGTAGACCGAGCCCTCGCCGAGCGTGACGCTGGCCAGGAGCTTGCCCTGCGCATCGACCTTGAAGAGATGGCCGGCGCCCTCGCCGGTGTCGCGGTCATAGCCGTCCTTCGGCTCGGTATAGCGCGTCGTCGGCTTTTTGATCTCGACCGAGGAGATGAAGAAGGCGTCGCCGATCTTGACCATGCCCTGCGGATGGTGGGTCGGGAACTGCAGCTCGATCGCGGCCTTCTGCGTCCATTGCGTCGCGCGCGTCAGCTTCGGGAGTAGCGTGTTGAGCGTGGGGTCGGCGGCCTGCGCCGTCGTCGCCAGCGCCGTGGCGGCAAGCGCCATCACTGCGGTCTTCATCGCGATCCTCCATTGGCAGCCCAGTCGTCGGGCGTTGCCGGGATAGTCGCGCTTCGTGACGGCGCTGCAAAGCCTGGATCAGCGCTGCGGGTCGTTCTCCAGCAGGATCGGCTTGCCATGCGGCGTTGCCTCGGCGGCGCGTTCCCAGGCGGCGGCGCGGGCATCGACGCTCGTCTGCGAGGCAAGGCCCTTTTCGATCAGCAGGTGCTCCAGCGCCTCGCACCAGCGCTCGTAATAGTCGGAGCCGTCGCGGCAGCCGCCATTGGCCAGGGCTTCGCGGATCTCGCCACCGAGTGCCTGCGCCCATTCATCGGCGCTGAAGATACCGCGATTCTGCAGAGCGACGACGAGGGCGAAGGCCTGCGCCTGCCAGGGCTCGGCGAAGACCGGGCCCTTGGCGTCGCGCGGGATCGGCGTGCCCGCCGCGAGCGCGTCAGCGAGTGCGGTGTCAGGCCGGCTCAAGGTAGCTCTCCCAGGCCTCGATGCTGACGGTCGCTGTCGGATCGGCGTCGCGGCCCCAGAGCTCTGGCCCGGTGAAGACGACGGTGTAGAGCCATTGCGCCATCTCGGGCGCACCATGGGCGCCGGTGTCGGGGAAGACATGGCAGCCGGTGACCAGCTCGACGACGCCCTGCTTGCCGCGGGCATAGCGCGGCAGGCGGGTATGGTGCTGCGGATGCATCACGATGGTGCGGACCTTGTCGCCGACCTTGAAACGGGCCGGGGCCGGCGCTTCGCGCTCATAGGGGAAGCCGCGGCGCAGGACGGTCGGAACCTCTTCGCCCTTCAGGACGCGCTTGGGCTCCCGGCGCGTGCTGCCGGCGACACCCGACGCCAGCTCCTCCTTGCTCAGGAAGCCCTGCTGGACCAGCACCTTGTCGAGCGCCGCCAGCCAGATCTGGTAGTAGCTCGACGACAAGTATTGCGCCGGCGGCAGGCTCTCGCGCGCATGGCGGATGCCGTCGATCGTCCAGGCGCCCATCGCGCCGGCGGCGACGTTGATCGCCAGGACCTTCTTCTCCCAGTCGGCGTGGAAGATCGGCTCGTCCTTCTCCGGCACGACCGGGCCGAAGCCCATCTGGCCGCCGAGATCGTGGGCGCTGTTCATGGCCTGTCCTCCGGGGAGGGTAGGCCGACGCCGATCATCGAGTCCCGGTTGACGATGGATGCGAGCTCGTCCTCGCTCCAGCCTTCGGTGCCTTCAGGCCGCATGGGAATGACGATGAAACGTGTCTCGGCGGTCGAGTCCCAGACGCGGATGCGCTGGCCTGCCGGCAGGCTCACGCCGAAATCGGCGAGGGTGCCGCGCGGGTCGATCACTGCCTTGGCGCGATAGGGCGGCGATTTGTACCAGACCGGCGGCAGTCCCAGCACCGGCCACGGATAGCAGGAGCACAGGGTGCAGACGATGAGGTTGTGCTCCTCCGGTGTGTTGAAGCAGGCGACGATGTGCTCGCCGCCGCGCCCGCCATAGCCGAGCTCGGCGACGGCGGCGGTGCCGTCCGCCTTCAGGCGCGCGGCATAGGCCGGATCGCTCCAGGCCTTGGCGACGACACGGGCGCCGTTGCGCGGGCCGATCTTGGTCTCATAGGTGTCGATGATCGCGTCGAGCGCGCTGGGATCGACATAGCCCTTCTCGACCATCAGCGATTCCAGCGCCTTCACCCGCGCTTCGATCGGGGTGAAGTGGTTGTCGTGCTCGTGGTCATGATGGTGGTGATGGTCGTGGCCGCTCATCGCGCCCTCCTCGTCATGCCAGCCTGATCCGCGCCGCCCGCTCGAACTTCACCGCGAAGGCAGCGAGCGACTTGTCGGAGCCCTTCGGCCCGATCAGCGACAAGCCCAGCGGGGCGTCGTCGCGATGGGCGACAGGGATCGAAATCTGCGGGAAGCCGGAGAGCCCCGCAAGACAGAGCAGGCGCAAGGCACGGTTGCGGAAATCCTCGAGCTCCGGCTCGCCGGCGCTGACCAGCGGCGCGACATCGGGCACGGTCGGCAGCATCAGCACACCGTCCTTGCCGAGCAACTTGGCGAGCTTCGCCCGGAAAGCCTTGCGCACGCTGTCGCCGCGGGCGACCTCCGCATCGCTGACCGCCTTGCCGAAGGCGAAGCGCTCAGCGACGCCGGGGCCGAGCGGCATGGCATGACGCTCGATCATTGCGCCGTCCGCCTCCCAGCCCTCGCGCCCCTGGATCCAGCGGAAGGCCCAATAGAGCGCGTCCATGTCGCTGACGGCGCGCACCACCTCGGGCTGGCCGAGGATCGGCACGATGCGCTGCACGACATTGCGCAGGATGCGCTCGGCCTCGGGCACGGCCTGGGCGAAGAGGTCGTCGGCGAGCAGGAGGCGCGGCGTCTCCGGCAGCGTCACCCGGTCCTTGCCGAGAACGGCATTTGCTGCACGCGCAAAGACCTCGCCGTCCCGGGCGAAGAAGCCGGCGGTGTCGAGGCTCTCCGCCAGCGGCCAGGCGCGCTTCAGCGAGAGCCGGCCATGCGTCGGGCGGATGCCGAACAGCCCGCCATAGCTTGCCGGCGCGCGGACCGAGCCGCCGGTGTCGGAGCCGAGGCCGATATCGGCGAGCCGGCCGGCGACCGCCGCCATCGAGCCGGACGACGAGCCGCCGGTGATACGGTCAGGCGCCGCCGGATTCACGGGTGAGCCGAAATGGGCGTTCTTGCCGTTGAGCGAGAAGGCGAGCTCGTCGGTATGGGTCTTGCCGACGAAGCGGGCTCCGGCCTCCAGGAAGGCCTTCACGATCGGCGCGGTCTTCGTCTTGATCCCCGACAGCGCCAGCACGGTCGGCGAGCCCGCGCCGGTCGGATAGCCCTTGACGTCGAACAGGTCCTTGACCGCGAGCGTCAGCCCGGAGAGCGGGCCGGAGGAGGCATGCTTCACCGGCGCGTCCGGATAAGGCACGAAGCAGCGGAACGGGTCGTTCTCGATCATGTGTTCTCAGATCCCCCCAGATCCCAATCAGATGCCGCGGGCGTCGCCGTCCGAGCGCGGATCATGCGTCGCCTCGACATGTCCCTTCTGGTGCTTCACCAGCATGCCGGCATGGCCGAACTGGTCGGAATAGGCCTCGCTGTATTCTTCGACCGGGTGTCCGGCGGCGGTGAGCCGTGCCAGCAGCATCGGGTCGAAGCGGTTCTCCAGCTTGAGCGAGATCGAGCCCGCGCCCCAGGTGCGGCCGAAGAGCCAGCGCGGCGCGTCGACCGCATCGGCCACACCTTGGCCAAAACGATAGCGCGACAGGATCTGCGCCTGGAACTGCGGCTGGCCGTCGCCGCCCATCGCGCCATAGCTCACGATCCGGCCGTCGTCGAAGCGGGCGAGCGGCGGGTTGAGCGTGTGGAATGGCTTGCGGCCGGGCGTCAGCGGGTTCAGTGCCTTGGCATCGAGCGAGAAGGAGACGCCGCGATTCTGCCAGTTGACGCCGGTCTTCGGCAGGATGCAGCCGGAGCCGTATTCCCAGTAGAGCGACTGGATATAGGACACCGCGAGGCCGGAGCCGTCGATCGCGCCCATCCAGATCGTGTCGCCCTCGCCGGGTCGGAACGGCCAGCTCGCGGCACGTTTGCGGTCGATCTTCGCGGCTTCGCGTTCCAGGGCGGTGTCTGTGAGGAGGCTCGCCGCGTCGATCGTCATGAAGGCCGGGTCGGTGACGACCTTGTCGCGGATGGCGAGCGCCCGCTTCACAGCCTCGACCAGCCCGTGATGGTGGTCGAAGCTCTCCGGCCGGGTGACGCCGAGCTTCTCGAAAATGCCGAGGATCATCAGGGCGGTGAGCCCCTGCGTCGGCGGCGGGAAATTGTAGACGGTGAGCCCCGGCAGCTTCAGCGACAGCGCCTGGACGGGCCGGGCGCGGAAGGCTTCGAGATCGGCGCGGGTGATGGGTGCGCCGAGGCGGCCCAGATCCTCGGCGAGCTCGCGGCCAATGTCGCCGCGATAGAAATCGTCGAGCCCGGCATGGGAAAGCTGCTCCAGCGTCTCCCCGAGCGCTGTGGCTTTTCGTCTGTCGCCGGCCTTGGGCCGCTTGCCGCCGGGCCAGAAGAACTCGCTGAAGCCGGGCGCAGCCTTCACCGCATCGACTTCCTGCGGCCAGGTGCGCAGCTCGGACTCCGAGATGTCGTAGCCCTCGGCGCAATGGCGGATGGCATCGGCGAGCAGGTCCTTCAGCGGCAGCCTGCCGCCGAGGCTGTTCGACAGTGCTAGCGCTGCCTGCCAGCCGCCGATCGCGCCGGCGACGGTGATCGCCGCGTCCGGGCCACGCGCCGGCAGCGTGTCGTGGCCCTTCTCGCGATAGCGCTCGATCGTCGCGAGGCTGCCCGCCGGGCCGCAGGCCTCGATGGCGTGGACCTTGCCGCCGGGCTCGTGCACCAGCCAGAAGCCGTCGCCGCCGATCGCGTTCATGTGCGGGTAGACGACGGCGATCGTCGCGGCCATGGCGACCATCGCCTCGATCGCGTTGCCGCCCTCGGTCAGGATGGCGCGGCCGGCTTCCGAGGCGAGGCGATGGGGCGCCGCAACGGCGGCCGAGTTGAAAACCGGAGAATCGGGCATCAGGTTCTTTTCGTTTGGGGCAGGCGTGACCATTTTGCCGGAAGGCGCGATTTTGTTGCATGCCGCCGCCGCCTAGGCTAGGCGGTCCGTGCATGGGTTCCGAGGGTAAAAGCATGGCGGCTGGCCGCACCAACTGGCGCAATGTGATCATGGTGATCTCGCTCGCCATCCTGATCGCGGTCGAGATCTTCGGCGTCGCGCTGGCGTCCGGCTGGGCACTCGCCGGCCTGTTCGAGCTCGGGCCGATCGTCGCCTATGTGCTGATGGGGCTGTTCTCGGTGCTCGCCGCCTATGGGCTGGTGAATTTCATGCGCCGCGTTGTGAAGATCGAGCGCCTGACCCATCGCGGCTGAGGCTCAGCCGCACGGCTTCATCACGACAGGATCGGCTTCGGCCGGCAGCAATTCGTCGAGCGATCGGCAGCGGCCCTCCACGCAGACCCGCCAGTCGGCGGTCGCGCCGGAGCGGCGCATCACGACCTCGCGCAAGGGCGCCAGATCCGGTTTCCAGCGCCAGAAGCCATCGACGAGCTTGGCGCCATCAGGCGGGTCCATGCCGGCGCCGGAGCCTTGGATACGCGCCTCGGTGATGACGAGGCCCTCAGGCGCTTCTCGCCAGACTTCTTCCCACAGCGATTTCTGCACCGAATGACGCCAAGAGAGCGTGATCTCGCTCGCACCAAGCGAGATCACGAGAGTTCCGGCGGCAAGGCAGATCACGCCGGCCTGGTCGCTGCCGTTTCGCGATTGACCCACCAATGGCGGGCGACGATCGCGGCGGCGAGCGCATAGCCGAGCGGATCGCTATAGGGGAACTCGCCGAACAGGAAGACCGCGGCGGCGAAGCAGAGGACGCGCTCGAGCACGCTGAGCCTGCCGAACAGGAAGCCGATCGCGACCATGCCGAACAGGCCGATGGCGATGCTCGCCTTGATCACCGCGTAGACCACGGATGGCCAGAAGCCGATCAGGTTCGACATCGGGTCGCCCGGCTGTAGCATCAGCGCCGGCGAATAGATGGCGATGAAGGGGATGACGTAGCCGGCGAGCGCGACGCGCATCGCCTCCCAGCCGATCTTGTCGGGGTTCTCCTTGGCGATCGGCGCGGCCGCCAGCGCGGCCAGCGCCACCGGCGGCGAGAGGTCGGCCATGATGCCGTAGTAGAAGGCGAACATGTGGCTGACGATCAGCGGCACGCCAAGCTTCTCCAGCGCCGGGGCGGCGAGCGCCGCGACGATGATGTAGGTCGGGATCGTCGGGATGCCGGTGCCGAGCAGGATCGAGAGGATCATCGTCAGGACCAGCGCCAGGAACAGGCTGGTCTTGCCGAGGCCGATGATCCAGGCGCCGAAGGTGGTGCCGATGCCGGTTTGGGTCATGAGGCCGATGATGGTACCGACGATGGCGCAGGCGATGCCGACCGGCAGCGCCGTCTTGGCGGCGTCGGCGAGCGCGTCGCGACAGATGGCGAGTGTCGCCCGGCCGCCGATGGTCAGGGCGTTGAGCAGGATCAGCGCCAGGATCAGGCCGCCGACGACGCGGACATCCATGCCCTCGCGCAGCAGTGCGCCGGCGATCAGCCCGAGCCCGACCCAGAAGATCACGCGCAGCGTCGTTGTCTTCAAGCCGAGCGCGACACCGGTGCCGAGCAGCAGGCCGACGGTGAGCGCGAGCCCGATCGTGCCGGCGAAGAGCGGCGTGAAGCCGTGGAACAGCATGAAGACGAGCACGGCGAGCGGCAGTGCCAGATACCAGCGCTCGCGCAGCGCCCGGAGCGGGCTCGGCAGCAGATGGCGCTCGATGCCCTTGAGGCCGTGCTTGCCGGCTTCCAGATGCACCATCCAGAAGGCCGAGGCGAAGTAGAGCACGGCGGGGATCGCGGCCGCCTTGACGATCTCGGAATAGTCGACGCCCAGCGTCTCGGCCATGATGAAGGCAGCGGCGCCCATCACCGGCGGCATGATCTGGCCGCCCATCGAGGCGGTGGCCTCGACGCCGGCGGCGAAGGCGCGCCGGTAGCCGAACTTGATCATCAGCGGAATGGTGAACTGGCCGACGGTGACGACATTGGCGACGCCGGAGCCCGAGATCATCCCCATCAGACCGGAGGAGAACACCGCGACTTTGGCCGGGCCGCCGCGCGCGCCGCCGAACAGGCCGAGCGAGACGTCGTTGAAGAGGTGGATCATCCCGGCCTTCTCCAGGAAGGCGCCAAAGACGATGAAGAGGAAGATGTAGGTGGCCGAGACATAGGTCGGCACGCCATAGAGCCCTTCTGTGCCGAAGGAGAGATGGCCGATGATCTGGTCGAAGCCATAGCCGCGATGGTTGAACGGCGAGGGCAGATACTGGCCGAAGAACCAGTAGAGCAGGCAGACGCCGCACATGATCGGCAGGGCGTTGCCCATCAGGCGCCTGGCGGCCTCGAAGACGAGGATGGCGAGCAGACAGCCGACGACGAGGTCGAGCGTGGTCGGGTCGCCGTCGCGCAGGATCAGGTCGGCATAGAAGATCAGCTGGTAGAGGCCGATCAGGAAGCCGAGCAGGCCGATCGCCCAGCCGAGCCAGCGCCCAGCCTCGGTCTTCGCCTTGAAATTGGCGACGAGGCCGAAGGAGAGCAGCAGCAGGAAGCCGACATGGACGCCGCGCACCGCCTGACTCGGCAGGAAATGCCAGGCCGAGATCAGGATCTGGAACGAGGCGAAAGCGAGCGCGACGCCATAGGCGAGCAGACCCCATTTGCCGGGGCCGAAGCCGGGCGGGAAGCCGTGCTCGAAATTGTCGAGCGCCTCGTTCTCGATCGGCGCGCCGCTCGCGCCGGAGAGCTCGTGCAGCCGGTCGGTATCGGCTCCCGCGACTGTGGTCTGCTGCGTCATTGCCCCATTTCCCGTCATGCGACGACGCCGGCCCTCGTTGAGCCGGCGTCGCTTATCTCCTCGCTCATGCAGCGGGTCAGGAGCCGACTTTCAGGCCCTTTTCCTTGAGATAGCGCGCGGCACCCGGATGCAGCGGCACCGGCATGCCGTCGAGCGCATTCTCGAGCTTGATCGACTTGCCGGCCGAATGCGACGAGCCGAGTTCGCCGAGATTCTCGAAGATGTTTTTGGTCATCTGGTAGACCAGTTCCTCCTTCACGCCGTCATGCGTGACGAGGTAGTTCACGACGGCGGCCGTGTTCACGTCCGTTGTCTGGCCGCCATAGGTGTTGGCCGGGATCGGCGTGCTGATGAAGGGCGGGCCAGCCTTGTCGATCACCGCCTTCGGCACCTCGACGACGACGATCTCGACGGAGCTCGCGAGGTCGCGGATCGAGGCGACGCCGAGCCCGGCCGATTGCAGGGTGGCGTCGAGCTGGCGGTTCTTCATCAGCTCGACCGACTCGGCGAAGGGCAGGTACTCGATCTTGCCGAGGTCCTTGTAGGCGATGCCGGCGGCGCCGAGGATGGCGCGGGCGTTGAGCTCGGTGCCGGATTTCGGCGCGCCGACCGAGAGGCGCTTGCCCTTGAGATCGCCCAGCGTCTTGATGCCGCTCTCCTTCGAGGCGACGATCTGGACATAGTTCGGATAGATCGCGGTGATGCCGCGCAACTTCTTCAGCGGGGTCTTGAAGCCGGCCTCCTCGTCGCCTTTCCAGGCGGCGTCGAGGGAATCGCCGAGGGTGAAGGCGATCTCGCCGCGGCCCTGCTGGAGGAGTACGAGATTCTCGACCGAGGCCTTGGTCGCCTGCACCGAGGGGCGGGTATTCGCGATCTTGTCGCCGTAGATCTTCGAGAGCGCGACGCCCATCGGATAGTAGACGCCGGAGGTGCCGCCGGTCAGGACGTTGATGAAGTCTTGCGCCTTGGCAGCGACCGGGGTCACGGCGATGAGCACAGCAGTCATGAGCCCGGCAAAGCGGCGGCCGGCGAGCAGCGTTGTCATGGTTCCTCCCGATATATGGTCAGGCTCGGACGGCCGGACTTTCCTTAGTTGTAGGCCGTTCGCGGGGCGAAAGAAAAGTTGTTCCAAAGCTCTAGCCACTTGGATTGCCGCGATTGCGTGCGATTTCCGCCCTGCTGACGCCAGGAAGCTCGGGAGATTGCCCTCGCCGGCTGGACAGGCTAGCCGGAAACACCATCTTCCAGCTGACCCTTCCCGATGGAGCGCCCCGCCCGATGCAGCCGCGACAGCCGACCACGCCCCTGATCGACCGCCGTACGCTGCTTGCAGGCGCCGCCGGTACGGCCGCTCTCGCCGCAGCGGGTTTCTCCGGATCGGCGCTGGCGCAGCAGGGGTTGAAGCTCGGCGTGGCCGAGGCCTTCTCCTTCGACGGGTTGAAGGCGCGCGCCCGTGATCTCGCTAGCAAGCCCTATGAGCTGCCGCCGAACCCGAAGCCGGACGTGCTCGAGAAGATCGACTACGACGCCCACGGCAAGATCAGGTTCAAGCCGGAGCTGGCGCTCTGGGCCAACGGGCCCTCGCCCTGGCCGGTGACCTTCTTCCACCTCGGCCGCTACTTCCAGAAGCCGGTGCGCATGCATGTCCTCGACGACGGCAAGGCGCGCGAGATCGTCTACGACGAGAGCTATTTCGAGATGCCGGCCGATTCCCCGGCCAAGCAGTTGCCGCCGGGCGCGGGCTTTGCTGGTTTCCGCTTTCAGGAGAGCCGTTCGGGCCATCCCGGCCGCAAGGGCGAGAAGCTCGATTGGCAGAAGAACGACTGGGTCGCCTTCCTCGGCGCCTCCTACTTCCGCGCCATCGGCGAGCTCTACCAGTACGGGCTCTCGGCCCGCGGCCTCGCGATCGACCCTGCGGTCGGCGATCGGCCGGAGGAGTTTCCCGACTTCACCCATGTCTGGCTGGAGACGCCGCCCGAGGCCGCCGAGTACGTGATCATCTACGCCCTGCTTTCGGGACCGAGTGTGGCCGGGGCCTTCCGCTTCCGCATGCATCGCGGCAAGGGCGTCGACATGGAGATCGAGCAGGAGCTGCACCTGCGCAAGGACGTGGCGCGGCTCGGCATCGCGCCGCTGACCTCGATGTACTGGTATTCCGAGACAGCGAAGGCGACCATGGTCGACTGGCGGCCGGAGGTGCACGATTCCGACGGGCTGGCGCTCTGGACGGGTCGCGGCGAGCGCGCCTGGCGCCCGCTCAACAATCCGCAGCGCACCGTCGCCTCGTCCTTCGTCGACGAGAACCCGCGCGGCTTCGGGTTGATGCAACGTGACCGCGAAATCGGCCACTATCTGGATGGCGTCTTCTATGAGCGCCGCCCGAGCCTGTGGATCGAGACGCTGGGTAATTGGGGCAAGGGTGCTGTCCAGCTGATCGAGATCCCGACGGACGATGAGATCCACGACAACATCGTCGCGATGTGGGTGCCGGAAGTGCCTGCGAAGGCCGGTAACGCCTATAATTTCCGCTACCGCCTGCACTGGCTCGCCGACGAGCCCTTCCCGCCGGCGCTCGGCCGCGTCGTCGCGACAAGGCTCGGCAATGGCGGCCAGCCCGGCACGGTGAGGCCCAAGGGCGTGCGCAAGTTCATGATTGAGTTCAAGGGGCCGGCGCTCGAGGACATCCCGTTCGGGGTCAAGCCCGAGGTCGTGCTCTCGGCCTCGCGCGGCAGCTTTTCCTATACCTTCGCCGAAGCGGTGCCGAACGACGTGCCCGGCCATTGGCGGGCGCAGTTCGATCTTACCGTCGAGGGCGCGGACCCGGTCGAGATGCGCTGCTTCCTGCGCGGCGGCGACAAGGTGCTGACCGAGACTTGGCTGTACCAGTACCTGCCGGGGTGAGAACCCGTCCGAAACTCTACTCCGGCGGCCATCTAGCGGCGTTTTCTGCGCTTCCGGTGCTCACGGACCAATGTCCGCTGCGCTCCGGTTCTCGAAAACACCGTCATCTGGCGCGCCGCAGCGAGTTTCGAACCGGCTTCTGAGCCGAGACGCCTACCCTTCGATCTGGCGCTTCTGGGCCCGGTCGACGGAGATGAACAGCGTGTTGGCTGCGCCGGGCTCGACGCAGAACACGTCGAAGCTCGGCGCCTGCGGATCGTCGGCCGGCATATGCAGGGTCGCCGAGCCCTTGCGGCCGGCAAAAGCCATGATCCGGAAGCTCAGCCCGTCGGGCAGGCCGATCTCGATCGCATCGGCCGCGATCTCGGTCGCGACGCCGTTGCGTATCGCTTTGAAGGTCACCCGCTCGGCGCTCACCTATCCGCTCCCGTTCGGCTGTCATCGGCGAGGTCGATAACGCCGCCGTCAGGCATTCCGCGCAAGCGCAATCGTGCTTGCCGGTAAAAGATGTCAGCCGAAATTCAGGTGCATCAATACCGCCGGGGACGCGCCTCGGCATTGCCCGGTCGAGTTCAGAGCCCGCGCCCGCAGGCTTGCGCCGCCGCAGCCAACCCCGCCGTCGAACCGTATCCGCGCTCCAGCGCCCAAGCCTCGACGCGTTGGGCGATGTTTTCCGCGGTGTAGGGGCGCGTACGCTGATAGGCCACCGTGGCGGGTAGCACAGCCACGACCATGTCGGACGAGCCGGTATCGAGCCTGATCGCGTCTTGATAGGTTCTCGGCTGTTCGCTCCTGCCGAGCAATGCCATATTGAGCGCGACCGAGCCCTCGCCGATGCGGTTGCCGTTCCCGGTATCGCCGATGACGGCGGCAACGCTTCGTCCGGTGGCAGGATTGAGCGCCAGCACCAGATCACCGGTCTTGGCCCCGAACTCCTTGAGGGGATTGGCGTTGCCCCGCAGCACGATGGCAGGGATGACACGTTGATCAAGCTGGTTGGCCACCTGGCATTCCCCGGCAGCGGCACCTGACAAGCCGTTCTTCAAGGCTGTGAGCGAACCGAAATACCCGGCATTGGGCCCGCTGGCGAACGTGCAAGGTTTGCCGTTGGTGTCCGGGGCGATCACATTGCGCCAGCTGATCGTATGGCCTGCCGGCACCGTCCAGCCGGAATCGCGCCAACGCTCGAAGGCCGCGATCTTCTCCGCCTGCGTCAGACCGCCGGCTTTCGATATCGCGATGCCGTTGTCGATCCGGTTGATGGCCAGCGAGGTCCCGAGAAAATCGCGAGGGTGATATGAGGTCGGCGCCCCGTCGGTATTGACTGCGAGCGGCGCGGCAAAAACCGCGAAATTGGCGGCCGGCGGCAGCCCCTGAGCACGGCCCAGCCGGACCGTCTCATTCCCCGCGACGAAGCGTTTTTCGCTCGCGATGCTGCATTGGCCCGGCGCGCCGGGTGTGACGAGTATGGCCGTGTCCGGAGCGGTCTGGCAGGAAATCAGCGCGAGCGCGACAAGCGGTAGGCTGAACCAGAATGCGGTACGCATGCGCACCTCCTCCCGACATCCGTGCTTCACTCCGAAAAGGTGCCGCCATGGTTACATCAAGGATGACCTTGCGTCATCCGAGATTGGCCCCTGCTTCGGTTCTACGCCAAACCGAGCTTGCTTGCCGCCGAGCGTAACATTATATCATTCCTTATGAGCCATGATCATGCCCATCACCGCGGCCCCGTGGCGGAAGCGCCCGGCTGGTCGCTGCTGCGGCTTTCGGCCGGGCAACGGCTCGGCCTGGCGCTCGGCGTGATCCTGGTGCTGTGGGCGGCGACCTTCGCCGTCATTGCGTGATGAAGAATCTGGCGTGAAAAAGAGTACAGAACCCGTGCCCGCAATCCGTTTCAGCGATCTGACGCTCGGCTACGACCGCCATCCGGCGGTGCATCATCTTTCGGGCGAGATCGCGCCGGGCAGCCTCACCGCGATCGTCGGACCGAACGGCGCCGGCAAGTCGACCCTGCTCAAGGCCATCGCCGGCGCGCTCGCGCCGCTCGACGGTACGGTCAGCCTTCAGAAGGGCAAGCGGCTCGCCTATCTTCCGCAGTCGGCCGAACTCGACCGCTCCTTCCCGATTCATGTCTACGATCTCGTTGCCATGGGTCTCTGGGGCACGGCCGGCATCTTCGGTCGGATCGGCTTTGGTCAGCGCGATAAGATCGAGGCGGCGATCGCCGCCGTCGGCCTCACCGGCTTCGAGGGCCGCAGCATCGGCACGCTCTCGGGCGGGCAGATGCAGCGGGCGCTGTTCGCGCGGCTCCTGCTGCAGGACGCCGACATCATCCTGCTCGACGAGCCCTTCACGGCGATCGATGCCCGCACCAGCGCTGATCTGCTGGCGCTGGTCCAGCGCTGGCACGGCGAGAACCGCACCGTCGTTGCGGTCCTGCATGATATCGAGACGGTGAAGCGCGCCTTCCCGCAGACGCTGCTACTGGCGCGCGAGGCGATCGCTTGGGGTGAGACCGGTGAGGTGCTGACGGCGAACAACCTGCTCAAGGCGCGCCGCATGGTCGAGGCCTTCGACAGCCACGCCGCGCCCTGCGCCGCCTGAGCGCAGCGACATAAGACAAGGCCGATGCTCTACGACCTCCTGATCGGCCCCTTCGCCGAATTCGACTTCATGCGCCGGGCGCTGGTCGGCGTGATGGCGCTGTCGGTTTCCGGTGCGCCGATCGGCGTCTTCCTGATGCTGCGGCGGATGAGCCTGACCGGCGACGCCATGGCGCATGCGATCCTGCCGGGCGCCGCGCTCGGCTATCTCGTCGCCGGCTTCTCGCTGCCGGCGATGACGCTGGGCGGGCTGGCCGCGGGCTTTGCCGTCGCGCTCGCCGCCGGTGCCGTCGCCCGCCTGACCGTGCTCAAGGAAGACGCATCGCTTGCCGCCTTCTATCTGATCTCGCTGGCGCTCGGCGTCACCCTGGTCTCGCTGCGCGGCTCGGCCGTTGATCTCTTCCATGTGCTGTTCGGCAATGTGCTGGCGCTCGACGACGATGTGCTCGTGCTGCTGTCCAGCGTCGCCAGCCTGACGCTTGGTGTGCTCGCGCTGGTCTATCGGCCGCTTGTGCTCGAATGCGTCGATCCCGGCTTCCTGCGCTCGGTCAGCCGCTCGGGTGGCGTGGTCCACCTCACCTTTCTCGGCCTCGTAGTGCTCAACCTCGTCGCCGGCTTCCACGCGCTCGGTACGCTGCTCGCAGTCGGGCTGATGATGCTGCCGGCGGCGGCGGCACGTTTCTGGACCGCCGACATCACGCGGCTGATCCTGTTGGCCTCCGGCTTCGGCATGGCGTCCGGCTATATCGGCCTCGTCGCCTCCTACGCCGCCGGCAGCAATCTTCCAGCGGGACCGGCGATCATTCTGTCGGCCGGCGCGCTCTATCTCGGCTCGCTCCTGCTGGGATCGCAGGGCGGCCTTGCACGACGGCTCTTGCCGAAGGCCCATCTCCAGCGCTAGTTATGTTATAGTGTTTCATATAGCGCGAGAGATGCCATGCTGAACCGCCGCTCCGTTCTCCTCGGCCTTGCTGCCGGTGTCGCTCTCCCGTTACCGGGCCTCGCCCAGGAGAAGCTGCCCGTCGTCGCGAGCTTCTCGATCCTCGGCGATTTCGTGCGCGAGATCGGTGGCGATCGGGTCGCCGTGACCGCGCTGGTCGGGCCCGACGGCGACGCGCATGTCTATTCGCCGACACCGGCCGACGCGAAGACGGTGGCAGGGGCGAAGCTCGTCGTCGTCAACGGGCTGAAGTTCGAGGGCTGGCTGACCCGGCTGATCAAGTCGTCGGGCACGAAGGCGACGATCGCCACCGCCACCACAGGTATCACGCCCCAAAAGACGGCAGATGATCACGGCCACGGCCATGGCGGGGAAGACCCGCATGCCTGGCAGAGCGTCGCCAATGCCAAGATCTATGTCGGCAATGTCCGCGATGCGCTGATCGCGGCTGATCCGGCCGGCAAGTCGACCTACGAGGCCAATACCGCCGCCTACCTTGCAAAGCTCGATGCGCTCGATGCCGAGATCAAGGCTGCGGTTGCGCGCATCCCGGCCGATCGGCGCAAGGCGATCACCTCGCATGATGCCTTCGGCTACTTCGTCAAAGCCTATGGCATCGCGTTCATCGCGCCGCAGGGCGTCTCGACCGAGGCCGAGGCCTCGGCCAAGGACGTCGCCCGCATCATCCGCCAGATCAAGGCGGAGAAGGTGCCGGCGGTCTTCCTTGAGAACATCACCAATCCGCGTCTCGCTGAGCAGATCGCCAAAGAGAGCGGGGCGAAGATCGGCGGGCGGCTCTATTCGGATGCGCTCTCGGCCGCAGACGGTCCGGCTGGGACTTACATCGCGATGATGAAACACAATATAAGCCAGATCGAGAAGGCGCTCGTCGCCGGCCCGGCCTGACCGGGCCGCGATCGCAGCAGCGCCGCCAACCAGGTTCTAGTCATGTCCGAGAAGATTCCTGTCACGGTGCTCACCGGCTATCTGGGCGCCGGCAAGACCACGCTCCTCAACCGCATCCTCACCGAGGACCACGGCAAGAAATTCGCCGTGATCGTCAACGAGTTCGGCGAGACCGGTATCGATGGCGACCTCGTCGTCGGCGCCGACGAGGAAGTGTTCGAGATGAACAATGGCTGCATCTGCTGCACGGTGCGCGGTGACCTGATCCGCATCCTCGACGGCTTGATGAAGCGCAAGGGCAAGTTCGACGCGATCATCGTCGAGACCACCGGTCTCGCCGATCCCGCCCCGGTCGCGCAGACCTTCTTCGTCGACCAGGATGTCGGCGACGCCACCAAGCTCGACGCGGTCGTGACCGTCACCGACGCGAAATGGCTACAGGACCGGCTCAAGGACGCGCCGGAGGCGAAGAACCAGATCGCCTTCGCCGACGTGATCATCCTGAACAAGACCGACCTGGTGACGCCGGAAGGGCTCGCCGAGGTCGAGGCGGCGATCCGCGCGATCAACCCCTATGCCAAGCTGCACAAGACGACGCGCTGCGACCTGCCGATCGCCGAATTGCTCGACCGCAACGCCTTCGATCTCGACCGCATCCTCGACATCGAGCCGGACTTCCTCGAATCCGGCCACCATCATCACCATTCCGATGATGTCCGCTCGATGTCGTTCACGCTTCCCGGCGATGTCGATCCGGACAAGTTCATGCCCTGGATCAACGACATCAGCCAGGTGCAGGGTCCGAACATCCTGCGTTCCAAGGGCATCCTCGCTTTCAAGGACGAGCCACGCCGCTTCGTCTTCCAGGGCGTGCACATGATCCTGGACGGCGACCTGCAACGCGACTGGAAGGCTGGCGAGGAGCGCAATTCGCGCCTGGTCTTCATCGGCCGCGATCTCGACGAGGCGGCGTTGCGAAAGGGGTTCATGGCCTGCGCGGCTTGAGCTAAAGCCAAGGCCATGGAGACCATCACCAAACCCGTCTCGCTGCGCGAGCATGTCGTTCCCGTCGAAGCTGGCGAGCATGTCGTCGGCGCCTTCTGGCTGAAGCAGACGCTGGCCTTCGCGCTCGCCGATGGCCGCGTGCTGCGCTGGCGCGATGGCGAGACGGTGAGCGTCGAGGCCAATCGTGGTGGACTGCTCTGCGCCATCTCGGATGGCGAGCGCCTGATCAGCGGTGGCGACGACGGCCGCGTCGTCGCGACACCAGCCGATGGTGAGCCGAAGGAACTCGCGCTCGACCCGAAGCGGCGTTGGATCGACGCCGTGACGGTCGCCTCTTCCGGCAGCCTTGCTTGGAACACTGGTCGCACCGTCCATGCCCGCGACGACAAGGGCAAGCTCAGGTCGATCGAGGTCGCCTCGACGCCCCAGGGCCTCGTCTTCGCGCCGAAGGGCTATCGCCTTGCCATCGCCCAGATGAACGGTGTTCTGCTCTGGTATCCCAACACCGAGGCCAAGCCCGATTTCCTCGACTGGAAGGGCTCGCATCTCGAGGTGACTTGGTCGCCCGACGGGCGCTTCGTCGTCAGTGCGATGCAGGAGAACGCGCTGCATGGCTGGCGCCTTGGCGACAAGCCGAGCCATATGCGCATGACCGGCTATCCAGCCAAGCCTCGCTCGCTGTCCTGGTCGCATGACGGACTTTGGCTTGCGTCGTCGGGAGCCGACGCCGCCATCGTCTGGCCTTTCCAGGGTGATGGGCCGACCGGCAAGGCGCCGCGCGAATGCGGGGCGCGCCATGCCAAGGTCACCCGCGTCGCCTTCCATCCGAAGGCGCTGGTACTGGCGATCGGCTACGATGACGGCTGCATCCTGATGGTGCGCCTGACCGACGCCTCCGAACTGCTGGTGCGGCCGGCGCAGCGCGGCAGCGGCATCACCGCCTTCGCCTGGGACAAGCTCGGCAAGCGCCTCGCCTTCGGTGCCGAAGATGGCGCTGCCGGCGTGCTGACCCTGCCGGGCGGCTGAGCGGCGATGCGCTTTGGCCTGTTCGGCAGGGACAAGCGCGACGCCGCCGGGGCCGATGCCTCGGCGCAAATCAAGCGGCAGGTGCGCGAGCTGCTCGGCCTGCCCGACAACGCTGTGATCGCTGTCAACGAGATCCTCTGCGCCGATCCCGCCTGCCCGGGCACCGAGACAGTGATCCTGGTGATGAGGCCGGGCGAGAAAACCAGGGCCTTCAAGGTCCAGATGGGGCTGGCGGAGCTGAGGCCTGAGGCGTTGGCGGAGGCGCTGTCCGCTGCGGGCTGAGTCGGTGAAGACCACCGCCATGAGCTGTCAGCAGGTGGCGGGGCAGCGCCTTAACCTTTGGCGCCGCGATGGCTAACTTGCTGTGATGGCGACGCGACCACGAAAGATATTGAAGCTCGACAAGGCGAATGCGCGCCGGATCTTGCTCAAGGCCCAGAAGCTCGACACGCGCGAACCTTTCGGCGCTGGACCGGAAGCGACAGCGGCGGCCATCGCGCATCTCGGCTATGTCCAGATCGACACGATCAACGTGGTCGAGCGCTGTCACCATCACATCCTCTACAGCCGGATTCCAGGTTATCGCCGTGATGACCTCGCGCAGGCGCAATCGCTGGACAAGTCGGTC
This sequence comes from Bosea sp. Tri-49, assembly GCF_003952665.1. Lineage (NCBI taxonomy): Bacteria > Pseudomonadati > Pseudomonadota > Alphaproteobacteria > Hyphomicrobiales > Alloboseaceae > Allobosea > Allobosea sp. Tri-49. Next base: position 4,645,437 of record NZ_CP017946.1, read on the forward strand.
TTTGAGTACTGGACGCATGCGCTGTCCTATGTGGCGAGTGCCGACCTGCGCTATTTCCTGCCGGCGATGAAGGCGCATCGGGCCGAGCCGAAGCGCTGGGCTTCGGTCGGCAGCCGCGAGGAGACGCGCAAGCTGCTGCGCCGCATCCGCAAGGACGGCGCGCTCACCATCCGCGACATCGATACCGACGTACTGGTCGAGAAGACGCATCTCTGGGCGAGCAAGAAGCCGTCCAAGGGCCTGCTCGAACGCGCCTTCTACGATGGCGAGCTCGCGATCTCCTCTCGCTCCGGCATGCTCAAGACCTATGAGCTGCTCGACCGGCATTTTGGCTGGGAGAAGTCTCCGACCCCGGCTTCGGAGCGGCAGATCGCCGCCTACAAGCTCGACCGGGCCCTGCAGGCGCAGGGTATCGTCAGTCTCGACTCGATCTGCCATCTCGATGCACCCAGCAAGAAGGCGATCGCCGAACTGATCGCGGGACGCGTGCGGCGCAAGGAGCTGGTGCCCGTCGCGATCGAAGGTGCCGAGAAGACGCTGCATTGGGCGAGGCCGGAGGTGCTGGAGCCATCAGCGCCGGCCGATGACAGCCTCGTCCACATCCTCTCGCCCTTCGATCCGCTGATCATCCAGCGCAAGCGGCTGAAGCTGTTCTTCGGCTATGACCACGTCTTCGAGGCCTATCTGCCGAAGGAGAAGCGCGTCTTCGGCTATTTCGGCCTGCCGGTGCTGGCGGGCGACCGCATCGTCGCCGTCGCCGATCTCAAGACCGACCGGGCAGCGCGCAAGCTTCTGGTGCAGCAATGGACCTGGCTTGAACCCGAGCTGTCGCCGGAGTTGAAACGGCAGGTCGACGAGGAGATGCAGCGCTTCGAACGCTTTCAGCTTGGTGATGGCGGGTTCAGTTCAATCGAGGCCAGCTGAAATCGTCAGCGCGGCCGGGGCGCGGCTCTGGCGCGATGCCCTGGCCGAAGACGCGGTCGAGCCCTGCTGCGACATCGCCGCGACCGCGCGCCTCCTGAACCGAGGTGATCAACGCCGTGTCACCGCTGCCCACAATCGCGCCAGTCAAGGGTAGGATCGGGCCAGCCAGTGGCTTTGGCGGGGCGACCGGGATGAGCTGGAGATCGGCGGGCAGGCCGCTGACCATGCGGTCGATCAGGCGCTCGACGCCGCCAGGCTGCAGTTCGGGTGTGAGCGGCGCACTGGTTTCGGGCGAGGTCGGTAGTGCGATGACGTTCTGCGTCGGCGCACCCTCGAGCAGGCGGCGAATGACGACGTCGACGAAATGCGCGGCCTTGCGGGCGCCGGCCTTGGTGAAATGGACGCCGTCGCCGAGCCGGAGCTTGGCGATCTGCCCGTTCACGTCCGGCCCGGTCGCCGTATAGCGGTTCTCGCCGTCGACATAGGCGCCCCAGAGATCGACATACTGGCCGCCGCCGGCCTCCGCGCCCTTGCGGAAGAGGTCGTTCAACGTGATCAGGTCTGTCGATAGCCGGGGGTTCTGCATCGGCGGCGCGCCAACCCAGATCAGCGGTATCCGCTTTGTGCCGAAGGCCGCAGCGACGGCATCGATCCTGGCCTTGTAGAGCTGGAGCCAGCGCTCGCTCAAGGGATCGTGCGTGACGTCTCCTTCACGGATCACCTGGCGATCGTTCGGGCCGAGAATGATGACCCCGACCATCACCTTGGCGTCGGCGGCCAGCAGCTCACCGGCTGCCTTCGGCCAATCGTAAAAATCGGTGCGCACCAAGCCGCTATCGGCCTTGGCCTTGTTTACCACCGCGACATCGGCGCGGTCGCCCAGGCTGTCATCGAGCCCTTCGGCGATCTGCCCTGCCAGCGTATCGCCGATGACGAGAACATGGTGGTTGACGTCGACCTTGGGGATGACCGGGTCGTCGCGGACGACGACGCGGGTCGGCGCCCGGCGTTGGGCCGGCGCGACGCGCTCGCGTGGCTGCCGTTGCTGGACCGCCGGCCTCTCCGGAATCTGCCAGAACATGTTGAACAGGCTGCGGCCCTGCGGCGGCGCTTGCGGTATCCGACCCGGAGGCACCGGGTTCTGGGCGATCGAGATCGGTCCGCCGGTGACGAGCACGAGCAGGGCCGCGGCCAGAACCATGAAGAGCGAACGCGTGCGCATCATGCTCTCGATCGGCGCCGGTCAGAGGGTGGCGCCGCCAGGCAATATAGTCGCGATCGCCCGGTTCGTCAGCGGGGTGCCTTCATCCGCGCCAGCAGCGCCGGCGTCGGGTAGCCGTCAGCGAGCATGCCGACCCTCAGCTGGTACTGCCGGACCGCTTCGCGCGTGCCGGTACCGATACGGCCGTCGGCATCGTGATTATAGAGGCCGAGGGCTTTCAGCCGGCGCTGGACGTCGGTGGTGCCGGCCTTGTCGAGCCGCGGTGCCTTGACCGGCCATTCGCCCTGCAACGCCGGACGCCCAACGATCCGGTCGCCGAGATGCCCGACGGCGAGGGCATAGGCGTCGGAGGAGTTGTATTTCTTGATGACGTCGAAATTCGCGGTCAGCAGCATGGCGGGCCCGGTGTGGCCGGCCGGATAGAACAGCCTCGCTTCGCCCGAGGAGGGCAGCGAGCCGCCATCGGCGCGGCGTACGCCGGCGGAGCGGAAGGAAGAGAAGCTCGCGCGGTAGAGATTGTGGTCGAAGCCATCGGGCACCACGACCTCGATGCCCCAGGGCAGGCCGGGGGTCCAGCCATAGCCTTTGAGATAGTTGGCGGTCGAGGCGATGGCGTCGCTGGTCGAAGTCCAGATATCGGCATGGCCGTCGCCGGTCTGGTCGACCGCGTACTTCATGTAGCTCGACGGCATGAACTGGGTGTGGCCCATGGCACCGGCCCAGGAGCCGCGCAGTTCGCGGCGCTCGACATGGCCCTTCTCGATCAACTCCAGCGCGGTCAGCAGCTCGTCGCGGAAGAAATCGCCGCGATAGCGGATGTTGGCCAGCGTCGCGAGCGAGCGGATCACATCCTTGTCGCCCTTGAACGAGCCGTAATTGGTCTCCATCCCCCAGATGCCGAGGATGATTTCCTTCGGCACGCCATAGCGGGACTCGGCCTGCGCCAGCACGCCGGCATGGGCCTCCAGCATCTCGCGGCCGCGCGAGATCCGGCCGCCGCCGACAGCGCTGTTGAGATAGCTCCAGATCGGCGCGACGAATTCCGACTGCTTTTGCGTCAATGCCACGATCGACGGATCGGGTGTCACACCCTGGAAGGCGAGGTCGAAGGTCTGGCGCGAGATGCCACGGGCCTGTGCCATGGGCCAGAGCGTGCGCAGGAAGCCGTCGAAGCCCGGGGCGGCTGGGCGCGCCTCGGGTTTTGGTGTCTGCGCCCGTGCCGGATTGATCGAACCCGTCGTCTGCGCGAGCGCCGGCCCGAGGCCGAGCGCTACAGCGAAGGCGAGAACGGTGACGGGGCGCATGGTTGCTCCTCTGGCTCGGTCGCGGGTTCTTTCCACCACAGCGCCCGAACGAGGTTAACCATGGGTTAACGCCGCGCCAAATCGCTCTCGCTTCTAATTTGGAAACCGTTTTACCGATCAGCTTGCGGTGCAAGCTGATCGGAACGGACTCTCGTCAGCTGGCGTTGCGTTTGCGCAGGCTCTCCTCCCAGGCCAGCGCCTGGGTGACGATTTCCGTGAGATCGTCATGCTCCGGCTGCCAACCGAGTTCAGAGCGGATGCGGTCGGCCTTGGCGACCAGCGCGGCCGGGTCGCCGTCACGGCGCGGCGAGAGCCGAACCGGGAAATCGACGCCCGAAACCTGCTTCACCACCTCGACGACTTCCTTGACCGAATAGCCGCGGCCGTAGCCGCAGTTGAGCGTCAGGTTCTCGCCGCCGGTGCGCAAGTGGTCGAGCGCCGCCAGATGGGCGCGGGCGAGGTCGGTGACGTGGATATAGTCGCGGACGCAGGTGCCGTCCGGCGTCGCATAATCGGTACCGAAGATGTCGAGCCCGGCGCGCTGGCCGAGCGCGGCCTGGCTCGCGACCTTGATCAGATGTGTCGCGTTGGCGCTGGATTGGCCGGAGCGGCCGCGTGGATCGGCGCCGGCGACATTGAAATAGCGCAGCGCAACATAGGTCAGGCCATGGGCGCGGGCGACGTCGCCGAGCATCCACTCGCTCATCAGTTTGGAGCGGCCATAGGGGTTGATCGGATTGAGTGCGATCTCCTCCGGCACCGGCGAGACCGGCGGCTCGCCATAGACGGCGGCCGTAGAGGAGAAGATCACATGCTTGACACCGCCGCGCACGGCGCTCTCCAGCAGCGCGCGCGTCTTGACGGTGTTGTTGAGGTAATAGCCGAGCGGGTCTGATACCGAGTCCGGCACGACGATCCGGGCGGCGAAATGCGCGATCTCACTGATGCCGTGCTCGGCGATGGTGCGCTCGACCAGGGCCTGATCGCCCATGTCGCCGCGCACGAGAGTCGCTTCCTGCGGCACCGCCCACCAGAAGCCGGTCGAGAGATCGTCGAGCACCACGACCTTCTCGCCACGGTCCAGCAGCTCGAGAACCATGTGGCTGCCGATATAGCCGGCACCGCCCGAAACCAGAATCGCCATCTTCGTCTCCTCGTCACGTGATCCGCATAAACCGGAATCACGACAGTTCGAACCAGCCTGTCGGCGCGACATGGCTATTCTCAGGCACCGCTTCAGTGAAGCCATGCAAGAATGGTGGCCAGGGCGGCAAATCCAGTAATCTACAGCAAGAGCATTGACGTATCGGCAAGGCGTGACTGGTAATTGAAAATGAGGCCGGCCCGGCTTTCGCCAGAATCGCGGGTCAGCCTAAACAAGACCGGCATCAACGGGCGAAGCCGGCTCCTCCCGAAGCCCTCCGATCTTCAGCAGGCGCGCGCGGCAAGCGCGCGAGATGGACGCGCATGATCAAGAAAATCCGCAAGGCGGTCTTTCCCGTCGCTGGTCTCGGCACCCGTTTCCTGCCCGCCACCAAGGCGATTCCGAAGGAGATGCTGACCATCGTCGACCGGCCAGTGGTCCAGCACGTGGTCGACGAGGCGCGCGCCGCCGGGATCGAGCATTTCGTCTTCGTCACCGGCCGCAACAAGGGCGTGATCGAGGACCATTTCGACATGGCCTACGAGCTCGACGACACGCTGGCCAAGCGCGGCAAGACCAAGGAGCTGGACGCGCTCAAGCACGATCTGCCGGCCGCCGGCGCCACGAGCTTCACCCGCCAGCAGGCGCCGCTCGGCCTCGGCCATGCCGTCTGGTGCGCGCGCGACATCATCGGCGACGAGCCTTTCGCGCTGCTGCTGCCCGATATGCTGCATCACACCAGCGGCAAGGGCTGCCTTGCCGAGATGATCGAGGCCCATGCGGAGCATGGCGGCAACCACATCGCCGTTGCGCCGGTGCCTGAGGACCAGACCCATCAATACGGCATCGTCGGCGTGCACGATGCCAAGGCCAAGGTTTCGCAGATTACCGGAATGGTCGAGAAGCCGCCGAAGGGCACGGCGCCGTCGAACCTGCACATCACCGGCCGCTACATCCTGCAGCCGACGATCTTCGACCTGCTCGCCAAGCAGGAGAAGGGCGCCGGCGGCGAGATCCAGCTGACCGATTCGATGATCGCCCTGGCAAAGCTCGAGAAGTTCTTCGCGGTGCGCTTCGACGGTGACATCTACGATACCGGCTCGAAGATCGGCTTCCTCTCGGCCAATGTCGCTTATGCACTGGAGCGCGGCGATCTCGGCCCGCAATTGCGCGGCGAGATCGAGCGCCTGCTGGGGCGGTAAGCCAGCTACGTCATTCCCGGGCGGAGCGTAGCGCAGACCCGGGAATCTCGGGCCGGAAGAGGCTTTCTCCAAGGGAGAGCCCATTCTGCCCGAGATGCTCGGGTCAAGCCCGAGCATGACCGCTGCGGCTATTAGAACTGCACCCGCAACCCGACCTGCGCGATGTTGGCGGTGTAGTCCGAGCCCTGGTTGGTCGAGTTCAGGCGCTCATGGGTGAAGCTGGCGCGGACCGAGAAGGTCCGGGTCAGCTTGTATTCGATCCTGGCGCCGATGGTCGACGTGTCCTCGCGCAGGTCCTGGCCGTCATATTCGGTGCGGCCATAGCTGGCGAAACCGGTGACGGTGATGTTCCGGCGCAGGGCATGCGCCACTTCGAGATTAACGCGCCGTGCCGTCGTGCCGCTCGAGCCGGGGATGGTAGTGTCGCCGAGCTCGGAGGCACCGCGCAGCGTCACAGTGGTCAGCGGCGTCGGCGTCCACAGGATCGCGGCGTCGCCGACGATGCCGCGCAGGTTCTTCAGCCGGCCATCCTCGTATTTGCGGTCCTGATAGCCGACCGAGACCTCGGCGGTGAGCAGGCGGCTGATCTCGAAGGTCGAGCCGAGGCGGGCGGTATAGCCGTCGGAGGAACGCATATAGCCGCTGGAATCGACCTTCTCGTCGAACTGGCGGGTGTCGATCTCGCCCTGGACGAAGGGCTTGAAACCCGGCGTCACCTCGTAGGCGGCGCGCAGGCGCAGGCCGTATTGGGTCTGGTTGCGATCGGCCTGGCTCAGCTTACGCCCGTTGCTGAGATCGGCGTCCTCGTAGTCCTGGCGGTCGACCGCGCCGCGCAAGGTGAACTGCAGACGGTTGATGTCATGGGTGACGCCGGCCGCGGCGCCATAGTTCCAGGTGATTGGCCGGCCCTGTACGGCAGCCGACAGATCGGGTGAGCCTGGCCGCTGCGTGTCGAGACGCAAGCGCGATTCGAGCAGGATGCGGGTGTCGCGCGTCGCGTCGAGGCGCAGCGACATGTTGCCTTCCGCATCCGGGCGCGAGGCGCTGTCGTCGCGATAGTAGCGGCTGTAGCCGCCACGCAGCATGCCGGTGAGCTCGTGCACGTTCCAGTCGGATTGGATGCCGAGCTCGCCCTCGGTGCGGCTGAACAGCGAGCCCTTGCTCGCCCCGGGCACGCGCGAGGGATTGCTGTCATAGCCGCCGGAGCCGGTGATTGCCGGGCGCAGGATGACATTGCCGAGGCGCAGGCCGAGCGGCGCGTAGGGGTCTTCCTCCGGCCGCTTGCGCTTGCGCGGCTCGGGCGCCGGCGGAAGTGGCGGGGGCAGAGCGGTTATCGTCGGCTGCGGAGCGCGGATATCGCGCTGGGTGATGCCGCGCAAGCGCGAGGACCGTACTGGCTGGCTGGCACGAGGCGGCTGACCGGAGGAGATCGCACCAGAGCGGCGACGGGTTGCGACGGAAGGCTCGTCGACCGCGTCGGGAGAGGCGATCTGGTTCCGACCGGTCGAAGTCTGGGTCGCCTGTGTCTGCCCGAGATTACTAGGAGTCCCGGTGCGCAAAGCCGGCGCGCCGGATCGGTTTGACGACGTCGCCTGCCGGTCGGAGGTCTGGGCAACCACCTGCGTCGGCCAAGTCGTCAGCCCGGCAACGACGCCGCAGCTTGCGACGCCTGCCAGCCAGCAGATCTTGGCAAAACGGGACACTGGCGCGACGGTGCTCCGGCGAGGCAAAGGCTCTCGCGCGCCGGAAGGGCGCGCATGGTTAATGGAGTTAGAACGAAGAGGGTTAATGCTGCGTCAACGCTGGCGCAGCGGTGGCCAGCCGGCCTCCCGCCATGCTAGAGGCGCGCTCCATGACCGCGACCATCAGCGCTTCCGCCCTGCGGACCATCGCCACCGAACGCGCCGGGCTCGATGCCTTGCACGAAGCGATCGGCAATGGCCTCGCCGAACCCTTCACCGCCGCCGTCGAGATGATCCGCGCGGCCTCTGGCCGGGTGATCGTTACCGGCATGGGCAAATCCGGCCATGTCGCCAGGAAGATCGTGGCGACGCTCGCCTCGACCGGCACGCCCTCGTATTTCGTCCATCCGGCCGAGGCGAGCCATGGCGATCTCGGCATGGTTCAACCCGAGGATGTCGTCGTTGCCCTGTCCTGGTCGGGCGAGGCGGCCGAGCTCTCGGCCATCGTCGGCTATACCCGCCGCTTCCGTGTCGGGCTGATCGCGATCACCGCCAACCGCGACAGCGCCCTCGGCCGCGAGGCCGATATCGCGCTCGTTCTGCCGAAGGCGCAGGAGGCCTGCCCGAATGGGCTTGCTCCGACCACGTCGACGACGATGCAGATGGCGCTCGGCGATGCGCTCGCGGTGGCCTTGCTCGAGGCGCGCGGCTTCTCGCGCCAGGATTTCTACGTCTACCACCCCGGCGGCAAGCTCGGCGCGCAGCTCAAGACCGTCGCGACCATCATGCATTCCGGCGAACGCCTGCCGGTCGTCGGCGAGATGGCGGCGATGGCCGATGTCGTCGCGATGATCACGGCCAAGGGTTTTGGCTGCGCCATCGTCATCGATGTCGACGGCAAGCTCGCCGGCGTCGTCACCGATGGCGATTTGCGCCGCAAGCTCGGTGCCGGCTGGGGCGGACGAGTGGCGCGCGACGTGATGACGAAGGACCCGCGCCGGATCGCGCCGGATGCGCTCACCGCCGAGGCGCTGGAGATGGTCAATCGGCTGCGTGTCACCGCGCTGATCGTCGCCGATGCCGACGACAAGCCGGTCGGCCTCGTCCATGTCCACGATCTGCTGGCGCTGGGCGTCGCCTAGCGCTTAGCATCTTGCGAGGAGGCTCATGGCCGCGCTCGAATGGGATGATCTGCGCTATGTCCTCGCCGTCGCCGAGGCCGGCTCGCTCGCCGGCGCGGCGCGCGAGTTGCGCGTCAACCATTCGACTGTGCTCAGGCGCATTGCCGCCTTCGAGCAGCAATTGGCCTTACGCCTCTTCGAACGGCTGCCGACCGGCTATGTGCTGACGGCCGGCGGCGAGGAATTGGTCGCGGCGGCGCGGAGCATCTCCGGCACCGTCACCGAGCTTGAACGCAGGATCGCCGGGCAGGACCTTCGCCTCTCCGGCACGCTCCGGGTTACCGCCACCGACACGCTGATGGGCTCGATCCTGCCGGAGATCCTCGCGGAATTCAGCGAGACCCATCCCGGCATCGCCCTGGAGGTCGCGGCCTCCAATCTGATGTTCAACCTGACCAAGCGCGATGCCGATGTCGCCTTGCGGACCGCCGACAACCCGCCGGCGACGCTGGTCGGGCGCCGGGTCGGCAAGATCGCCTTCGCGATCTATGCTGCGCCCGCCTATCTCTCGTGGCACGATCACGCCGACCTCACCGAGCATCGCTGGGTTGGGCCGGACGACACGCTCGGCGGGACCTCGGTGGCGCGCTGGATGCAGGCGAAGCTGCCGAAGAGCGAGATCATACTCAGGGCCGACTCGCTGTTGGCGATGCAGCAGGCGGCGGTGGCGGGGCTCGGGCTGGTGGCGCTGCCTTGCTATCTCGGCGACAGCGTTCCGGCTCTCGCTTGCGTGCGCCGTCCTATACCGGAGATGGAGACGGCGCTCTGGATCCTGACCCATGAGGATCTGCGCGCCGCGGCGCGGGTCCGCGCCTTCACCGAGTTCGCCTATGGCGCCTTCCGGAAGCGCCGCGCTTTGCTGGAGGGCGAGCCCACGCCTTCCGCTTGAGCGGCTCAGGCCTCGACCAGCTTGAGGCCGATCACGCCGACCAGGATCAGCGCGAGCAGGCCGAGGCGCATGGGCGAAGCGCTCTCGCCCAGGGCGACGATGCCGACAATCGCGACGCCGAGCGCCCCGATGCCGACCCAGACCGCATAGGCGGTGCCAACCGGCAATTGCTTCAGCGCCAGCGACAGCATGACGAAGCTGGCGATCGCCGAGGCGATGCCGATCACGCTCGGCCCCAGCCGCGTGAAGCCGCCGGCCTGCTTCAGCGCGATCGCCCAGACGATCTCGAGCAATCCGGCTCCGGTGAGCAGCAACCAGGACATAGGATGTCTCCATGAAGAGGGCGGACGGCGTCGGTTCGGCATCGTCGGGAAGGCTTCGCGGTTCAGAAGAGCTTGATCGCGGCGACGCCAAGCAGCAGGACCGCGACGCCGGCAAAGCGCAGGGGTGAGATCTCGCGCTGGGGCAGGCGGAACCAGCCATGGCGATCGACGAAGAGCGAGACGATCTGCTGGCCGGCGACGGTCAGGCCGACCGTGGCAGCGGTGCCGATCGCGGGGATCGCGGTGAAGACCGTGGTGACATAGGTGGCGCCGCAAGCAGCGCCGATCCAGCCCCACCAGGGCATCGTCTTGAGGCCGTCCAGCTGCGGCTTGGCGCCATTCATCAGGGCCAATGTCACCAGCAGCACCACCAGCATCGACAAGGTCGCGACCAGGAAGCTGATCGTGCCGACGACGAAGGGCGCGCCGAGATCGTGCCGCAGCAGGCCATTGATCGCGCCCTGAACGGGCAGCACAGCGCCGGCGATGAGGGCGAGCAGCATCCAGCCGAGCTTGGAGCCGGAGAGCTCCCTGGTTGCGCCCTTCTGGCCGAAGACGATCGCGGTCACACCGACGAGCACGGCAAGCGTGCCAAGCAGGGTTGCGGGCTTAGGGAGCTGCTGGGGCACGCCGAGCACGCCGAACCTGTCGAGTCCGAGCGAGGCCAGCATCTGGCCGGCGATAAACAGCCCGACCGCGACGACCGCGCCGAGCCGTGGGAAGACCAAGATGGTCGAGGCGACATAGAGCGCCGTCGCGACGCCGCCGATCGCGTGCCACCAGGGCACGGCGTGCAGTCCGCCGAAGGCGGCGCCTGTGCCGGTGGCGATCGCGACGATCAGCAGCAGGATGGCTGCGAGGATGACCTGGATCGTTGTCGCGGCGAAGGGGCTGCCGGTCGCCTTCGACAATTGCGCATTGGCGCCGGCCTGGACTGCCAGCAGGCCGCCGGCCGCAAGGGACAGGGGGATGAAGAGGGTATCCATGACGAGAAGTCCTGTCGGGCCAGGTCGATCAGGCGCCGGCGTACGCGAGCGCCGGCACGGCAAGTCCGCGCTGCACGGCGGGGCGGGCTGCGATCGTCTCGTGCCAGCGCTTGAGATGAGGGGTTTCGGCAAGGCTCACGCCGAGCTGGGGCAGGGCATTGATCCAAGGCCAGACCATGATGTCGGCGATGCCGTAGCTGGCCTCGACCAGATAGGGCCGCAGCGCCAGCTCGCCGTTGAGGACACCAAGGATGCGGACGGTCTCGCGCTCATAGCGCTCGATCGCGTAGGGGAGCTTCTCCTTGGCGAAGACTTTGAAATGCCAGAGCTGGCCGATCATCGGCCCGATATGGGCCGCCTGGAAGAAGCTCCATTGCAGCGTCTTGCCCAGAGTCTGCGGGCCGTTCGGCTGGAACACGCCGGAGCGCTCGGCGAGGTAGAGCAGGATCGCGCCGGATTCGAAGACGGTCCGGTCATGGTCGTGGTCGACGATGACCGGGATCTTGTTGTTCGGGTTGAGCGCCAGGAAGCTCGGCCGGAGCTGGTCGCCCGCTTCGATATCGATGAGGTTGATGGCGTAGGGCAGCCCGGTTTCCTCGAGCATGATCGAGGCCTTGTGGCCGTTCGGGGTCTGGTAGGTATAGAGGTCGATCGGGGTCATCGGCTTGCTCCGAGGTCTGGATGCCGATGAGATAGCCTGTGCGATGGCGCCTCACGATGTGTGATGTGGCTTCATAAAAATGCAAAATTGCACAGATCGTGATATGGGTCCGTACTTCCCCGTCATGTCGGACTTGTCCCGACCATCCACGCCTTCGCGTCACTGATTGCAGGTGTTCAAGACGTGGATGCTCGCCACAAGGGCGAGCATGACGTGCTGGAATTCCGTTGGATTAGCTCAGCCGCGCTCGTACAGCAGCCGTGCCCGGATCGTGCCGTCCAGCGCCCTGATCTCCTCGATGATCTCGCGCGCGACCTCGCCGACCGGATCGGCCTCCATCACGACATAGCCGATCTCGCCGTCGGTCTGGAAATTCTGGGCGGCGATGTTGATGTTGCGGCTGGCGAAGACGTCGTTGAGGCGGCGCAGCATGCCGGGTGCATTGCGTTGGACCTGGATGAAGCGGGTGCCGGTCGGGCGCGCCGGCAATTGCACCTGCGGGAAGTTGACCGCGCCGACGGTCGAGCCGACATCGGAATAGTCGACCAGCTTGCGCGCCACCTCGGCGCCAATGCGCTCCTGCGCCTCCTCGGTCGAGCCGCCGATATGCGGGGTCAGGATGACGTTGGGCAGACCCTGGAGCGGCGTGACGAAGCGCTCGACATTGGACGCCGGCTCCTTCGGGAAGACGTCGACCGCGGCGCCGGCGAGATGGCCGCTCTTCAGCCCCTCGGCAAGGGCATCGAGATCGATGACCGTGCCACGCGAATTGTTGATGAGATAAGCGCCCTGCTTCATCGCAGCGATCTCGGCCTTGCCGATCATGCCGTTCGTCGCAGGCGTTTCCGGCACGTGCAGCGAGACCACGTCGCTGTTCGCCAGCAGGGCGCTCAGGCTCTCGACTGGCTCAGTGTTGCCGTGGCGCAGGCGGTCGGTGTGATCGTAGTAGATCACGCGCATGCCCATCGCCTCGGCGATGTTCGAGAGCTGGCTGCCGATATTGCCGTAGCCGACGATACCGAGGACCTTGCCGCGGACTTCGAAGGAGCCGTTGGCCGATTTGTCCCAGCCGCCGACATGGGCCGAGACCGAGCGGTCGGTGATCCGGCGCAGCAGCATGACGATCTCGCCGATGGTCAGCTCGGCGACGCTGCGGGTGTTGGAGAAGGGCGCGTTGAAGACCGGGATGCCGCGCAGGCGAGCCGCGTCGAGATCGACCTGGTTGGTGCCAACCGAGAAGCAGCCGACGGCGAAGAGGCGTTTTGCGGCGGAAAAGACCGGCTCGGTCAGCTGCGTGCGCGAACGGATGCCGAGGATGTGGGTCTTCTCGATGGCTTCGACGAGTTGGGCCTCGTCGAGCGCCTTCGGCAGGCGCGTCAGGTTGGTGTAGCCGGCCTGCTGCAGGGCAGCGACGGCGGAATCATTGATGCCTTCGAGCAGCAGGACGCGGAGGCGGTCCTTCGGGAAGGAAAGCCGGTCGGTGGGGAGATTCATGGCGCGCTCGACGATCCAGCGATGCGCCCACTCGCCTGGTCGGGCGGAAGGCGCCGGAGCGCTCGCTATAGACCTGTTGTCGCAGTGCACAACCGCAAAGTTGTCGCGTCTGCCTCGCGCTATGCGCTAGCGGCGCGCAGCGGCACGACGCCTCCCGGCGGCACCGGCGTCAGATGCTGCTGTGGCAGCAGGAAGGGCTGGCCGGCCGGCGGCAGGCGGCTGAAGGAGAGCGAGACGCGGAAGACGCCGCGCAGGAGATTGTCGTCGAGGATCGTCGCCGGCTCGCCCTGGGCGACGATCGCGCCCTCATGCATCACCACCAGTCGGTCGGCATAGGTCACGGCGAGGTTGAGATCATGAAGCACCACCAGCACGGCTGCGCCTTGCGCCGCGATGGTGCGCGCTGCGTCCAGCAAGGAGAGTTGGTGGCAGAGGTCGAGGCTGGCGATCGGCTCGTCGAGGAAGAGGATCTGGCGCTGCGCGACGCTGCGCCCGGCCTCGAGCTGGCAGAGCGCGCGGGCGAACTGGACGCGCTGCTGCTCGCCGCCTGACAATGTCTGGTACTGGCGGCCGGCAAGGCCGATGACGCCGGCGGTCTCGAGCGCCTGAGCGATGATCTGCTCCTTGCGGGCACGCGACTGTGCCCGGCCGACACCTTCGAGGCCGAGCCGCGCGACCTCGTAGACGCTGAACGGGAAGGCGAGGCGCTGGTTCTGCACCATGACCGCGCGGCGGCAGGCGAGCTCCCAGCCGGGAATCTGCGGCAGCGCCATCCCGTCCAGGCGGACCGCGCCCTGCGAGGGCGAAAGTTCACCGGTGAGGAGCTTGAGCAGGGTCGACTTGCCGGCGCCGTTGGGGCCGACAACGATGGTGGTGGCGCCCTCTTGGAGCGTCAGCGAGGCGCCGCGCACGAGAGTGCTGCTACGCACCGAGAAGGAAAGATCATCCGCTTCCAGGATCGCGGCCATGGCTAGAGCTCCGCGATCCGGCCACGACGCAGCAGCAGCCAGAGGAAGAAGGGCGCGCCGATGAAGGCGGTGACGATGCCGATCGGCAGTTCGGCTGGCACGACGACGAGGCGGGCGACGATGTCGGCGCCGACCAGCAAGGCCGCTCCGCCGATCGCCGAGAGCGGCAGCAGCAGGCGGTGATCGGGCCCGATCGAGAGCCGGATCAGATGCGGCACGACGATGCCGACGAAGCCGATCACGCCGGCCGAGGCGACGCTGGCACCGACGGCGAGCGCAACCAGCAGGATCGCGAGCGCCTTGATGCGCTGGACAGGCACGCCGAGATGATAGGCCTCGGCCTCGCCGAGCATGAGGGCATTGAGGCCGCGCGCCAGCAGGGGCACGGCAAACAGCAGCGGCAGCACGATCGGGGCGACCACGGAGAGCTTGGTCCAGCTCGCACCGCCGAGACTGCCGAGCGACCAGAAGGTCAGGTCGCGCAACTGCCGATCATCGGAGATGAAGGCGAGCAGGCCAGTAAGCGAGCCCGCAAGCGCGCCGAGGGCAACACCGGCGAGCAGCATGGTCGCGACTGAGGTGCGGCCCTGGCGGGTCGCGATCAGATAGAGCGCCAGCGTCGAGACCAACCCGCCGAAGAAGGCGCCGAAGGGCAGCAACGCGAAGGGCAGCTTCATCGCGAAGTTCGAGAGGAAGAAGCGGTCGCCGAGCACGATCGTCGCGGCAGCGGCAAGCCCGGCACCGGTCGAGACGCCGACGAGGCCGGGATCGGCGAGAGGATTGCGGAACAGGCCCTGCATCAGGGCGCCCGAGATGGCGAGCGCCGCCCCGACCAGCGCGCCGAGCAGCAGGCGCGGCATGCGGATGTTGAGCACGACCAGCGCCTCGCGGCTGTCGAGCAGCTCAACCTGGCCGATGCCGAGCTTGGCCATCAGGATATCGGCGACCCGGCCGGGCGCGATAGCGAAGGCGCCGGCGCCGAGCGAGAGCAGCATCAGCAGCAGGCAAAAGCCGACCAGCGCTGCGACCGCGATGATGCCCTTGCGGCGTCGCCCCTCGGCGAGGATAGCCAGCGCGGTGGCGCTCGCACTCGACGTCTGCTTCACGGCGAGCGTCATTTCGCGGCGGAAAGCTGGGCGATCTTGGCTTCGGGATAAAGCTCGGCCATCAGGTCGCGGGCCGCGTTGGGCGTGCGCGGGCCGAAGCCGAGCAGATAGAGCCCGTCCATCCGGATCAACGCCTTCTGCTTTGCGGCAGGCGTCTGCGAGAAGGCTGGCATAGCGAACAGCTCGTCGGGCGTCGCGTTGTGGGCGCTGCTGAAGCGCATCATCAGCACGACATCGGGGGCCGCCGTGATGATCGCCTCGTCGGTCATCGGCTTGAAGCCTTCGACCGCGCTGGCGGCGTTGACGCCACCGGCGAGCGCGATGATCGCATCGGCGGTGCTGTTGCGCCCACCGACCATGGTGCGGCCATTTTGGAGAGAGAGTACGAACAGGACGCGCTTCTGCTTCGGCAAGCCGGTGCGCAGCCGGTCGAGCTCGTCGAAACGGGTCTTGACCGTGGCGGCGAGCTGCTGTGCCGGCTCGGCGGCGCCGGCGGCCTTGCCGATCGCCGCGATCTTGGCGACCACCGCCTCCGGCGTCAGTGCTTCTGGGATCATCGTGATCGGCGTGCCGGATTCCTTGAGCAGCGCGAGGGCGTCAGGTGGGCCGGCGCCCTCGACGGCAATGATCTGCGAGGGCTTCAGCGAGAGCACGCCTTCGGCCGAGAGCGCCCTGACATAGCCGACGCTCTTCTTGTCCTTCTGCGCCTCCGGCGGCCATTGGCTGGGGGTATCGACGCCGACGATATTGTCCTTCAGGCCGAGGGCGTAGAGCACTTCGGTGACGATGCCGCCGGCTGCGACGATGCGCTCCGCGGTCTGGGCCTGCGCGGTGGCGATGAAGCTGCCGGAACGGAGATCGCCCGCGAAGCCGAGGGCGGCCAGCGCGCTGAGGGCGATGGCGGCGGCGAGCTCGCGGCCGAGGCGTTTCGCCTTCAGGCCGGCGAGTGGATTTGGTGCAGAGGATGACAGGTCGTGCATGAGCATCTCGTGGCTCGCCGCAGCGCAGCAAGCGGCCTTATAGCGGCAGCTTCCCACTCTACAGTCATTCCAAAGTATTGGCTCAGTTTATAATCGTTCAAAACAGCGATCATCGAGCCGTTGTTGACGGTGATATTCGGCTTTACTAAGGAGGGTCAAGAGCGGCGCGGGCCGCCCGTGATCACCTGTTCCGGAACCGCCGAGGATTTCCCGATGTTCATCGCCATGAACCGCTTCAAGGTCGTCAAGGGAGAGGAGGGGGCCTTCGAGACAGTCTGGTCCTCGCGCAAGACGCGCCTCGACGAGATGCCGGGCTTCATCGCCTTCCATCTGCTCAAGGGGCCGGAGAAGGAGGATCATACCCTCTATTCCTCGCACACCACCTGGGCCTCGAAGGACGATTTCACCGCCTGGACCAAGTCGGAGCAGTTCCGCGAGTCGCATCGCAGTGCCGGTCAGCCGAGGCCGACGCCGCTTTATCTCGGCCATCCGGAGTTCGAGGGCTTCGAGACGATCCTGACCGAGCACAACCCGCGTCTGCCGCGCCAGGCCGCCGAGTGAGGGGCTAAAGGATCATGTCGCTTACCGAGACGCTGGCGCCGGCTGCATCCGCCGACGCTATGGAGAAGGTCCGGGCGGCACTCGCCGCCAAGCCGGACGGGGTGATCGAGGCCGTCGCGCGCGAGCACGGCGTTTCGACCCTCGCGGTGCTGGAGGCAACGCCGGAGGAGCAGCGCCTCTACATTGCGGCCGAGCGCTTCGAGGCGCTCTGGCAGGAGCTCTCGACTTGGGGCACGGTGCTTTTCATCGTGCACACGCCCGACATCGTGCTCGAATGCGAGGGCTCGCTGCCGGTCGGCTCCTTTGGCCATGGCTATTACAACATCCATGGCGACAGCCCGATCGGCGGGCATATCAAGGCGGGCAACTGCGCGGCGATCTATCTCGTCGACCGTGCCTTCCATGGCCGCCGCTCCTGCTCGGTGCAGTTCTTCAACGGCGCCGGCGAGGCGATGTTCAAGGTCTTCGTCCGCCGCGACGAGGCCCGCGAATTGCTGCCGGACCAGGTTGAGCGCTTCGAGGCGTTGAAGCGCAGCTTCGCCTGATCGTAATCGGCTCTCGGCCGGGCCGTCACACTACGAGGCCTTCACCGTCTGCTGGTGGAGGCCTTCTTCTTTGATGCGTCCGAAGGCTCGCAGCCCGATCACTGACAAATGACGTCAATCGCCACTTTTCCGCCACGAGCCGCGTGCGATACGGGGGCGGCCGGCGATGTCATGGAAGTCAAAGCATTTACCAAGCGTTAACCATAAAGGCGCAGCCTCTTGCTGGCGGAGCGATGTGACGTGATCGATCCGATCGATCGCGCGCAGGCTCTGGCAGGCGAGCGCCGTGGCCAGCCGGCAAGCGCGGATGACCTGCTCGAGCTTCCGGCGGAGGACGCGGATATGGCGGCGCAGCTTGCCTTGGCACGGGTCAGCCTGGCCAAGGATCTGATCGGCCTGACGCCGTCGGCGATGGGGCCGAAGGCGGTGGTCGCATCGCTCACCAAGCGCGCCGGTTTTCGCGACGGGGCGATGCTGGCGCTACGTTTCGTGCAGGCGCGCTTTCTGTCCGTCTGGGGACTGTTGCTGGCGGCTGCGCTCTGCCCGCCCAAGGTCTTCGCCGATTTCGCGATCTTCGCGGCACTGGCGAATTTCGTGTCGATCGCCGCGCTGCTGCGCTTCGAGGCGGTCTTCTTCCAGAACAGCGGGCGCTTGCATCTCGGCCGAGCCTTCCGACTCGCACTGGCTGCCGGTGCGATCTTTCTCGGTGTGATGGCGATCGTGATCCTGTTCGCGGCATCGGAGGGCTGGGTTCTGCGCGGCTTCGGCGCACTCTTCCTGATCTCGCTGGCGAGCCGTGCGGCGATGCGGCTGATCCTGGGAGAGGCTGCTGCCGAGGGGGATTTCGCCACGATCGGCAACAGCAACATCGTCCAGGCGCTGGTCCAGCCCGGGATGATGATCCTGCTGATCTGGCCGCTCGGACCGACGGCCCTGGCGCTGTTCGCCGCGGACGCCTTCGGCCACGCCGTAGCTGCCCTCTACGTGGCGTGGCGCCGGCGCCATTCGCTGTTGCCGCTGTTGCATTCGTCGCGCTGGTCGCGCGCCGAACTGCGCGGCTCCGGCCGGCAATGGCGGAATTCGCCGACCTATCTGCTGCCGTCGGCGCTCCTTTCGTTCGGCTTCTCGGCGGCGCCTCTGCTGGCATTGCCGCTGGCGAGCAATCCTGTTCTGGCGGCGCATGTGGCACTGGCGACGCGTCTGCTCGACATGCCGGCGCAGATGTTCGGCGCGGTGACGATTCCCATGGTGATGAGCGATCTGCGCAAGCATCAAGGCCATGATCGTCAGAAGAGGGCACGCCTGCTCACTTTGGCGATGGCAGCCATCGTGGCGGCGCTGTTCCTTGCCATCGCGCTCGTCGCGATCGGCGCGGACGAGATCGTCCTCGACGGCACCAAATGGGGCGGCCTCGGCGAGGTGATGGCGATCATGGCGCTGTTCTATGGTTGCGGCGCCTTAGTCGGGCCATTGCAGGAAATGGGAGCCTTCTCCTCCCGCCCGCACAACCAGATGATCGCCAATGCAGCGGCGCTGGCTACCGTCGCGGTCGTGATCTGGGGATTCGGCAGCTTGTCTCTCGCCCTGCTCGCGGCGATCGGGCTGGTTTCGCTGGCGCGCCTGCTGCTCCATCTGCGCCTGACCTGGATCGGGATCGGCGCCGAGCCGGCGGATGCTGCAGCAGCCTGAGGGCTATTCCCGGCGGATCAGCCGGTCTGCCAGCAGTGACGAGAAGAAGCCGGGCTTGAACTCGCGCTCAAGCCGTTCGGGATCGTAGTCGCTGGCGACCCAATCGAGGAACGCGATCCCCTTGCTCGCGCCTTCGCGCGCATAAGTTTCGAAGAAGGCGTCGAGGATGCCGGTCTTGGCGAAGCGGAAATGGCCATAGCGCAGCGAGAGCTCTGCCATCGCCTCGGCGAGCGGTCGCTTCTCATGGACCAGCAGATAGAGCGCGGCGAAGAAGCCGGCCCGGTCGGCGCCGGACTTGCAGTGAACCAATGCAGGCGTCTTCAGCTCGGCGAAGAAGGCCGGCGCGGCGAGGAGGGTGTCGCGATCAGGCGCGCCGCGCGAGCGCAGCACGAACTCGACCAGCGCGATGCCGTGGCGCTCGCAGGCTTCCTTCTGCAGCGGCCAGGCGCCGTGCTCGCGGCCGCCGCGCAGGTTGACGATGGTCTTGACGCCCTGGCGGGCGAACCAGGCGATGTCCGTCGGGGCCGGCTGGGCGGCGCGCCAGAGCTGCGGCGTGACGCGATGGGCGTTGAGATAGGCGAGCCGGAAAATGCCGTGGTCGGCCAGCAGCATGTTGGCCCAGGCGCGGGTGCGATCGAGCCGGCCGCTCAAGGGGCGGTCCCAGCGCGCGATCCGCGCCATGCGCCTTGCATAGCGATCTTCCGGCCGCCGCCAGTGATTCAGCATGGAATAGCGCCTGTCATGCCGGCCCGATAGCAGCGCCGGCCGGCTTGCGCAAATCGGTAACCCCTTGCGACTAAAGCCCGGGCTTGGCCTTTGCGGCTGGAACGCGCATAAGGCGCCCGAAGTTTTGTCATCGATAGGTCAGGTACATGCGGCTCGACGCCATCGCCATCGGCAAGAATCCCCCGGAAGAGGTCAACGTCGTGATCGAGGTCGCCATTGGCGGCGAACCGATCAAGTACGAAATGGACAAGGAAGCAGGCACGCTGTTCGTCGATCGCTTCCTCTATACACCGATGCGCTATCCCGGGAATTACGGCTTCATCCCGCATACGCTGTCGGAGGACGGCGATCCTTGCGACGTTCTCGTCGCCAATACGCGTCCGCTGGTGCCGGGCTCCTATATCGCAGTCAGGCCGATCGGCGTGATGATGATGGAGGACGAGGGCGGCGGCGACGAGAAGATCATCGCGGTGCCGGTGCCGAAGCTGACCAAGCGCTACGAGAACGTGACGAACTACACCGATCTGCCGCAGATCACGCTCGATCAGATCCAGCACTTCTTCGAGCACTATAAGGATCTCGAGCCCGGCAAATGGGTGAAGCTGACCGGCTGGGGCGACGCAACCAAGGCCAAGCAGCTGATCGTCGAGGCGATTGAGCGAGCGAAGGCAGCTAAGAAGGGCTGAGACTTTGCGTCATGCTCGGGTCAAGCCCGAGCATGACGCCGGTCCGATGTCAGCCCTCGTGCTTCTCCAAAAACGCTTCGACTGACAACGCCCGAAAGTCGTCGAGCGCGGTGCGCAGTTGCGCGTGCTCCCAGTCCCACCAGGCAAGCGCCTTGAGCTGCTCGGCGACCGCCTCGGTAAACCGCCGGCGGATGATGCGGGCCGGGTTGCCGGCAACGATGGTGTAGTCCGGCACGTCCTTGGTTACGACCGCGCCGCCCGCGACGACCGCGCCGGTTCCGATACTGCGGCCGGCCAGCACGATGGCGCCATGCCCGATCCAGACATCGTGGCCGATCGTCACGGGCGTCGAACGGCGCCAGTCGAAGAAGGCGGCATCGTCCTCAGCATCCTCGAAATAGGCGCTGGCGCGGTAGGTGAAGTGCGACTGGCTCGCCCGCTGCATCGGATGGTTGCCGGGGTTGATGCGGGTGTGCGCCGCGATCGAGCAGAACTTGCCGATCGTCGTGTAGATCACGTCGGAATCGTTCACGACATAGGAATAGTCGTCGAGCGTCGATTCCGCGAACGAGGTGCGGGCGCCGATCTCGGTATAGCGGCCGAGTACGGCGTCGCGAACCCTGGCGGTCGGGTCGATCACGGGTGCGAGCCCGAGCTTCTTGCCTGCCATGACGGGACTCCTCGCGAGACGGTGGCTGCTCGGCTTCAGCCGAGGGGGAAGCTGTCGAGCAGGACGAAGCGACTGCTACGGCTCTCCTGCTTGAAGATGGCGACGCGGTCGACCGCAACGGGTCGGCTAGGCACGGCCTCGGCGTAAGCCCAGATCAGGGAGGCTTTGACGGGGGTAACCTGCTCGTCCGTCAGGGACCCGGTCAGTGTCATATGGAAACGGAAGGCGTCGCCGACGTAGGGGTAGCCATAGGCCTCGAGATAGGCGCGGTGGGCCGGGGTCAGCGGGCTTTGGAGGCGTCGCGCCAGGTCGGCTTGCGAGAGCGGGGCACGGAACGGCTCGAAGGCCTGGACGATGTCGAAGGCGAAGCGTTGCAGCTCATCGCTCGGCTCGGACGGGGTGAGGGCGATGAAGTGGCCGAGCGCGTTGATGGAGAGCCCGGCAAGCCGGACGGGCGGCCGTCCCGCGACAAAATTGCGCGCAAAGGCGCGCAGAGCGCCTTCGTTACGGCCACTGGCCAGCTCGAACGGCGCCTTCAGCGTGGCGTGGAAGCCGTAGTGGCGCGGTTCGGCCGTCAGCTCAGGCCAGTCGAGCTCGTCGCGGCCGGGCGGGACGGCGAAAGCGATGTCCGCGCCGGTGACGGCGTCATAGCCCAGCGTCGCGCTGCCGAAGCGCCAGAGGGCACTGTCGGCGGCGGGGGCGTAGTAGAGCGCGTAGCGCGGCGCGGTCTGGGTCATGCTGCGCTCAGAAGGCCCGGTGTCCCTGCGACCAGACGGTGGTGATCACCGGCGTCGCGCCCAGCGCCCGGAAGCGCACGAGATCGGCGCGCAGACCGGGCTTGAGATGGCCGCGATCCCTGAGGCCTAGGATGTCGGCGACCTTCCAGGTCACCTTGGCCATTGCCGCCGGCAGGGCGATGCCGTGCTTGTCGTTGAGCTTGAGCACGGCCTGGAGCAGGCTCGCCGGGACATAGTCGGAGGAGAGCCCGTCGAGCAGGTCCTTTTCGGCGAGCTCGGCGACCGAGACACCGCCGGAATGCGAGCCGCCGCGCACGACGTTGGGGGCACCGGCGATGGTGGCGAGGCCTCGCTGCTTGGCAGCCTGCGCCGCCTCGACCGTGGTCGGGAACTCCGAGATCACCGCACCCGATGCGATGCCGGCCTCGACATGCTCGATCGTGGTGTCGTCATGGGTCGCGATCGGGATGCCGCGCGCCTGGAACATCTCGACGACGGCGCTCCAGTTGCGGCCGACATTGGCCTGGCCCTCGCGCTGGCGGACGACGACGTCCTCCTCGAACTCGGATTCGGTCTTGCCGTTGCCGAGAGCATAGGTGCGCAGGTGCGCGATATCGCGCCATTGCCGCTGGCCGGGGGTGTGGTCCATCAGCGAGACGAGCTGGACGAGGCTGTCGTCCTGATAGGGCTCGATGTCGCGGAGCAGGTCCGGGCTGGTCAGCTCGCAGCGCATATGGATGCGATGGTCGATGCGGAAGACGTTCTCGGCCGTGCCGAGCCGGAGTGCATCCATGACGTCGGCGAAGATGTCCTTGCGGTAGTCCTTGGCCGAGAAAGGCGTGCCGGCGCAGATCGCGTCATAGACGGTGGTGACGCCGGCCGCGGCCATCTGAGCGTCATGGACCAAAGCCGCCGCGAGCCCGTTCGGCCAGAAGACCTTCGGGCGTGGCATGAAGTGCTTTTCCATGTTGTCGGTGTGCATCTCGACGAGGCCGGGCGCGACATAGTCGCCCGCGACGTCGATCGCCTCCGGCAAAGAGGAGCGGCCCTGATCGACCGAGCGGATGCCGTTCTCGTCGAAGGCGATGGTCCCGGTGACGACCTCGTCCTCGAGGATCAGGCGGGCATTGGTCAGGATGGTGGACATCAGGCGGCCTTCCGGAAATCGGTGATGTCGAGATAGCGGGTCGCGACAGCCTCTCGCACGGCCTCGTCATGGAAGATACCGACGATGGCGGAGCCCTGCTCGCGCGCCTCGGCGATCAGCTTGACTACGACATTGCGGTTGTTGGCGTCGAGTGAGGCGGTCGGCTCGTCGATCAGCATGATCGGCGAGGGATCGACGAAGGAGCGGGCGATGTTGACGCGCTGCTGCTCGCCGCCGGAGAAGGTCGCGGGCGCGAGGTGCCAAAGCCGCTCCGGCAGGTTGAGCCGCGCCAACATGGTCCTGGCGCGCTCGCTCGCTTCCTCGGGTGTGGCGCCGCGGGCGAGCAGCGGATCGCGGACGATATCGAGCGCCGTGACGCGGGGGATGACGCGCAGGAACTGCGAGACGAAGCCGAGCGTGCGGCGGCGGATGTCGAGCACGGTGCGCGGCACGGCCGAGACGATGTCGATCGGGCGGCCGCCATGGGTGATGGCGATGGTGCCGGAGGTCGGCCGGTAATTGCCGTAGAGGATGCGCAGCAGGCTCGACTTGCCGGCGCCGGACGCGCCCGCCAGCACCAGCGCCTCGCCGGCGGCGACCGAAAAGTTGACGTTGTCGAACACCGGCAAGCGTACGCCGCCCTGATTGTGCAGGGTGAATTCCTTGGCGACGTTCTCGACGTGAATCATCGTTGTCATGATCGAGATGCCTTGCGGGTTCGGGGTGACGCGGTTGTGACGGCGCTCATACGGTGAGCACTGCCGATGTCAGCAATTGCGTGTAGGCATGCTGGGGATCGTCGAGGACCTGGTCGGTCAGGCCCTGCTCGACGACGCGGCCGTCCTTCATCACCATCAGACGGTCGGTGAGGAGCCGGGCGACGGCAAGATCATGGGTGACGATGATCGCGGCGAGGCCGAGATCGCGCACCAGCACGCGCAGCAGGTCGAGCAGGCGGGCCTGCACGGAGACGTCGAGGCCGCCGGTCGGCTCGTCCATGAAGACCAGCTTCGGTTCGGAGACCAGCACGCGGGCGATCTGCAGGCGCTGCTGCATGCCGCCGGAGAACTGGCGCGGCCTGTCGTCGACGCGATTGCCGGCGATCTCGACGCGCTGCAGCCAGTCGAGCGCAGTCTCGCGGATCCTGCCGTAGTGGCGGGCGCCATTGTCCATCAGCCGCTCGCCGACATTGCCGCCGGCCGAGACGTCCATGCGCAGGCCGTCGCGCGGGTTCTGGTGAACGATGCCCCAGGCGGTGCGCATCAGCCGGCGCCGCTCCTGCTCGGCGACCGAATAGATGTCGAGCGGTTCGACCCCGCCGCGGAACAGGACCTCGCCTTCGTCGGGCTTGTCGATGCCGGCGAGGCAACGCAGCAGGGTCGACTTGCCGGAGCCGGATTCGCCGACGATGCCCAGCACCTCGCCCGGCCAGAGGTCGAAGGAGACATCGGCGCAGCCGATGCGCTCGCCATAGAAGCGGGAGACGCCGGCGACCGAGAGCAGCGGAGCGGGATCGAGGGCGAGCTCCTGCGGATTGACCTGCATGTTCATGGCTTGGCCTCGTCTTCGACCAGATGCAGCGCCGAAGCGTCGGCGAGCATGGCGCCGCGATGGCCCTCGGCCCGCCGCGTCTCGCAATGATGGCTGTCGGAGCAGACGAACATGCGCCCGCCCTGGTCATCGATCACAACCTCGTCGAGATAGGAATCAACGGCGCCGCAGAGCGCGCAGGGCTGCTCCCAGCTCTGGATGCGGAAGGGATGATCGTCGAAATCGAGGCTGCGCACGCTGGTGTGCGGCGGCACCGCATAGATGCGCTTCTCGCGGCCGGCGCCGAAGAGCTGCAGCGCCGGCGACATCTGCATCTTTGGATTGTCGAATTTCGGGATCGGCGACGGTGCCATGACATAGCGGCCATTGACCATGACCGGGTAGTCATAGGTCGTCGTCACTTCGCCGAAGCGGGCGATGTTCTCGTAGAGCTTGACCTGCATCAGCCCGTATTCGGCCCAGGCGTGCATCTTGCGCGTCTCGGCCTCGTGCGGCTCGAGCTTCCTGAGCGGCTCGGGCTGCGGCACCTGGTAGACCATGATCTGGCCGGCCTTGAGCGGCGCCTCGGGAATGCGGTGGCGGGTCTGGATGATCGTTGCCTCATCGGTGGCCTCGGTGGTGCGCGCATCGGCGGTGCGCTCGAAGAAGCGGCGGATCGAGACGGCGTTGGTGGTGTCGTCGGCGCCCTGGTCGATGACTTTCAGCGTATCGTCCGGGCCGATGATCGCGGCGGTGACCTGGATGCCGCCGGTGCCCCAGCCGCGGGCGAGCGGCATCTCGCGCGAGCCGAACGGTACCTGGTAGCCGGGAATCGCGACCGCCTTGAGCAGGGAACGGCGGATCATCCGCTTGGTCTGCTCGTCGAGATAGGCGTAGTTGTAAGCTGGCCTGGTCTCGTCGCTTATGCTCTGGTGCACGGTCATTCCGCGGCCTCCGGCAGGGCTTCCTGTTGCTCGGCAAGGCGCTGCTCGCGCTCCCGCCGGATGCGGCGGATCAGCTCGAGTTCGCCCTGGAAATCGACATAGTGCGGCAGCTTGAGATGCTCGACGAAGCCGGCCGCCTCGACATTGTCGGAGTGATACAGGACGAATTCGTCCTGCTGCGCCGGATAGTTCGCCGCCTCGCCGAACTCCCGCGCCTTCAGTGCCCGGTCGACCAGCGACATCGACATCGCCTTGCGCTCGCTATGGCCAAAGGAGAGCCCGTAGCCACGGGTGAACTGCGGCGGAACATCCTTGGAGCCGGCGAACTGGTTGACCATCTGGCATTCGGTCAGGGTGACCTCGCCGAGATCGACGGCAAAACCGAGCTCCTCCGGCACATATTCGACCGCGACCTCGCCGACGCGGACCTCGCCGACGAAAGGATGGCTGTTGCCGAAGCCGCGCTGTACCGAATAGCCGAGGCCGAGCATGAAGCCTTCGTCGCCGCGCGCCATCGCCTGCAGGCGGACGTCGCGGTCGGCCGGGAAGGTGACGGGCTCGCGGGTCAGATCGAAGGGGCGCGGATCGCCTGCGGGAGGCGCCTCCTCTTCCATCAGGCCCTCGGCGCCGAGGATGTCGGGCACGCGCGGCATGAAAGCGTCGAGCGGCTGCGCGGCCGGGCGGGCCGGGCTCTCAGCCGGAGCCGCCTCGTCCATCAGGGCGAAGTCGAAGAGCCGGTGGGTGTAGTCATAGGTCGGGCCGAGCACCTGGCCGCCCGGCAGGTCCTTGTAGGTCGCCGAGACGCGGCGACGGATCGCCATTGTCGCCGTGTCGAGCGGCTCGGAGGAGCCGAAGCGCGGCAAGGTGGTGCGGTAGGCGCGCATCAGGAAGGCGGCTTCGATCGCATCGCCTTGCGCCTGCTTCAGCGCCAGCGCGGCGAGATCAGGGTCGTAGAGCGAGCCTTCGTTCATGACGCGGCCGCAGGCGAGGCCCATCTGCTCGCGGATCTGCGCGACGGCAAGCTCCGGTACGCTCTCGTCGCCGCGACGCGCTTCGGCGACGAGATCATGGGTTGCGAGGATGGCGGCTTCGCCGCCCTTGACCGCGACATACATTAGTAAAGCTCCCGGCGGGGCATCAGCGGGCTTCCGCGATTTGGGTCGAGCGCGGCAGGCCGAGCGCCTGCGTGCCATGGACCAGCAGGAGATCGACGCCGAGCGGGTAGAGCACCGCGTTATCCGCGACCTCGGCCCAGAAGCCCGGGCGCAGGCCAGCGGGGGCGATGGTGCGCCGGCCGGCGATGCCGGGACCTTCAAGCGTGACCGTGTCGCCACTTGCGAGCCCGGCGCATTGGATGAGCACCGTGGTCGAGCGGTCGGGGAACTGGTCGTCGCCGGCGTTGAAGGCGGCGAGCTTCGGCTCGGCCGCGGCGCCGTCGATCACGGCGAAGGCGGCGCGGGCGGGATCATCGACCAGGGCGGCGCCGCAATGGAAGCGTAGCCAGGCGCCGGCCGCGCCGTCGCGCAGGGCGGCCGGCAGCCAGATCGGCGTCTCGTAGTCGGCGAGCGTCAGCAGCGCGACGGCAGTCGCTAGCTCAAGCCCTGCGGGCGTCTCGACCGAAACGCCGATGTCGCAAGCAAGGCCCGGCTCGGACAGCGCCGCCAGCAGAGCGCGGAAGGCGCCTTGCGACTGGAAGACGGGATCGGCGAAACCGGCGCCGATGAGGGTGTCGTTGGGAGTCATCAGCCGCCCCTGACCAGCGTGAAGAAATCGACCTTGGTGGCAGCCGCCTTGCGCGAGGCGAGCTCACGGGCGGCCTGCTGCTTCTGCGCCAGGGCAAAGACGCCGCGCCGCAGCGGGCCTGTCTCGATTTCACCTTGGAGCAGCGCGTCGGTGACAGCGGCGAGCCGCGCCTTGCGGCCGTCACGACCCAGCGCATAGGAGAAGCCCATGGCACCGCCTTCCAAACGGATGACGCAGCGCGTCACCGTGGCCTCGCCGAGATTGAAGCGGCGGCCAGCGCCACCGGCGCGGCCCTCGACCATGACCGTGCCGGTCTCAGGTGCCTTGAGCAGCTCATGCGTCGGCAGCGGCCCGGCCTGCTGCAGCAGGGCGTCGATCTCGCCTTGCGTGGCACGGGCCAGCACTGCCATCCAATGCTGGCGTGTCGCGATTTCCGTCATGCCGTGTCGGCCTCTCGCCAAGCGCTAATGTCTAGACTATAATAAGCCTGTTGCTGGAAAAGGTCTATACATTTTGGATGAAACTTTGATGACGCCGGGCTTGCCGGACAATCAGGGCGGCGATGGCGGCACGGCCTGGCGGCGGATCGCCGACGCGCTCGCGGCCTCGATCGAGCAGGGCGAATACGAGCCCGGCGACACGCTGCCGGCTTCGGTCGCGCTGGCCGAGCGCTATGGCGTGCACCGGCACACGGTACGCCAGGCCTTCCGGCACCTGGCCGAGCGCGGGCTGGTGACGGTCTCGCGCGGACGCGGCACGCAAGTGACGGCGCCGCGCTTCCCCTACAAGCTCGGTCGCCGGGTCAGCATGCGCACCAATTTTGGCGCTGCGGGTATTGCCGTCTCCGGCGCCGTGCTGGCCTCCGAGGTCGTGGCCAGCGAGGCGGAGCACTGCGCCGTGCTCGGCCTGCCTGCGGGGACGCCGCTCTGGGCGATCGAGACCTTGAGCCGGGCCGGCGGCACGCCGGTCGGTACCGGCATCCACTACCTCAGCGTCGAGCGCTTCCCGCGCTTCGACGAGATCCTGACAGAGGCGGGCTCGTCGATCACCGCCGCCTTCAAGGCCTGCGGGATCGCCGACTATGTCCGGCGCTCGACGCGACTGGCGGCGCGTCTGGCGAGCGAGCGCGAGGCGGCCCTGCTCAAGATCGAGCCCGGAGCGGCCGTGCTGACCTCGGATGCGCTCGACGCACTGCCCGACCTGACACCGATCCACATCGTCAACAGCGTCTTCGCCGGCGAGCGGATGGAGATGGTGGTCGAGCCCTTCGGGGATTGACTGCCGGGCTCAGACCGCCCGCTTGCCGATGATGGCGAAGCGCAGCTTGTTCGAGAGGAAGTCGATCGCGGTCACCGCCGCCAGGACCAGCAGGATCAGGAAGGAGACCTGCTGCCATTCGAGCGTGCGGATCGTCTCGGCGAGATAGAGGCCGATGCCGCCGGCGCCGACGATGCCGATGATGGTCGACGAACGGGTGTTCGACTCGATGTAGTAGAGCACCTGGCTGGCGATCACCGGCAGCACCTGCGGGATCAGGCCGAAGCGGATCTCGTGGAGCTTGCCGCCGCCGACCGAGGTGACGCCCTCGACGGGCTTGCGATCGGCGGATTCGATCGCCTCGGAGAACAGCTTGCCGAAGGCGCCAAGATCGCTGGTCATGATCGCGAGCATGCCGGCGAAGGGGCCAAGGCCCACGACGTTGACCCAGATCAGCGCCCAGATCAGCGCGTCGACGCCGCGCACCGTGTCCATCGAGCGCCGTGCCAGGAAATGCACGACGCGGTTGGCGACGACATTCTTGGCGGCGAGGAAGCCGAGCGGGAAGGCGAGGATCGCAGCCAGAATTGTCCCGAGGAAGGCGATGGCGATGGTCTCGAACAGCGCCTTGACGAAGATGATGGCGCGGGCGAACGAGCCGGGATCCGGCGGCAGCATCAGCACGACGAAGGTGCCGAGGTTGGAGAAGCCGGCGATGATCTTCCAGAGCGAGGTCTCGAGCGTCGTCAGACCATAGAGGAAGAGCCCGACGAGGCCGCCGACGACCGCGATGGTCGTGAGCTTGGTCTTCAGCGAGCCGTCGATCGCGGCCTTGTGGCGGGCGATCAGCGCGGCGCGGTCGGCAGCGGAGAGGGCGAGTGTCATTTGCCATGCTCCAGGCTGAGCAGCGCATGGCGCAGGCGCTCGGTGCCATAATCGATCAGCATCACCGTGACGATGATCAGCAGCAGGATGGCGCTGACATCGGTGAAGTAGAATTTGCGGATCGCCTCGATCAGGTCCTGGCCGATGCCGCCGGCGCCGACGAAGCCCATGATCGAGGCGCCGCGGACATTGATCTCGAAGCGCAGCAGCGCGTAGCTGGCGAAGTTCGACAGCACCTGAGGTACCACGGCGAAGCGGATGGTCTGCCACCAGCCGGCGCCGGTCGCGGTCAAGCCGTCGACCGGCTTCATGTCGATGTTCTCGACAACTTCCGAGAAGAGCTTGCCCATCGCGCCCATGGTGTGGATGGCGATGGCGAGCACGCCGGGCAGTGGGCCGAGGCCGAAGGCGATCACGAAGATCAGCGCGAAGACGATCTCGGGGACGGTGCGGCAGAATTCGAGGAAGCGGCGCGTGCCCCAGCGCAGCCAGGGTAGGCGGCCAAGATTGCTGGCGGCGGTGAAGCAGAGCAGGAAGCCGCCGACCACGCCGAGCACGGTGCCGATATAGGCGATCAGCAAGGTCTGCCAGAGCAGTTTCAGCCAGCCGTTGAGGCCCCAGTACCACTCCTTGAGATCGGTGCCGAGCGTCGCGAAGCGCAGCATCGGCATGGTCTCGAGGATGTATTTCGGGAAACGCCAGGCATTCGCGGCGAATTTCGCGAAGTCGACCTCGGCGCCGATGCCCGCGAGCACGACGCAGGCGACGAAGATCGCCGCACCCAGCAGGGTCTGCAGCCGCTTCGCCGCCATTTCGCGCCGGTAGAGATCGGCATGAGCGGCGATGGCAGGATCGTTGCGGTCGATCGCGAGTGTCATGGGGCGCTTCCATCATGTCGCAGGACCGGCTGTTGCCGGTCCTGGACTGGGCGTCATTCTCGGGCAGAGCGAAGCGCAGACCCGAGAATCTCGATCAGGAGATGCTCGGGTCAAGCCCGAGCATGACGGCTGTCAGAGTTACGACGACTTCTTCTTGCGGAGGGCGTCGACGAACTTGTTCAGCTCGATGATCGGGTCGTAGGACTTGTTGTCGGCGGCGACGAGCGGGCCCTGCTTGCCTTCATAGATCTTGTCGAAGGCGGCCTTGTCCTTGGTGGCGAGGTTGAGGACGGCGTCGCGGATCGAAGCCTTGAGCGGCTCCGGCAGCTCGCTGAGATAGGCCATCGGCGAGTTCACGATCTGCTCGGACTTGTAGATGATGCGGAAGTCGTCCGCCTTGACCATCTTCTTGCGGTCCATGCGCAGCAGGTTCGATTCCTGCTCGTCGTTCCACCAATTGGCGGCGACGTCGACGGTGCCCTGGCCGAGTGCGATGACCGCGTTCTCGTGGCTGCCGGTGTAGACGACCTTGCCGAAGAAGGTCTCGGGCTCGATCTTCATGCCATCAAGCGCGAAGCGCGGCACATTGTTGCCCGAGGTCGAGTTCGGGTCGACGAGGCCGAGATTCTTGCCCTTGAGGTCCTCGATCTTCTGATAGGGCGAATCCTTCTTCACGTAGAAGACCGAATAGTAGCCCTTGGTGCCGTCGATGTTGGTCTCGATCGCGAAGGCGTCGATCTTGGCGCCGGTCATCAGCGCGCGCGCGAAGGAGGCCGGGCCGTACATGCCGATATGGATGTTGCCGGCGCGCTGGCCCTCGATGATCGCGGCGTAGTCGTTCGCGATGCGCAGGGTCACCTTGGTGCCGAGTTCCTTCGCGAGATAGTTGACGAAGGGGGTGTAGCGCTCGACGACGCCCGAGGCGTTCTCGGACGGGATGATGGCGAAGACCAGCTCGGGATATTTCGCCTTCCAGTCCTGCGCGAAAGCCGGGGCGGCGAGCGTTGCGGCAAGGCCGGCGGCGGCGAGCGTAAACGTATGACGACGGGTCAGCATGAGAGTGCTCCTTTTTAAAAGATCGGCGATGAAAGGTCAGGCTTCAGTGCAGGCTTGGGCGCGCAGCCGGCTGTTTCAGGCGACGTTCTGCTTGGCGCGCTGGGCTTCCTCGATGGCGATGGCGTCAAGCTGGTCGAGCGCCTCGGCGCCGGCATCCTTGGCCTCGATGCCGTAGAGCTCGGCGGCGAGCTCGCTGGTCAGCGCATGCGGGGGGCCGTCGAACACGACCTTGCCGGCAGCCATGCCGATCAGCCGGTCGCAGTACTTCGCGGCGATGTCGAGGTGGTGGAGATTGCAGATCACGGTGATGCCGTCCTCGCGATTGATGCGGAACAGCGCGTCCATAACGACCTGGGTATTGCGCGGATCGAGCGAGGCGATCGGCTCGTCGGCGAGAATGATCTTCGGCTCCTGCACCAAAGCGCGGGCGATGGCGACGCGCTGCTGCTGACCGCCGGAGAGGGTCTCGGCGCGCTGTGCCAGCAAGTGCCCCATATCGAGGCGTTCGAGCGCGGCGATGGCACGGACCTTGTCGTCTTGCGAGAAGCTCTTGACCAGCGTCAGCGCTGCCGAGCGATGATTCAGGCGGCCGAGCAGAACGTTGGTCAGCACATCGAGGCGGCCGACCAGGTTGAACTGCTGGAAGATCATCGCCGTGTCGCGCCGCCAGGCTCGCAGCGCCGCGCCGCGCAGGGCTGTGACGTCGCGCTCCTCGCTGAGGATGCGGCCATCGCTGGCATCGGCGAGGCGATTCAGCATACGCAGCAGCGTCGACTTGCCGGCGCCCGAGCGACCGATGATGCCGACCATCTCGCCGCGCGGAATCGACAGGGTGACGTTGTCGACGGCGGCTTTGCCACCGAAACGCTTGGTCAGACCCTCGATACGCAGCATCAACAGCTCTCCCGCGATTGCGGGATGATGCGGTATCGGCGCCAGATGACAGCGCGGTGACAAATTCGCCTTCCAGCGGGCACCGGCGGGAAAGCGTCATCGACCATCAACTATTATGTCACCTGCGACCGGGTTCCGGCAGGAGCGTCAGCCTGCGCGCAGGAGCAGGTCGACACAGGCTCCGACATAGGAGCGGATCTCGGCCGGTGGCACTGGCGCAACACCAAGCAGGCCGCGGACCTGATGGAAGCCGCGCAGCATGCCGATGAACTGCTCGGCGAGCCGGTCCGCTTCCGCGCGCGTGAGTGCCCGCGACATGCCATCACCGGATCGTGACCGCTGCTCCAGCAAGGCCGAGAGCTCCGAGATCATGCGCCCTGCGCCGGTATCGTAGGCGGCCTGTCCCAGCTCGGGAAAGCGCGCGGCCGCCCCGACGATCAGGCGATGCAAATCGAGCGAGGCCGGGTGCAGCATCATGGCCAGAGCGTCCTCGCCGAGACGCAGGAGGATGGCCCGCAGATCGCCGGTTTCGCTGCGTGGACGGCGCAACGGAATCGTCAGCTTTTCAGTGAGTTCGGTGCAGATTGCCAGGAACAGCGCCTGCTTGTCGGCGAAATGGCTGTAGATGGTCTGTTTGGAGACGCCGGCGCGCTGGGCGATCTGGTCGAGGCTGGCGCGGTCGAAGCCCTCGGCCAGGAACGTCTCCGAGGCGGCCCGGGTGATCGCGTCATGTTTATCCGGCCGTGATTTTTCGGCCGGCATCGCTTTTGCTTCTGCAGCGGGGGCGCTAGTGCGTCCGTGCATTGATCATTCCGTCACGCTTCCGCCCTTAAAGGGTGCTTATCAAACTAGACCGTCCAGTCTAGAATATGTCCGCGGTCCCGGAGCGTCCAGCCTGATGAAGCGTTTTCTCCTCCTTATCCTTGTCGCCGGGCTGGCGGGCGGTGGGTACTATGGCTACCGCTACCACTATAAGCCGACCAACCAGCAGGCGCAGGCGCAAGGCGTCGCCAATGCGCCGAACCCCGCAATTCCGGTGGAAGTCGGGACGATCGAGCTCGCCACGGTCGCCGAAGAGGTCGAGGCCCTCGGGACGCTCGCAGCCGAAGAATCCGTCGTGATCGCTCCCGAGATCGCCGGCCGCGTCGTCGCGCTCGGCTTCAAGGAGGGTGAGCGGGTCAGCAAGGACCAGCCGCTGGTCATGCTCGACACCGCCATCCTCGACGCGGAGCTCAAGCAGTCCCAAGCCGATATCAGCCTGGCGCGCGACACCTATGACCGCAACCGCTCGCTGGTTCAGCGCGGTGCCGGAACCCAGGTCGCGCTGGAGCAGGCGACGGCGCAGCTCGCCTCGCAGGAGGCGCGCCTGCAGCTCGCCCAGGCAAAGCTCGCGCTGGCGACGATCAAGGCGCCGTTCAACGGCGTGGTCGGCCTGCGCGCCGTCGGCGTCGGCGACTATGTCTCGATCGGCAAGCAGCTGATCACGCTGACCAGTATCGATCCGATCAAAGTCGATTTCCGCGTGCCGGAGATCTACCTGACCCAGCTCAAGGTCGGCCAGCCGATCCAGCTCAAGGTCGATGCGGTGCCCGATCGGCCCTTTGCCGGCAAGATCTTCGCGATCGACCCGGTCGTCGATGTCAATGGCCGGGCGGTAAAGCTGCGCGCCCTCGTGCCCAATGCCGATCTCGTTCTGAAGCCCGGCCTGTTCGCCCGCGTGACGATCATGGTCGACAAGCGTGAAAACGCGCTGGTCGTGCCGGAAACCGCGGTGGTGCCGGACGGTCTCGGCAAGACAGTCTTCATCATCGAGAACGGCAAGGCCAAGCGCGTGCCGGTCGAACTCGGCAAGCGCCTGACAGGCAAGGTCGAGGTGGTCAAGGGGCTCAAAGCCGGCATGCAGATCGTCACCGCCGGGCAGATGCGCCTGCGCGAGGGCGCGACCGTCCTGATCAAGGAGAAAGCTGCGGTCCAGACCAGCTCGCTGCCGGGCGCCGTGCAGCGATGAGCCTGTTCGAGCTCTTCGTCCGCCGGCCGGTCCTCTCGACCGTCCTGAGCCTGCTCGTCATCCTGATCGGCTTTGTCTCCTATACGCGCCTGACGGTGCGCGAATATCCGAACATCGACGAGCCGATCGTCTCGGTGCAGACGGTCTATCGCGGCGCCAGCGCCGAGATCATCGAGACACAGGTCACGCAGATCCTGGAGAACTCGATCGCCGGCATCGAAGGCATCGAGATCATCAACTCGACCAGCCGGCAGGAGCGCAGCCAGATTTCGGTGCGCTTCCGGCCGGACGTCGATCCCGACGTTGCAGCCTCCGACGTGCGCGACCGTGTCAGCCGCGTGCGCGGCCGCATGCCCGACGAGATCGACGAGCCGATCATCGCCAAGGTCGAGGCCGATGCCCAGCCGGTGATGTATCTGTCGCTGACCAGCTCGCGGCATTCGCCGCTGGAGCTGACTGACTTCGCCGACCGCTTCATCGCCGACCGTGTCCAGAACATCACCGGCGTCGCCGAGGTCCGCATTCTCGGCCAACGCCAATACGCCATGCGGATCTGGCTCGATCGCGCGAGGCTCGCTGCCTACAACATCACCGTCCAGGAGATCGAGGCGGCGCTGCGAGCGCAGAACGTCGAGATTCCCTCTGGCCGGATCGAGAGCGACAGCCGCGAATTCACTGTGCTCTCGCAGACCAGCCTGAACACGCCCGAGCAGTTCCGCGAGATCACGGTCAAGGACGCCAACGGCTTCCCGGTCAAGCTGCGCGACATCGCCAAGGTCGAGCTCGGTGCCCGCGAGGAGCGCAACGCGGCCTGGTTCGGCGGCCAGCCTTCGGTGACGATCGGCATCGTCAAGCAGGCGACGGCCAATCCGCTCGACGTCTCCTCGGGCGTCGTCGCAGCGCTGCCGGGCATCCGCGAGGATCTGCCCGACGGCATGTCGATCGCGACCTCCTACGATACCTCGATCTTCATCGATCGCTCGATCAAGGCGGTCTACACCACGATCGGCGAGGCGGTCGTCCTCGTCGTGCTGATCATCTTCCTGTTCCTGCGCTCGCTGCGCGCGACGCTGATCCCGCTCGTAACGATTCCGGTTTCGCTGATCGGCGCCTTCGCGCTGATGTATGCGCTCGGCTTCACCGTGAACACGCTGACGCTGCTCTCGATGGTGCTCGCCATCGGCCTCGTCGTCGACGATGCCATCGTCGTGCTCGAGAACGTCCACCGCCATATAGAAGACGGGGTCGAGCCGACCAAGGCGGCAATCAAGGGCATCAACGAGATCGCCTTCGCGGTGGTCGCGATGACGCTGACGCTGGTCGCGGTCTATGCGCCGATGGCGTTTTCGACCGGACGGACGGGCAAGCTCTTCGTCGAGTTCGCGCTGACGCTGGCCGGCGCGGTGCTGGTTTCGGGTTTTGTCGCGCTGACGCTGACGCCGATGATGTGCGCCAAGCTGCTGAAGCACCACGACAAGCACAACTGGCTCTACAACATCCTGGAGCGCTTCTTCGAGGCACTGTCCAGTGGCTATCGCCGCTCGCTGCGCTTTGCGCTGTCGGTCAGGCCGGTGGTCGTGCTGCTGGCGCTGCTGGTCGCCGGCGGCAGCTATTTCTTCTTTACCAATCTGCGCTCCGAGCTCGCACCGGTCGAGGATCGCGGCACGATCACCGCAATCGGCGTGGCGCCGGAAGGCGCCACCATGGCCTTCACTGCCGACTATGCCCGGCGTGTCGAGGACTATTTCAGCAAGATCCAGGAGGTCGACAGCTATCTCGTCATCGTCGGCTTCCCGGATGTGACGCGGGCGATCGCCTTTGCACGCCTGAAGCCCTGGGAAGAGCGCCACCGCAAGCAGCAGGACCTCGTCGCCGAGATCAACAAAGGGCTGTCGCAGATCCCTGGCATCCGCCTGTTCGCGACCAATCCGCCCTCGCTCGGCCAGGGCGGCGCCAACAGCAAGCCGGTCGAGTTCGTGCTGCGGTCTTCGGACCCTTACGTCACCATCAAGGAAAACGTCGACCGGCTGATCGCCGAGGTGCAGGGCAATCCGGCGCTGACCAATATCGAGACCAACCTCATCCTCGACAAGCCGCAGATCAAGGTCTCGATCGACCGGCAGCGCGCCTCCGATCTCGGCGTCGGTGTCGACGTGATCGGCCGCACCATGGAGACCCTGCTCGGCGGGCGCCAGGTCACCCGCTTCAACATGAACGGCGAGCAATACGACGTCATGTTGCAGGTCGCCGGCGCGGAGCGCAGCACGCCGCAGGCGCTGCAGTCGATCTATCTGATGGGCCGCGGCGGCCAGGCGGTGCAGCTCTCCAGCCTCGTCCAGATCGAGGAGAACGTCGCGCCCAAGGAGCTGATCCGCTTCAACCAGCTGCGCTCGGCGACGATTACGGCCGTGCCCGGGGCAGGCTATTCGCTTGGCGATGCGCTTGCTGTGCTCGAGCAGGGTGCCGCGAAGGTGCTGCCGGCCTCGTTCCAGACCGACTATTCCGGCCAGAGCCGCGAGTTCAAGCAGTCGGGATCCTCGATCCTGCTCGTCTTCCTGCTGGCGCTCGGCTTCATCTATCTGGTGCTGGCGGCGCAGTTCGAGAGCTTCGTCGACCCCGTCGTGATCATGGTCTCGGTGCCGCTCTCGCTCACGGGTGCGCTCGCCGCCCTCTATTTCTCCGGCGGCACGCTCAACGTCTACAGCCAGATCGGCCTGATCACCCTGGTCGGCCTGATTACCAAGCACGGCATCCTGATCCTCGAATTCACCAACCAGCTGCGCGAGGAGGGGCATGAGATGATCGACGCCCTCGTCGATGCGGCGGAACTGCGCCTGCGGCCGATCCTGATGACGACAGGTGCGATGGTGCTGGGCGCCGTGCCGCTGGCGCTGGCGGAAGGGGCTGGCGCCGAGAGCCGCTCGCAGATCGGCTGGGTGATTGTCGGCGGCATGACCTTCGGCACGCTGCTCACGCTCTATGTCGTGCCGGTCGCCTACAGCTACATGGCACGGACCAAGCATGGCTCGCGCCATGCCTCGGCCGAGGCACATCCGCAGCCGGCGGAATGATCGGCTGTCCGGGTAGAGGATATCCGGATAGCCTATAGCGGAAACGTCTATTCGCTTTCGCCGCCGCCCGAGGCTAACCGTCCGGCGGCGGCGCCCAATGAGCAAGAACTCAGGCTGCCGCCCGTGACACGAACGGGAGGAACGGCATGAGGACTGGCACCAGATTCTGGCTGAGGGCGGCGGCTGCCGCCTGCATGGCGAGCGCGGCTTCGATCGCGCAGGCGCAGAACTTCCCGAGCAAGCCGGTCACCATGCTGATCCCGTTCGCGGCGGGCGGGCCGACCGATGTCGTCGGGCGCCTGGTCGGCGAGCATATGAGCCGCACGCTCGGCCAGCCGGTGATCATCGAGAACGCGGTCGGCGCCGCCGGTACGCTCGCCGGGCAGCGCCTGATGGGCTCGCCTGCCGACGGCCATGTCATCCTGATCGGCCATACCGGCACGCATGCCGCAGCCGTCTCGCTCAATCCGAACCTGAAATACCGCCCGGTCGAGGATTTCGCCCCGGTCGGGCTGGTCAACACCAACCCGATTTTCTTGACCGTACGCAAGACCCACCCGAGCGGTACGCTCGCTGAGTTCGTCACCTGGGTGAAGGCCAATGAGAAAGCCGCGAGCAACGCCCATGCCGGTGTCGGCTCGGTCAGCCATACCACCTGCCTGCTGTTCAATACCGTGGTCGGGGTCAAGCCGAACGGCGTGCCCTATCGCGGTACCGGCCCGGCGATGAACGACCTCGTCGCCGGGCAGGTCGACTATCTCTGCGACCAGGCGGTGAACGTCGCGCCGCAGCACCGCGCCGGCACGATCAAGACGCTTGCAGTCGCATCGACCGCTCGCGCCACGGCGCTGCCGGACGTGCCGACCAGCACGGAAGGTGGCGTTCCCGATTTCAAGGTCGAGGTCTGGAACGCGATGTTCGCGCCGAAGGACACGCCGGCGGCGGTGGTCGCCAAGCTGAACCAGGCGCTGAAGGCGGCGCTCGCCGACGTGACGGTGAAGGCGAAACTCAACGAGCTCGGAGCGGAAATCCCTTCGGCCGAGCTGCAGGAACCGGCCGGTTTGCGCGCCTTCGTCGGAGCCGAGATCGAGCGCTGGGCACCGATCATCAAGGCGAGCGGCGTCAAGATCGAGTGAGAGCTACTGCAGCCTGACCGAGACGCTCTCGCTGGCACCGGCGGCGTCGATCACCGAAATCCGCATGAAGCCCTTGCCGGGCGGTTGCCAGGCGGTCTCACGGCGCTTCACCGCCGCCATCACCGGCGCGCCGTCGACCAGCCAGGTGAAGGGCGCGACGCCGCCGGAGACCTTGAGGTTGAGCTGAGGGCTGCCATCGACCGTCGAGGCGGCGAGGTCGATCTTGGCTCCTTCAGGAGGGAAGGCGAGTTTCAGGCTGGGGTTTGCCAGCGCGGCGACCGTCTTCGGCACGTCCTGGCGCAGATGGCGGAGCGGCGGCGGCAGCGTTGCGCTGCTAGCGGCGATCGTGCCCGGCGGCTGCACGAACGGCCGGGGATCGAGGCCGACGCGGGCGAAGGCGTCGAACAGGATCGGTGCTGCGACCACCCGCCCGACCAGGCCCGGCACCGCACCATTGTCGGCGCGGCCGACCCAGACGCCGATCGTATGCTTGCGGTCGAAGCCGACGGCCCAGGCGTCGCGATAGCCGTAGGAGGTGCCGGTCTTGTAGGCGATCCGGCCGGGCGGGGCGTTGAGCGGCGGCGGCGCGCCGAGCAAGGTATCGGCGACATACCAGGCGGCGACCGGCTCGACGAGGCGCAAAGGCGGCTCGGCTGCGCCGCTCGCCGGCTTCACATGCAGCGGCACGACCTCGCCGCCACGGGCGAGCCCGACATAGAGCCGGGTCAGGTCGGAGAGCGTGATGCCGAGACCGCCGAGGCCGATGGCGAGGCCTGGCGCGCCGCCGTCCCTGGGCATGGCGATCGCCGCGCCGGCATCCTTCAAGCGCGACAGGAAGCGCTGCGGACCGACGGCCGAAAGCAGTTCCACCGCCGGCAGATTGAGCGAGAGCTGCAGCGCCTTGCGGGCGCTGACCATGCCCTGGAAGCCGAGGTCGAAATTCTCGGGGACATAGAGGCCGTAACGGGTCGGCCGATCCTCCAGCATCGTCTCGGGATGGGCGAGGCCGTTGTCGAAGGCAAGCGCGTAGATGAAGGGCTTCAGCGTCGAGCCGGGCGAGCGCAGCGCCTGCGTCAGGTCGAGCGAGCCGGCGCGCCCGGCGTCGAAATAGTCGACGCCGCCGACCGAGGCGCGGATCTCGCCGGTCTCGTTGTCGGCGACGAGGATCGCGATCGAGAGTTGCGGCCCCTGGCCGATGGCGCGCTCGCGGGCGAGCTGCTCCAGGCTCGCCTGCCAGCGCGCATCGATGGTCAGGCGCTGGCTGCGTTGTTCGGGAACCTCGGCGACGACCTGCTCGGCTGTGTGCGGCGCGAGGCTGGGGAAGGGCTTGCGCGCCGTCGGCACCGGCTCGTCGCGGGCGGCGGCGACCTCGTCCGGTGTTGCAAGCCCAGCGGCTTCGACGCGGGCAAGCACGCGCTCGCGAGCCTTGCGTGCGATTTCCGGGAAACGGTCGGGCCGGCGCGTCTCGGGCGATTGCGGCAGGGCGACCAGCAGCGCCGCCTCGGCGGTCGAGAGCCGCTTCGGCTCCTTGCCGAAATAGGCGAAGCTCGCGGCTCGCACGCCTTCGAGATTGCCGCCGAAGGGGGCGAGGGTGAGATAGAGGTCGAGAATCTCGGTCTTGCTGAAGCGCCGTTCGAGCTCGATCGCGCGCACCGCCTGTCTGAGCTTGGCCGAGAGCGAGCGCTCCTGGCGCGGTTCGAGCAGGCGGGCGACCTGCATGGTCAGCGTCGAGCCGCCGGAGACAATGCGGCCGCTCGCCAGCATCTGCCCCGCGGCCCGCAAAGTGCCGAGCGGATCGATGCCGGCATGGTCGTCGAAGCGCTTGTCCTCGAAGGCCTTGAGCATCGCGAGGTAGCGCGGATCGACGTCATCAGCACCGACCGGCAGCTTCCAGCGCCCGTCCGCGGTGACGAAGGGGCGCAACAGCTTGCCCTCGCGGTCGAGCACCACGGTCGAACGGTCGCGCGCGGCGGCGAAGTCGAGCGGGGGAAGGGTCGAGGCGTACCAGAAGAGGGAGGCGGTAGTCGCTGCGATCAAGGCGGCGGCACCTATGCCGGCATAGGCGAGCCGGCGATGCCAGGCGCGCCTTCCTTCTCCCCTTGAGGGAGAAGGTGTCTGCGAAGCAGACGGATGAGGGCCGTTCGACTGGG
Source organism: Bosea sp. Tri-49 (assembly GCF_003952665.1). Lineage (NCBI taxonomy): Bacteria > Pseudomonadati > Pseudomonadota > Alphaproteobacteria > Hyphomicrobiales > Alloboseaceae > Allobosea > Allobosea sp. Tri-49. Next base: position 4,685,816 of record NZ_CP017946.1, read on the forward strand.
TGAGGCCGTTATTGGCTTGCGCCTCACTTCCCTCATCCGTCAGCACTTCGCGCTGCCACCTTCTCCCCCAAGGGGAGAAGGAAGAGGCGTCCCGCTTGTCCGGCCGCGCTTTCACGAGGTCACCTTGCCGAGGTGATCTCGATCGTGCCGAAGCCCGTCCGCCCGAAGCGATCCGGCCGGTACATGTCCTCGATCACCGCCGCCGGCGCGACATAGCGGCCGGGCGAGACGGCCCGGGCGATATAGGCGACCGTGTAGTTCAGCTGGTCATTCCGGCCGCCGCTGCGCTCGAAGGCAGCGACGAAGCGGTCGTCGCGCGCCTCGGTATGCACCGGCGAAACCTCCTGCTTCAGCCAGTTGAGGCCCTCGACCGAGGCGCCCTCGGTGAGCTTGGCGTTCTCGATCTCCAGGCCGGCCGGGACGGGGTCGACCAGCAGCAGCCGGCCATAGCGCGCCGCCGGCTCGGTCACCTTGAGCGCGACGACATAGCGCTCGTTCTGGCGCAAACGCGACGGGTCGACCCGCTCGCCCTTCATGGTGAAGAGCGTGCGCTCCAGCCCAAAGCCCTGGTTCAGCGCCGGCTCCGGCGTCGATGGGATGCCGGAGACCGTGATCACAGCATTGGCCGAGGCGGTGCCGGGATTGCCGATGACGAGGGGCTTTGCCTCCAGCGCCGCCTGCGGGATGGTGCGGTAGAAGGCGCCTTTACGCTCGGCGCCGTCGACGGTCAGCGCCATGCCCTCGGCGTCCTTGGCCATGGCGGCGGCGGCCATCGCCATCCACATGTTCTCCTGCGTCGAGGTGTAGCGCGCGTTCTGGCGCGCGTTCTGGACGACATCGGCGGCGCGGGAGAGGTCGGCGCGCTCGCCATTGCTCTCGGCGATCAAAGTGAGGATGCCGGCGCCGTCGCGCAGCCGCGAGCCGTAATCGGCGCGCGACAGGCCGTCATCGCTGGTTTGCTGAAGCGTTCCCAGCGCGCTGCTGAAGGCGGCGCGGCCGCGGGTGCGGTCGCCGAGCAGCGAGAGCGCGGCGCCGATCTGGGCGCGGGCGAGGGGTGAGCCGAAATCGCCGAGCTTGTTGTCGGCGAGGTAGCGCAGATCGCCCATCACCGGCCGCCCGTTGCGGGCGAGCACGTAGAGGGCATAGGCGATGCCAGCCGCTTCCTCCTTGTTGATCTCGCTGGTGTTGACGACCTGGTTGCGCAGGCGGTCGAGCGCCATGTTGAACGCCGTCTGTGGCACCGCAAACTGGCGCTCGCGGGCGCGGGTCAGGAAGTCGGTGACGAAGGCGTCGAGCCAGAGATCCTCGCCGCCGACGCCCCAGAGGCCGAAGGAGCCATTGTTGCCCTGGCGGGCGAGCACCCGTTCGATCGCGGCGGTGACGCGCTCATCGGCGTTGCCGTCGAGCGCCAGCTGCTCCATCGAGGCGAGCCGGTTGACGACCAGCAGCGGCAGCGCGCGACTGATCGTCTGCTCGGTGCAGCCATAGGGATAGCGGTCGAGCGCCTTCAGCACCGACGCGACGTCGAGCGCTGCGACCGGCGAAACCGAGACCGAGACCGCGCCAGAATCCGGCACGAGATCGGCCATCAGGTCGGCGGAGACGGTGAGCGAGCCGCCTCCCGGAATCGGCCGGACGATCCGGCGCGCGATCGTTTGCGTCGAGGGCTGTACGCGCACGGCGAGGTTCTGCACCGTGCCGATGCCGTTCGGGCCGGTGATCTTGACGTCGAAGCTGGCGCGGCCGAGCCCGGCGGCGGTGACGGGGATCGTCAGCGAGCTCTTGGCGCCGGCGGCCATGGTCATGCTGCGCCGGGTCGCGTCGGCAGCGACGACGACCGGGCCCTTGACGTCGAGATCGACGAGATAGGAGCCGGCCGGCCCCTCGACATTGTCGATCTGCAGGTGGAAGCGCGACTGGTCGCCGAGCGCCAGGAAACGCGGCAGCGTCGCCTGCGCCACGATCTGATCGCGCACGAAGACGTCGGCGCTGGCCTGGCCGGTGCGGCCGGCGCTCCAGGCCACCGCCATGACGCGGACCGAGCCATTGAAGGCCGGCAACTCGAAATCGACCTTGGCGGTGCCATCCGGCCCGAGCTTGACCACGCCGGAATAGCGCGCCAGCGGCTCCTGCGTCGGCGCCTCGCCATTGAGCTGCGGGGCGCTGTCGCCACCGGAGCGGATCGCGCCGCGAACGCCCTGCATGCCGTCGATCAGATAGCCGTAGAGATCGCGCAGTTCATGGCCGAGCTGGCGCTGGCCGAAGAAGTACTTGGTCGGATCGGGGCTCTCGAAGCGAGTGAGGTTGAGGATGCCGATATCGACCGCGGCGACGGTGATGAAGGCTTCTTCGCCTGCTTTCGCACCCGTGACCTTGACCGGAAGCGACAGCGTCGAGAGCGGGCGCACCAGATTGGGCGCGCCGAGATCGATGGCGAGGTTGCGCTCCTCCTTGCCGACGCTGAACCAGGCGAGGCCGATGGCGCGGCCGGGCATGCGCTGCGCAGCCGTGTCCATCGGGCGATGGGCGAGCACGACGAGATAGGCGCTGGCGCCCCAGTCCGACTTGGCGGGGATGGTCACGGTCGTGCCATTGGCCGGCACGTCGACGGTGCGGATCTCGGCGACCCGGTCGCTCATCACCGCGAGCGTCGCCTTGCCGGCGAAGCGCGGGGTCAGGCGCACCTGCATGCTCTCGCCATTGCCGTAGGACGGCTTGTCGAGGGCGACGTCGAGCACATCCGGCTGGTCGGCAGTCTTGTCGGTCTCGTAGCCGACATTGAAGGAGACGCTGGTCTCGGTCGCCTCGGCGCCGTCGGCGCTGACGTCGAGCCGGTAATTGCCCCATTGTACGGGGGCTGAGATGCGGGCCGGCGTGTTTTCGGCGACGGCGACGGCGACATCGCCATCGGCGACGCGGCGGGTCGTCTTGACCCCCTCATAGTTCCAGCGGCCGTCCTGATAGAACCACTGATAGTTGCGGGAGACCTTGGACAGCGTCCATTTCAGGCCCTGGCGGGCGATGCGGCGGCCGTCGCCCTGGGCCATGATCACGTCGAAAATCGCGGTCTGGCCATTGCCGAGCTCACCCTCCTTGAAGGCCTTGCGCACGCCGATGGCGGCGCCCTTGGGCACGATCGGCATGGTGACGGAGCGGGCGATGGCGCGCCCGCCCGGCTCGCCGACGCGCACGGTCAATTCGACTTCAAGCGGCCGGTTGGTCTCAGGCTGGGCAACCGGGTTGGCGATCGTGACCTTGCCGTCGGCGCCGGTCTTGGCGGCGTCCTCGAACTCGGCCTGCTGCGGCTCGAAGGCCTCGTCGGTCAGGCCGACCTCGTAGCCGGCGAAGCCGGGGATCGCGGTCTGCGCCGCCGAGCGCACGGTCATCGAGCCGGTGACGTCGAGATCGGAACCGGGCGCGCCGTAGAGATAGCGGGCGTTGACGTCGATCTCGGCCGGCTCGCCGGCCTGCAGCACCTGCTTCTTCGGCGAAAGCGTCAGCTCAAGCCGCTCGGGGACATAGTCCTCGACCAGGAAGGAGATCTCGCCGATCGACGCGCCCTTCGGGTCGGAATAGGCCTGGACGCGCCAGGTGCCGGTCTGTGCGCCGGAGATCAGCGGGATCGAATGGGCGCGTCCGCCGGCGCCCTGGTCCTCGACCTGGCGGCGGCGGTACTCGACGCCGTCGGGCCGCCTGACGACGAGAGTCAGCGGCAGGCCGGAGACGGCGGCACCCTTGGCATCGCGCAGCAGCGTCGTCAGGTAGACGGTCTCGCCGGAGCGATAGACCCCGCGCTCGGTGTAGAGGAAGGCGTCGAGCCCGGCCGGGGCGACGCGGCCCTTCACGCCGCGATCCGACAGGTCGAAGGCGGTCTGCTTCAGGTCGAGGAAGCCGTAATCCTCGGCGACGCTGGCAGTGACGAGGCCGGGCGCATTGCCACCCTGGCCCTTGCCGAGGGCGGCGTCGAAGCGGGCATAGCCGTTGGCGTCGGAGCGGACGGTCGCCAGCACCTCGTTGTTGCGGGCGATGAGGCGCAGTTCCGCATTGGCGACGGGCGAGGCATCGGCGAGCGAGCGCACCAGCACATGCACGCCGTCCGGCCCGGAAAAGGAGGTTAGGCCGAGGTCGGAGACGACGAACCATTGCGTCGCGCGGGTGGTGCCGTCGTCATAGTCGCCGTCGCCGTCCGATGAGCTCGCGGTCCGGCTGGTGCCGGTCGGCTTGGCGAACATCACATAGACGCCGGGCTGGAGCCGGCCGACCGCCTCCAGCACCGGGAAGGCGGTGGTGACGTCCTTGTTGAGCTCGGACTTCACCGCCATCGTGCCTTTCCAGACGCTCGAACCCTTGTCGGAGGCGATCTGGCCCGCATTGTAGCTGCCGAGCTGGCTGAGGAAGTCGTCGGAATGGACCGAGCCGATCAGGTTGCGGTCGCCGATGCGCATCACTTCGAGATCGAGGCTGTCGGCATTGACCGAGACGACCGGCACGCCCTGCTGGCCGGTGCGCGGCAGCACGTAGTTCTTGCCGGTGAAGCGCACGGAGGGGGCGCGGTCGCGGACATAGACCTCGTAATCGGCCGATTTCAGCAGCTTTTCGTCGGGGATGGCCGAGGGCACACCCTGGCGGATGACGAAGCCGTAGCGCTCGCCATGGCGCAGACCGTCGACGCAGAGCTGGCGCTCCTCGCCGCTGACGGCGAAATCGCCCTTGCCGGTGATGGCGACATAGGGCGCGAAGTCGACGCGGCCGCGCGAGAGCGGCTCGGAGAATTCGAAGCAGGCGCGTGGGCTCGCCGCGTCGGAATCGACCTTGTTGGAGATGAGGCGGAAGCCGCGCTGGGCCCGCAGCGCCTCGTAATCCGTACGCAGCGAGGCGTTGTCGGCAAGATCGAGGCTGAGGCGATAGGTGGTCAGCGCCGGGCGCCAGAGCTCATGCTTCTCGAAGACGCGGGCGAGCACGCCGAGCGAAGAGGCCTCGTCGGGGCGCGAGGTCGAGCGCTGATAGGCGAGATAGGCGGCGCTGATCGCGCGCTCGCGGAGTTCGTAGCGCTCGCGATAATCGCGCGGCTCGATGCCGCTCGCCGCCTGTGCCATCAGGCGCCAGCCGCCGGGGTTGGCGGGATCGGCCACCGCTGCAGCATTGGCGAGCGGCAGGGCAGCGCGGGCGTCGCCGCGATTGAGGGCGGCACTGCCGTCTCGCAGCAAGGTGGCGAAGGGGCGCTGGCCGACCGAGACCTCGCGCTTCAGCCGCTCTTCCAGGCGCTGGCCGTCGCTGGCGAGATCGGGCCGGACATAGGCCTTCTGGGCGAAAGCGGGTCCGGCGGCGACAGTCAGGCCGAGCAGGAGGGCGAGACGGACGAGATGGCGCATGGCTCGGTCTCCGAAAAGGCGGGCGGCTCGATAGTTGCCGCGGCAGGCGTCGACGCGATGACGGGTCATCGCATTGCGCTGCGCGAAGCTAGCACCGGGCGCGTCGGGCGCAACTCGGCTTGCGGCCGGGAGAGCTCTTCTCGCCTCTTGCCTCTGCGGCAAGGCTGACGCTGAATGGCGCCGCATCGCGGCGCGGTCTGGAACGAGGAGATGGTTGTGTTCAAGGTTCCCGCGCTGATCGGCATCGCCGCCATCCTTGCCTGCCTCAATGCCGCGCAGGCGCAGCAGCCGGCCGATCCGCGCTTGGCCGCGGCGACGCAGGCCTATGCCGCGCTGCCGGAGGTCGAGCGCAAGGCGATCCAGTCAGACCTGATCTGGACCGGACATCTCAACAGTGCCGCCACCGGCAATTTCGGATCGCTGACCTTCCGCGCCGTGAACGGCTTCAAGGCCGGACGCGGCCAGCCTGACGGGCAACTGACCCCGGCGGAACGGCAGGAGCTTGCGCGTCTCGCCAGGACGGCGCGCGATGCGGCGGGCTTCGCCGTGATCACCGACCAGCCGACCGGCGTGCGTATCGGCATTCCGCAAAAGCTCCTGCCGAAGCGCGAGGCGACGGCGGCCGGCGGCAGCCGCTGGCAGAGCGCAGATGGCAAGGTCACGCTCGATGTCAGCGCAGGCCCTGCGACCGAGCCGCTCCAGGCGATCTTCGACCGGGCGATCGCGGTCAATCCGAACATCCAGCGCAAGGTCACCTACAAGCTGCTGCAGCCGAGCTTCTTCGTCGTCGCCGGCGAGACGCCGACCGGGAAATTCTTCCGGCGGCAGGCATTGGGGCCAACGGGCCTGCGCGGCTTCTCGATCGGCTACGACAAGGCGGTCTCCGCAACCTTCGACAAGGTGGTGACCGCGATCGCCGACAGTTTCGAGCCGTTCCCGAGCGGTCCGGCGCCAGTTCTCGCTCCGACGCCTGCAGTGCCGGGTGCTCCTCCAGTTGCCACTGCACCAGCCCAGCCGGTGACCGAGCGCTTCGGCGTCGGCCTCCTCGTCGGCAAGGAGCTCGTGCTGACGGCGCGCGCAGCGGTCGATCCCTGCAAGGGGCTCAAGGTCGGCTCGCGGCCAGCAAAGTTGCGGTTGCAGGATCAGGCGAGCGGGCTCGCGCTGCTCGACGTGCCCGGATTGGCTTCCGGGGTCGTGCCCGGGTTGCGGGAGGCTGCGCCGACGGCGAAGGAGGCCGTGGTCGTGCTCGCCTATGACGGAACCGCCGCCGCGCGCACAGCGGTCGCGCTGCCGGGAGAAGTGATGAGCGATGTGGTACTCGCGCCGTTGCAGCCTGGTGGGGCTGGCAGCCCGGTCTTCGACCGACAGGGCCGTCTGGCGGGACTGGTCACCGCCAACCCCTCGGACAAAGGGCTGATTGCCGGCGTCGCGCCGCAGCGCAATCATACGATCGCCGGCGTCGCGCAGCTCAGGGCAATGCTGGAGAAGGCCGATGCCAAGCCTGCTGCCGCGGCGGCTGGCGGCGAGCTGAGCACCGGAGCGATCGCGGAGGCCTCCGGCAAGAGCGTCGTGCCCGTCTCCTGCGGGCTTTGACGCTCGCCGGGCAGGGCGTGCATACAGCATACAAAGATGGTTGCCTCGCCAGCGGCAATCGGCTCTGATAGCGAGAATACCAAGGAAGCCGCGCCGTGAGGCGAAGAAGCTTTCAAATTTTAAATCGATTGAACGGGAGGGAGATAAAATGAGCAGAATCAGCAGGCGTTCGGTCCTCAAAGGCGCGGCGGCAGCAAGCGCGGCAGGGCTGATCACAGGCCCGGCGATCGGCCAGGCACAGTATCCGAGCCGGCCGGTGACCTTGATTTGCCCGTGGGGTGCGGGCGGCGGTACGGATGCGACGGCGCGCATCGTCGCGCAGTTGCTGGAGAAGGATCTCGGCCAGCCCTTCAACGTGGTGAACCGCACCGGCGGCTCGGGCGTCGTCGGACACCAGGCGATCGCGTCCGGAGCGCCGGACGGCTACACGATCGGCATGCTGACGGTCGAGATCGCGATGATGCGCCATCAGGGCCTGACCGAGCTGAAATCGAGCGACTATGCCGCGCTCGGCCTGATGAACGAGGATCCGCCGGGCGTGCAGGTCTCGGCCTCCAGCCCCTACAAGGACATCAAGGAGCTGGCGGCGGCGATCAAGGCTGCGCCGCATGGTAAGCTCAAGGCGTCCGGCACCGGCCAGGGCGGCATCTGGCACCTCGCGCTGGTCGGCTGGCTGGTCGCGATGGGGCTGAAACCCGACCATGTCGCCTGGGTGCCGTCGAACGGCGCCGCGCCCGGCATGCAGGATCTGGCGGCCGGCGGCATCGACATCGTCACCTGTTCGGTGCCGGAAGCACGGGCGATGATCGACGCCGGCAAGGCGAAGGCGCTGGCGATCATGGCGAGCGCGCGCAATCCGCAGTTCAAGGACGTGCCGACGCTGAACGAGTCGCTGGGGATCAACTACTCGGTCGGCGCCTGGCGCGGCATCGGCGCGCCCAAGGCCGTGCCTGCCGACATCCAGGCCAAGCTGACGGCGTCGCTGAAGAAGGCCTTCGACTCCAAGGAGTACCAGGACTTCATGAACTCGCGCGGCTTCGGCATGAAGTTCGCCGACGGTCCGGGCTTCGCCAAGTTCATGGCCGACAGCGACATCTCGATGGCGTCGGCGATGAAGGCTGCCGGCCTGGCCAAGGCCTGATCGCTCACAAGCAGGGCGGACGGGCGAACGACGCCCGCCCGTTCCTCCGCTCCAGTCGGCGCCGGCGCGGCGCAATCACAGTTCGACGAGAATTCGCAGCATGTTGTTGTCAGACCGCGTGACCGGCGGCGTCATCGCGACGCTCGGCGCTGCCGCCTTCTTCTATGGTTCGAAACTGCCGCCCGTGCCCGGCCAGCAGGTCGGCCCCTCGGCCTTCCCGATGGTGGTCGGCGCCGGGCTGGTGCTCTGTGGCGTGATGATCGTGCTCGGTGTCGGCCGCCATTTCGAGGAGGTCGCCGAGGCTGATGTCGCGAGTCATAGCGCGCCGGAGCTGCTCGAGCCGCTGCCGGCCTGGCGCAACTGGCTGGCGCTGCTGCCGCCGGCGCTGCTGCTGTTCTATGCGCTCGTCTCCGAGCGGCTCGGCTTCCTGCCGACGGCGGCGATCATGGTGCTGACCGCGAGCCTCGCCTTCGGCGCCAGACTCAAGCTCGCCGTGCCGCTCGCGCTGATCGCGCCCTTCGTCATCAACCTGATCTTCCTCAAGCTGCTGCGCGTGCCCTTGCCCGGCGGCCTGCTGCCCTTCCCCTGGTGAGGCCGCGATGAACACCGTCATCCAGGCCTTCGGCCTCGTCTTCGCCCCGGATGTGCTGATCGCGATCTTCGCTTCCGCCGTCTACGGGCTTCTGGTCGGCTCGCTGCCTGGCCTCTCGGCGACGATGGCGACGGCGCTGCTCGTGCCCGTCACCTTCTACCTCTCGCCGATCGCCGCAGTCGCCACCATCATCACGGCTTCGGCGATGGCGATCTTCTCCGGCGACATTCCCGGCTGCCTGCTGCGCATCCCCGGCACGCCGGCTTCGGCCGCCTATACCGACGAAGCCTATGCGATGACGCGCAAGGGCGAGGCGGAGACCGCGCTCGGCATCTGCCTGTGGTTCTCGGCGCTCGGCGGCATCGCCGGCACGCTCTCGCTGATGCTGATCGCGCCGCTGCTGGCCGAGATGGCGCTGTCCTTCTCAACCTATGAGAACTTCTGGCTCGCCATGCTCGGGCTGATGTGCTCGACGCTGGTGGCGCGCTCCTCGCCGATCAAGGCGATTGCGGCGATGCTGCTCGGCCTCTTGATCACCTGCATCGGCATCGACAATCCCGGTGGCGTGCCGCGCTTCACCCTCGGCTCGACCGACCTCCTTGGCGGCATCGAGGTGATTCCGGCGCTGGTCGGGGTCTTCGCGCTGGCCGAGGTGATGCGCGCGCTGACCGAGCGCGATCCGCCGAAGCTGGAGAACCGCCGGCTCGGCTCGATCCTGAAGGGCCAATGGGAGCTGACCAAGAAATACCCTAAGCAGCAGGCGCGCGGGAACCTGATCGGCATCATCATCGGCGTGCTGCCAGGCGCCGGCGCTGACATGGCGGCCTGGGTCAGCTACGCCATGGCCAAACGCTTCTCGAAGACGCCGGAGAAGTTTGGCACTGGCCATCCCGAGGGGCTGATCGAGGCCGGCGCCTCCAACAACGCCTCGCTCGCCTCGGGCTGGGTGCCGGCGCTGCTCTTCGGCATCCCCGGCGACACGATCACCGCGATCGCGATCGGCGTGCTCTACATGAAGGGGCTAAACCCCGGCCCGACGCTGTTCACATCGCAGGCGTCGAGCATGTACGCGCTCTACATCATCTTCATCATCGGCAACATCATCATGATCCCGCTCGGCATCATCATGATCCGGCTGGCGAGCAAGGTGGTCGGCGCGCCGCGCTCGGCGGTGATGCCGGTGATCATGATCTTCTGCGCGGTCGGCGCCTTCGCCACGGCAGGCAACAACCTGTTCGCGGTCTACTGCGTCGCCATTTTCGGCCTGATCGGCTTCGTGATGGAGAAGAACGGCTATCCGGTCGCGGCGATGGTGCTCGGCATCGTCATGGGCACAATGGTGGAGCAGAGCTTCGTGACCTCGCTGATCAAGTCGGACGGCTCGATCCTGCCCTTCTTCAGCCGGCCGGTCTCCTCGGTGCTGGCGGCAATGACCTTCGGCGCGCTGCTCTGGCCGGTCTTCGTCTGGGCAACGCGCAAGCTGATGGCGCAGCGGCCGGCGACCGCCTGAAGGCTGCTGCCCGCTCTCGCGCCGAATCAGTGCTAGACACGGGCGCATGGACGATGCGCTCGACGAAGGGCAGGGCGGCGGCACGGTCGAGGTGCTGATCCCGCTCGGCCTCGACCAGGCCTATAGCTATGCCGTGCCGCCGGGGCTGACGCTCGCGCCGGGCGATGTCGTGCAGGTGCCGCTCGGCCCGCGCGAGACGGTCGGCGTCGTCTGGGAGCGTGGTTCCGGCCGCGGCGGCAACCTGAAGAAGGTCGTCGGCAAGCTCGACATGCCGCCGCTCGATCCGGCGCTGCGCAAGCTGGTCGACTGGGTCGCCTGGTACACGCTCGCCGCCAAGGGCTCGGTGCTGGCGCTGGCCTTGCGCCGCCCGCCCGACGATACGCCGGAGCGACCGAAGCTCGGCGTCAGGTTGGTAGGGGCGCCGCCGGCGCGGATGACGCCGGCCCGGGCGCGCGCCATGGCCGCCGCCGAGGGCGGGCTGCTGATCGGCAAGTCGGCGCTGGCCGAGGCGGCCTCGGTCAGCACCGCGGTGATCGATTCGCTCGTCGATGCCGGCACGTTTTCCGTAGAGCCCTTACCGCAGGAGGCGATCGCGGCGCGGCCCGATCCCGACCATGCCAGACCGCAGCTCTCGGACGACCAGCGGGCGGTCGGCGATGCGCTGGCCGAGCTTGTGCGCAAGCAATCCTGGCAGGTCGCGCTGCTCGAAGGCGTCACCGGCTCGGGCAAGACCGAGGTCTATTTCGAGGCCGTCGCCGAGGCGATCCGGCTCGGGCGCCAGAGCGTTATTCTGATGCCGGAGATCGCGCTCACCGCGCAGTTCATCGACCGTTTCGAGGCGCGCTTCGGCGTGCGGCCGGGCCTGTGGCATTCCGCCGTGAGCGGGAGGAGGCGCGAGCGCCTGCAGGCGGCGATCGCCAAGGGTGAGGCGCTGGTGGTGGCGGGCGCGCGCTCGGCGCTGTTCCTGCCCTACCGGGATCTCGGCCTGATCATCGTCGATGAGGAGCACGAGGCCGCCTACAAGCAGGAGGATGGCGTCGCCTATCATGCCCGGGACATGGCGGTGGTGCGTGGCAAGATCGAGAACGCGCCGGTCGTGCTGGCCTCGGCGACGCCTTCGCTCGAAACCCGCGTCAATGCCGAGCGCGGCCGCTACACCCATCTCAAGCTGCCGGAGCGCTATGGCGGGCGCGAATTGCCGACACTTGGCCTGGTCGACCTGCGCAAGGACAAGCCGGAGCGGGGACGCTGGCTCTCCACAGGCCTGATCAAGGCGGTCGAGGCCAATCTCGAGGCGAAGGAGCAGTCACTGCTCTTCCTCAATCGGCGCGGCTATGCCCCGCTGACGCTCTGCCGCGATTGCGGCCATCGCTTCCAGTGCAAGAACTGCTCGGCCTGGCTGGTTGACCACCGTTTCCGGAGGGCGCTGGTCTGCCATCATTGCGGTCATGTCGAGCGAAGGCCGCATGAATGCCCGGCCTGTCATCAGCCCGAAAGCCTCGTCGCTTGCGGACCGGGCGTCGAACGTCTCGCCGAAGAGGTTGCGACCCTGTTCCCGCAGGCGCGCTCGATCGTGCTGTCGAGCGATTTTCCGGGTGGCACCGAGCGCCTGAAGCAGGAGCTGATGGCGGTCGCTGAAGGTGAGTTCGACATCGTCATCGGCACGCAGCTCGTCGCCAAGGGCCACAATTTCCCGGGAATGACGCTGGTCGGAGTGATCGACGCCGATCTCGGTCTGACCTCGGGCGACCCGCGTGCGGCCGAGCGCACTTTCCAGGTACTGCGGCAGGTCACTGGCCGGGCCGGGCGCGGCGAGAAGCCGGGGCGGGCGCTGCTGCAGACGCACGATCCGGGCCATCCGGTGCTGAAAGCGCTGATCTCCGGCGATCCCGAGCGCTTCTATGCCGCCGAGACGGCGTCGCGGGAGGCAGCGGGCCTGCCGCCCTTCGGCCGTCTCGCGGCGCTGATCGTCTCGGCCAATGCGCAAGCCGAGGCCGAGACACATGCGCGGGCGCTGGCCCGCTGCGCCGAGGCGCCAGCCGGCGTCGCCGTCCTCGGGCCAGCAGAGGCGCCGCTCGCGATCTTGCGCGGGCGTCACCGCATGCGGCTGATCGTCAGGACTTCACGCGAGATCAACCTGCAGGATTACCTGCGCGCCTGGCTGAAGCGCGCGCCGCGGCCGAAGGGCTCGGTCAGGGTCGCGGTCGATGTCGATCCGCAAAGCTTCCTTTAGCCGAATTCGTGCTGTGCGGGTGTGCTGGCCGCCGCGCACTGCGCCGGCTGCTTCTTTCGACCGCATCCAAAGCATGAGAGGCGGGTACTTCGTCGGTTGCGCCCCCCGAAACCCCATGCTATCGCACCGCCGCAATCCAAGCGCCGAAAGCCCTGGAACAGGTTTGTCGTGCGCTTGATCACCGCAGCGTCGGGGATATGCACTCCACCTTCGTCAGAAGGTCGCCGGAGCAGTCCCCTGGAAGAGAGAGCGAGAGCGTGGCCGAGGGCGGATCGCAGGAACAATCCCCTGTCTCGGGCGTGGCCGAGCGCTATGCGACGGCTCTGTTCGAACTGGCCAGTGAGGCCAAGACGGTCGACGCCGTCGCCAAGGATCTCGACACCTTCAGCGCGATGATCGCCGAGAGCGACGATCTCAAGCGCCTGATCGGAAGCCCCGCCTTCTCCACCCAGGATCAGGTTTCCGCCGTCGCCGCGCTCACCGCCAAGGCCGGCATCTCCGGCAGTGCCGCCAACTTCATCGGCTTCGTCGCCAGCAAGCGCCGCCTGTTCGCGCTGCCGGGCATGATCCGCGCCTTCCGCGCCAAGGTCGCCGAAGCCAAGGGCGTGGTCAGCGCCGAGGTCACGCTCGCCGAGCAGCCCTCGGCCACCCAGCTCAAGGACATCGCCGCGACCCTCAAGGATGTCGCCGGCAAGGATGTCGACGTTTCCGTGAAGGTCGACCCGGCCATCATCGGCGGCCTCATCGTCAAGATGGGTTCGCGGATGGTCGATGCGTCCCTGAAAACCAAGCTCAATTCTATTCGTCTTGCCATGAAAGAGGTCGGCTGATGGACATCCGCGCCGCTGAAATCTCCGCTATTCTGAAGTCGCAGATCTCGAACTTCGGCTCGGAAGCCTCGGTTACCGAGGTCGGTCAGGTTCTCTCCGTCGGCGACGGCATCGCCCGCGTCTACGGCCTCGACAAGGTCCAGGCCGGTGAGATGGTCGAGTTCGAGTCGGGCGTGCGCGGCATGGCCCTCAACCTCGAGAGCGACAATGTCGGCGTCGTGATCTTCGGCTCCGACCGCGAGATCAAGGAAGGCCAGACCGTCAAGCGCACCGGCGCCATCGTCGACGTGCCGGTCGGCAAGGAAATGCTGGGCCGCGTCGTCGACGCGCTCGGCAACCCGATCGACGGCAAGGGCCCGATCAAGACCAAGGCCCGTTCGCGCGTCGACGTGAAGGCGCCCGGCATCATCCCGCGCAAGTCGGTGCACGAGCCGATGGCGACCGGCCTCAAGGCGATCGACGCCCTGATCCCGATCGGCCGCGGCCAGCGCGAGCTGATCATCGGCGACCGCCAGACCGGCAAGACCGCAGTGGCGCTCGACACGATCCTGAACCAGAAGGCGATCAACGAAGGCACGGACGAGAGCCAGAAGCTCTACTGCGTCTATGTCGCGATCGGCCAGAAGCGCTCGACCGTCGCCCAGTTCGTGAAGGTGCTCGAAGAGCGCGGCGCGCTCGAGTACTCGATCGTCGTCGCGGCGACCGCCTCGGACGCCGCCCCGATGCAGTTCCTGGCGCCCTTCGCCGGCTGCGCCATGGGCGAGTATTTCCGCGACAACGGCATGCACGCCGTCATCATCTATGACGACCTCTCGAAGCAGGCCGTCGCCTATCGCCAGATGTCGCTGCTGCTGCGCCGCCCGCCGGGCCGCGAGGCCTATCCGGGCGACGTGTTCTATCTGCACTCCCGCCTGCTCGAGCGCGCCGCCAAGATGGGCGACGCTGCCGGCAACGGCTCGCTGACGGCGCTGCCGGTCATCGAGACCCAGGCCAACGACGTCTCGGCCTACATCCCGACCAACGTGATCTCGATCACCGACGGCCAGATCTTCCTCGAGACCGACCTGTTCTACCAGGGCATCCGCCCGGCGGTGAACGTCGGTCTCTCGGTGTCGCGCGTCGGCTCGGCCGCGCAGACCAAGGCGACCAAGAAGGTCGCGGGCAAGATCAAGGGCGAGCTCGCCCAGTATCGTGAGATGGCCGCTTTCGCCCAGTTCGGCTCCGACCTCGATGCCGTCACGCAGCGCCTGCTCAACCGCGGCGCCCGCCTGACCGAGCTCCTGAAGCAGGGCCAGTTCTCGCCGCTGAAGATGGAAGAGCAGACGGTCGTGATCTATGCCGGCGTCAACGGCTATCTCGATCCGCTGCCGGTCAACAAGGTCCGTGCCTTCGAGGACGGCCTGCTTTCGCTGGTGCGCGGCAAGCATGCCGACCTGCTGAGCGAGATCGGCTCGTCGAAGGACCTTTCGGATGCGAATGCGGCGAAGCTGAAGGGCATCGTCGAGGGCTACGCCAAGTCGTTCGCCTGACGAAGGTCATGGCCGGGCTTGCCCGGCCGGTCACGTCGTCGCTGTCGCGACGGCGTGGTGAGCGAGAATGAGGTTCAAATCGTGAATGGTCGGCTTATGGTCGGCCATGACGGGGTGAGAGCGCCAAATGCCGTCCTTGAAGGACCTTAGAAACCGCATCGCCTCGGTCAAGGCGACGCAGAAGATCACCAAGGCCATGCAGATGGTCGCGGCGGCTAAGCTGCGCCGGGCGCAGACGGCCGCCGAGGCTGCGCGTCCCTATGCCGAGCGCATGGAGGCGGTGCTGGCCAATCTCGCCGGCGGGCTCGCCAATGGCAGCGCGCCGCGCTTGATCGCCGGCACGGGCTCCGACAAGGTCCAGCTGCTCGTGGTCTGCACGGCCGAGCGCGGCCTGTGCGGCGCCTTCAATTCCTCGATCGCCCGTCTCGCCCGCGACAAGGCGAACGCGCTCAAGGCCGAGGGCAAGACCGTCAAGATCATCTGCGTCGGCAAGAAGGGCTTCGATATCCTGCGCAGGCAGTTCGCCGCCGACATCATCGAAGTCGTCGACCTGCGTGCCTTCAAGCAGCTCGGCTTCGCCAATGCCGAGACGATCGCGCAGAACATCCTGACGCGCTTCGCCAATGGCGAGTTCGATGTCGCGACGCTGTTCTTCTCGAAGTTCAAGTCAGTGATCTCGCAGATTCCGACCGCGCAGCAGATCATTCCGGCCGAGATTCCGGCCGGCGCCAAGACGACCGACGCGGTCTACGACTACGAGCCGGAAGAGAGCGAGATTCTCGAGACGCTGCTGCCGCGCAACCTCACGGTGCAGGTGCTGCGGGCGATCCTGGAGAACGCCGCCTCCGAGCAGGGCGCGCGCATGTCGGCGATGGACTCCGCCACGCGCAACGCCGGCGAGATGATCAAGAAGCAGACGCAGCTCTACAACCGCTCGCGCCAGGCGATGATCACCAAGGAACTGATCGAGATCATCTCCGGCGCGGAAGCGCTCTAACCGCCTAATTTCAGGCCGGCGTGCCGGCCATCCGACACGCTGAACGCGAATCCGAGGTTCGAACCATGGCCAAAGCCGCTACCAAGACCAAGACCGCCGACAAGTCCGCCAACACCGGCACCGGCCGCGTCGCCCAGGTCATCGGCGCCGTCGTCGACGTGCAGTTCGACGGCGTGCTGCCGGAGATCCTGAACGCGCTCGAGACCGACAACCTCGGCAATCGCCTCGTCCTCGAGGTTGCCCAGCACCTCGGCGAGAACACGGTCCGCACCATCGCCATGGACTCGACCGAAGGTCTGGTCCGCGGCCAGGCGGTGACCGACACTGGCGCCCCGATCGCGGTTCCGGTCGGCGACGAGTGCCTCGGCCGCATCATGAACGTCATCGGCGAGCCGGTCGATGAAGCCGGTCCGATCAAGACCTCGGGCACCCGCGGCATCCACCAGCCGGCTCCGTCCTATGCCGAGCAGGCGACGGAAGCGCAGATCCTGGTCACCGGCATCAAGGTCGTCGATCTCCTGGCGCCTTACGCCAAGGGCGGCAAGATCGGCCTGTTCGGCGGCGCCGGTGTCGGCAAGACCGTTCTGATCATGGAGCTGATCAACAACGTCGCGAAGGCCCACGGTGGTTATTCGGTGTTCGCCGGCGTCGGCGAGCGCACCCGCGAGGGCAACGACCTCTATCACGAGATGATCGAGTCGGGCGTGAACAAGAAGGGCGGCGGCGAAGGCTCGAAGTGCGCGCTCGTCTACGGCCAGATGAACGAGCCTCCGGGCGCCCGCATGCGCGTCGCCTTGTCCGGCCTGACCGTCGCGGAAGACTTCCGCGACCGCGGCCAGGACGTGCTGTTCTTCGTCGACAACATCTTCCGCTTCACCCAGGCCGGCTCGGAAGTGTCGGCGCTGCTCGGCCGCATTCCGTCGGCGGTGGGCTATCAGCCCACGCTCGCCACGGACATGGGCAACCTGCAGGAGCGGATCACCACCACCAACAAGGGCTCGATCACTTCGGTGCAGGCGATCTACGTGCCGGCCGACGACTTGACCGACCCGGCGCCCGCGACCTCCTTCGCCCACCTGGACGCCACGACCGTGCTTTCGCGCTCGATCGCGGAAAAGGGCATCTACCCGGCGGTCGACCCGCTCGACTCGACCTCGCGCATGCTCTCTGCCGCCATCGTCGGTGACGAGCACTACGGCGTCGCCCGTCAGGTCCAGCAGATCCTCCAGCGCTACAAGGCGCTGCAGGACATCATCGCGATCCTGGGCATGGACGAGCTCTCGGAAGAGGACAAGCTCGCCGTCGCCCGCGCCCGCAAGATCGAGCGCTTCCTGTCGCAGCCCTTCTTCGTCGCCGAAGTCTTCACCGGTTCGCCGGGCAAGCTCGTCGCGCTCGAAGACACGATCAAGGGCTTCAAGGGCCTGGTCGAGGGCAAGTACGATCACCTGCCGGAAGCCGCCTTCTACATGGTCGGCTCGATCGACGAAGCCATCGAGAAGGCTCAGCGCCTGGCCGCCGAAGCGGCCTAAGGCTGCCGACTCGCGTCATTAAGGTCGTCATTCTCGGGCTTGTCCCGAGAATCTCTCGACCAGAGGGCGCTGGTTTCCGAGATGGTCGGGTCAAGCCCGACCATGACGAGCCGAGGAAAGAGATACGATGGCCACCTTCACATTCGAACTCGTCTCGCCGGAGCGCATCCTGTTCTCGGGTGATGCCGTCAGCGTCATCGTGCCGTCGGTCGAAGGCGAGATGACCGTGCTCGCCGGTCATGCGCCGGTCGTCGCCGTGCTGAAGCCGGGCATCGTCCTGGTCCAGACCGGCGCCAGCAACGGCAAGGAATTCTTCGTCTCGGGCGGTCTCGCCGAGGTCAACGCGACGAGCGTGACGATCCTGGCCGAGCAGGCCCGTTTCATCGAGGACGTCGACAACGCCGTGCTCGATCAGGAAATCCTGACCGCCGAGACCCGCCATGCAGGCTCGCATGACGAGGCCGAGAAGAAGCGCCTGCACGATCAGCTCGTGCAGCTGCGCGAGTTCAAGGGCGTGTTCGAGCAGCGCAAGGCCGCCTGAGCCGCCTGTCGCTTCGGAAGAATTGGAAAGGGCCGGAGCTTCCTCCCGGCCCTTTTTTGCATCTGCACTCTGTCGGGTCGGTCAGGCAGCGATCGCCTCGGCCAGCGCGACGACCCGCTTGGCCATTTCGGCATGCAGGCGCTCGACCATGCGGCCGTCGAGCTGAATTGCACCCTTGTCGGCGTTCTCGGGCTCGGAGAAGGCGGAGATGATGGCGCGGGCGCGGGTCAGCTCGCTTTCTTCAGGCGCGAAGACGGTGTTCGCCAACGCGACTTGGTTGGGATGGATCAGGGTCTTGCCGTCGAAGCCGAGATCGCGCCCCTGCTCGCATTCGGCCTTGAAGCCGGCCTCGTCCTTGAGATCGTTGTAGACGCCGTCGATGACGTCGACGCCATGGGCGCGGGCGGCGAGGATCGCCGTGGTCAGCCAGGGCAGCATCGGTGCACGGCCGGGCACAAAGCGGGCCCGCGTCTCCTTGGCGAGATCGTTGGTGCCGAGGACGAAGCAGGCGAGGCGTGTTGAGGGATCGCGGGCAGCACTGGCGATCTTCTCGCAATCAAGGATGGCGAGAGGCGTTTCGATCATCGCCCAGATCTGCGTTTCCGGCTTGGCCCAAAGTCCGGTCAGGCGGTGGCCGATCTCGATGAGCGTCTCGGGCGAAGAAACCTTCGGGATCAGGATCGCGTCGGGCGCGGCTTCGGTGGCGGCGGCGAGGTCTGCGTCGAACCAAGGCGTGTCGATGCCGTTGGTACGGATGACGAGCTCGCGCCGGCCATAGCCGCCGGCCTTCACCGCGGCGCAGACCTGCTCGCGTGCCAGCTCCTTGGCATCCGGAGCGACCGCGTCCTCGAGGTCGAGGATCAGCGCGTCGGCGGCGATCTCGCGGGCCTTCTCCAGCGCGCGGGCATTGGAGCCCGGCATATAGAGGACGCTGCGGCGCGGACGGATGTCAGTCATAGTGTCTCTCCGGATTGAGGGTCGCCGGGTTCGCTGCAGTGCACAGTAGATCGCGCCGCAATGCAATGTCAGTTCTGCAAAAGATGGATGACAGACTGGTGAAGGGCTGGATTGCGGGTGTCGACGGCTGCAAGGCGGGTTGGATCGCGGCCTTCGCCGACCAGGTGGGGCAGGAGCCGCCCTTCTTCCGCATCTTCCAGCGCTGGACCGATTTGCTTGCCGGCTCGCCTGTGCCGGCCCTGATTGCGGTGGACATGCCGATCGGGCTGCCGGACCGGATCATCGACTCGGGGCGTGGGCCGGAGCAGGCGGTGCGGGCGCTGCTTGGCGAGCGGCAATCCTCGGTGTTCTCGATCCCCTCGCGCAGCGCGGTCCAGGCGGAGGACTATGGCGAGGTCTGCGGCCTGGCGCTGGCGACCTCGGAGCCGCCGCGCAAGGTTTCCAAACAGGGCTTCCATCTCTTCCCGCGCATCCGCGAGATCGATGCGCTGCTGCGGACCGAACCGGAATGGCGGGAGCGCATCTTCGAAACGCATCCGGAACTCGCCTTTCGGACCATGCGCGGCGCGCCTCTCGTGCATCCCAAGAAGATCAAGGGCGTCGTCAACCCGGCCGGGATGGCCGAGCGCCGCGCCTTGCTGCTGACGGCCGGGCTGCCGGAGGGAATCGTCCAAGCGAAACCGCCGCGCGGCGCTGCGGCCGACGATGCGCTCGATGCGCTTGCGGCGTTGGTCGTCGCCCGGCACATTGCCGCCGGGCGCGGCAAGCCCTTCCCCGATCCACCGGGACGCGATAGCCAAGGCCTACCTATCGCGATCTGGACCTATGTCGCGGATCGCTCCCTCGTCCAGGATCCCACCATGACAGAGAAGCCCGTGCCGCGCCCGATGATCGAGGCCGCGGCTGATCGTATTGCCGGCCATGCCCGCACCACCCCGGTGATGCGGCTTGGCACCGGCGCCTTCGGCTCGCGCGCCGACGTCTCGCTCAAGCTCGAATGTTTGCAGCATGCCGGCTCGTTCAAGACACGCGGCGCCTTCAACAACCTGCTCTCGCTGGATGTGCCCGCTGCCGGCGTCGCCGCGGCCTCCGGCGGCAATCATGGCGCTGCCGTCGCCTATGCGGCCGGCAAGCGCGGCGTGAAGGCGACGATCTTCGTGCCGGAGATCTCGCCGGCGGCGAAGATCGAGGCGATCCGCCGCTTCGGCGCCGAGGTCCGGATCGGCGGCGCGCAATATGATGACGCCCAGGCCGCCTGCGACAAGTTCGTGGCCGAGACCGGCGCGCTGAAGATCCATCCCTTCTCGGCCAAGGAGACGGTTGCCGGCCAGGGCACGCTCGGCCGCGAATGGCAGAGCCAGGAGCCCGATCTCGACACCGTCCTCGTCGCGGTCGGTGGCGGCGGGCTGATCTCAGGCATTGCCGCCTGGTTCGCTGGTACGAGCATCAAGGTCGTTGGCGTCGAGCCGGAGGGTTCGCGGGCGCTGCAAGCCGCGCTCGAAGCGAAGGCGCCAGTGACGGTGACGGTCGCTTCTGTCGCGGCGGATTCGCTCGGTGCCCGCAATGTCGGGCAACTGGTCTATGATGTCTGTGAAGGTACGGTCGACCATGTCGCGCTGGTGCCGGATGCGGCGATCACCGAGGCGCAGCGCGTGCTCTGGCGCGATTTCCGGCTGGCGGTCGAACCCGGCGGTGCTGCTGCGCTGGGTGCGTTGATCAGCGGCTCCTACAAGCCGCAGCCCGGCGAGCGCCTCGGTGTCCTCGTCTGCGGTGCCAATATCGATCTGACGAAGCTGGTTGAGATCACGGCATGACGAAGCGGGGCATAGCGAAGGGTGGCAAGGCGGTCTATGGCGCGCCGCTTGGCGTGCTGATGCTGGAGGCGCGCTTTCCGCGCATCCTCGGCGACATGGGCAATGCCGCGACCTGGCCCTTCCCGGTGCTCTATCGCGTGGTTTCGGGCGCGAGCCCGGAGAAGGTGGTGCTGAAGGGCGCGGCCGGGCTGCTCCCAGACTTCATCGCGGCGGCGCAGGAGCTGGTCCGGCTCGGCGCCGAGGCGATCACCACCAATTGCGGTTTCCTCTCGCTGTTTCAGCAGGAGCTCGCGGCTGCCGTTGGCGTGCCGGTCGCGACCTCCTCGCTGATGCAGGTGCCCTGGGTGCAGGCGACCTTGCCGCCCGGCAAGCGCGTCGGCCTCGTCACCGTCTCGGCCGCGACGCTGACGCCGCAGCACCTGACGGCGGTCGGCGTTCCCGCCGACATGCCGGTGACCGGCACCGAGAACGGCCGTGAATTCTTTCGCGTGCTGATCAAGGCCGAGAAGGAGGAGATGGACATCGATCTTGCCGAGCAGGACGTGGTCGAAGCGGCCCTGCGGCTGGTCGAGAAACACCCCGAGGTCGGCGCCATCGTGCTCGAATGCACCAACATGCCGCCCTATGCGGCGGCGGTGCAGGCGGCGACGGGGCTGCCGGTCTACGACATCTATTCGATGATCACCTGGTTCCATGCGGGCTTAAGGCCGCGCGACTTCCGGTAGTCATCGACTTCGGGGCAGCTTTACGGCGAGCCTCGCCGCGGCGCACAATGAAGGCCCGCCGCGAGAGCTAAGCCGATGTCCGACACGCCCAGCAAGACCAATCCCGGCCGCTTCTTCGAGGATTTCCGGCTCGGCGAGACGATTGTGCATGCGACGCCGCGCACGGTGACCGCCGGCGACGTCTCGCTCTACACCGCACTCTATGGGCCGCGCTTCGCCGTGCAGTCCTCAGATGCCTTCGCCAAGGCGGTCGGCTATCCGGCGGCTCCGGTCGACGATCTGCTCGTCTTCCACATCGTCTTCGGCAAGACGGTGCCGGACATCTCGCTCAATGCGGTCGCCAATCTCGGCTATGCTGATGGGCGCTTCCTCAAACCGGTCTTCCCCGGCGACACACTCTCGACGACGTCCGAGGTGATCGGACTGAAGCAGACCTCGGGCGGCGATGCCGGCATCGTCTATGTCCGCTCGATCGGCCGCAATCAGAACGCCGAGATCGTGCTGAGCTATGCCCGCTGGGTGCTGGTGCGCAAGCGCCAGCCAGGCACTCCCGCCGCCTTCGAGCTGGTGCCGGAATTGCCGAAGAGCGTCGCCCCGGAGGCGCTCGGTGAAGGCTGCCCGCCGCTGCATCTGGCAGCCTATGACGACGCACTCGCCGGCTCGCCCTTCCGCTGGGGCGACTACCGGGCGGGCGAGCGCATCGACCATGTCGACGGCATGACCGTCGAGGAGGCGGAGCACCAGATTGCCACCCGGCTCTACCAGAACACCGCCAAGGTGCATTTCGACGGTTATGGCGCGCGCGAGACCCGCTTCGGCAAGCGCTTGATCTATGGCGGCCACGTCATCAGTCTGGCGCGGGCCCTGTCCTTCAATGGGCTCGGCAACGCCTTCCATATCGCTGCGATCAATGCCGGGCGCCATGTCTCGCCGCTGTTCGCCGGCGATACCGTCTTCGCCTGGAGCGAAGTGCTCGAGGCAGCCGAACTGCCGGGCCGCGAGGATGTCGGGGCGCTGCGCCTGCGCCTCGTCGCGACCAAGAACCTGCCCTGCAACGAGCACCCGCTCAAGCATGGCGACCAGTATGCCGACGGCGTGATCCTCGACTTCGACTACTGGGCGCTGCTGCCGCGCTGACGCCGAGGGGAAACCTTACTGAGTGCCTTCGCCTGTCTTTTTGACGCTGACCTTGCCCTTGCCGTCGACCGTCGCCTCGTAGGTCAAGAGGTCGATGCGCTCCTCCTGCGAGATCGAGACGGTGAAGGAGGTCGTTGAATTCTGCTTGATCGCGCTGATCCCGCCGCCGCCGACCTGCTTATAGGTGCGGCTGATATCGGCGAGGATCGCCTCGATGATGCATTTGGAGCGTTCGATCGCGTTCATCTGGCAGCGCTTTCCTGTGGCGTGGGCGGGGCCGAGCAGGCCGGCCATTCCGCTCAGAACGAGAATGAGCATCGAAAGGTTTCGTGAGGTGGTTCGTGGCATGGCGGTCCAGCCGGGTTGAGTAAGCTTACTTGCGCAAGGGCCGGTGCGTGAGCATGGCATTGCTGGCGACCTCGGCGGGAATGCGCGGATAGATGCGCTGCATCTTGGCCTCCCAATCGGTCGCCGTCAGCACATTGCCCTTGCCGGAGAGCGCGACCATCGCCTTGCGCCAGGGCATGGCGTGGCTCAGGCGCAGCTGCATGCCCTGGCCCATGACGGAATACTTGTCGACGTCGGCGACGCCGTAGCAATTCGAGGCGTTGGTATCGCCGCCTGGCGGGCAATGCGCCTTGCCGATGTCGACATGGCCCAGCCCGAGCAGATGGCCGACCTCGTGGACATGAGCGCGCTGCATGATCGCCTTGCCCTTGCTGTTGGTGCCCTTCTGCACCGAGTTGGTGTCGAGGCTGTCATAGAGCTTGGCATGCGAGCCGAACCAGGTCTCGCTCTTGTGCAGCCGGACCACGTCAATGACGTGATGGTGGCCGCCGAGCGCGATGTCGCGATCCTCGATCTTCAGCAGGCACCAGATGTTGGGGCGGTATTTCGTGCCGTTCTTTTCGAGTTCGTAGACCGGGAAATTGTTGGACAGCCAGAACTTGCCGTTCCAGAAGCGAGCTGCGGTGTCGACAAAATTCTTCCGCCACAGATTCCAGCTGCCGACCGTCCATTTGACGATCTTGCGGGTCGGCGCGGTGGCGCGGCCATAGTCGTGGTAGGTGCCGTCGGCCGCTCCGCCGGCGGGATTGATCTGCCGGAAGCCGAGTTTGAGCGTCAGGGTCAACTCAGCATTGTTGTAGGGATCGCAAGTGTCGGTATTCAGTTCGGTGTCGAACTGTGGAAGGCTTATACCCAGTTTCATGGATGGTCCTCGCCCTGTGCGATACGGTCCTGAGGAAGGTGGCGAGCTGCGCTTGTCCGGCTTTAGGTGCTTTTCGCCGGCAGGCCTCCGGGCTGGTCGAGGATCAGGTAAAGTTACAGATTTGATTTTCTGTAACCGACCATTCGCTTGCCGCATTGCAGCACGAGGATGGTTTCGTTAGACAGCCATTCACTCTAGAACGATACCAAGCGATCTTCGCTTCGTGAGCTTGAAGGGTCGGGAGTTTCGAACTTGGCCGAGTCCAGACCGGCGGCGCGCCCGCTTTCTCCGCATCTGCAGATCTACCGCTGGTCCTGGACCATGGCGGCGTCGATCGCCCACCGCGCCACCGGCGTGGCTCTCTATGGCGGCACCCTGCTGATCGCGCTCTGGCTGATCGCGGCCGCGTCCGGCCCAGCCGCCTACGAAACTGCGCAGTGGATCGCGGGCTCGATCCTCGGCCGCCTCGTTCTGTTCGGCTACACCTTCGTGCTGCTGCATCATATGGTCGGCGGGCTCCGCCATTTCGTCTGGGATCTCGGCTACGGCTTCGACCCGCAGACCCGTATGAACCTGGCCAAGTACAACCTCGTCGCCTCCGGCGTGCTCACTGTGCTGGTCTGGCTCGTCGTCCTGACGCGCTGAGGAACACGAAGATGCTCTCCAACTCCTCGATGCGCACCCCGCTCGGCCGCGTCCGCGGCCTTGGTTCGGCGAAGTCCGGCACCGGCCATTTCTGGCTGCAGCGCGTCACGGGTGTCGCCAACGTCATCCTGACGCTCGCCTTCCTGTGCGTCGTCATCTCGCTGATCGGCAAGCCCTACGGCGCCGCCATCGCGACGCTGTCGAACCCGATCGTCGCCATCCTGATGCTTCTCTTCGTCATCTCCGGCGCGGTCCATATGCGCCTCGGCATGCAGGTCGTCATCGAGGACTACGTCCATCATGAGGGGCTGAAGCTCGTCGCCGTGATGGCCAACACCTTCTTTGCGATCGCCGTCGGCGCCGCCTGCGCCTTCGCGCTCCTGAAGATCTCGTTCGGAGGCTGATCATGGCGATCACCCGCGCCCGCCCCGTCCCGGCCTATACCGGCCAGGTCTACGCCATCACCGATCATACTTTCGACGTCGTCGTCGTCGGCGCCGGCGGCGCGGGCTTGCGCGCCACGGTCGGCTGCTCGCAGGCCGGCCTGCGTACCGCCTGCATCTCCAAGGTCTTCCCGACCCGCTCGCACACCGTCGCGGCCCAGGGCGGCGTCGCCGCCTCGCTCGGCAATATGGGCAAGGACACCTGGCAGTGGCACATGTACGACACCGTCAAGGGGTCGGACTGGCTCGGCGACCAGGACGCGATCGAGTATCTCGTGCGCAACGCGCCCGCCGCCGTCTACGAGCTCGAGCACTGGGGCGTGCCGTTCTCGCGCACCGAGAGCGGCAAGATCTACCAGCGCCCCTTCGGCGGCATGACCACCGATTTCGGCAACGGCCCGCCGGCCCAGCGCACCTGCGCCGCCGCCGACCGTACCGGCCACGCCATGCTGCACACGCTCTATGGCCAGGCGCTGCGCTACAACACCGAGTTCTTCATCGAGTACTTCGCCATCGACCTGATCATGGACGAGGACGGGCATTGCCGCGGCGTGCTCGCGCTCAAGCTCGATGACGGCACGCTGCACCGCTTCCGCTCGCAGCAGACGATCCTGGCGACCGGCGGCTATGGCCGCGCCTATTTCTCGGCGACCTCGGCCCATACCTGCACCGGCGACGGCGGCGGCATGGTGCTGCGCGCCGGCCTGCCGATGCAGGACATGGAGTTCGTGCAATTCCACCCGACCGGCATTTACGGCTCGGGCTGCCTGATCACCGAGGGCGCGCGCGGTGAGGGCGGCTATCTCACCAATTCCGAGGGCGAGCGCTTCATGGAGCGCTATGCGCCCAGCGCCAAGGACCTCGCCTCGCGCGACGTCGTCTCACGCTCGATGACGATGGAGGTCCGGGCCGGCCGCGGCGTCGGCAAGGACAAGGACCACATCTACCTGCACCTCGACCATCTCGACCCGAAGATCCTGCACGAGCGCCTGCCCGGCATTTCGGAGAGCGCCAAGATCTTCGCCGGCGTCGACGTCACCCGCGAGCCGATCCCGGTGATTCCGACGGTGCATTACAACATGGGCGGCATCCCCACGAACTTCCACGGTGAGGTGCTGACCAAGGTCGACGGCGATCCGGACCGGGTCGTGCCAGGCCTGATGGCGATCGGTGAAGCCGCCTGCGTCTCCGTGCACGGCGCCAACCGCCTCGGCTCAAACTCGCTGATCGACCTCGTCGTCTTCGGCCGTGCGGCGGGCCTGCGCTGCGCCGAGACCGTCAGGGCCGGCGAGAAGCAGCCGGAGCTGCCGGCGAACTCGGCCGATCTCTCGCTCACCCGCCTCGACAAGTACCGCAACGCCAAGGGCGGCACGCCGACGGCGGTGCTGCGCGACAAGATGCAGCGGATCATGCAGGCCAACTGCGCGGTCTACCGCACCGGCGAGACGCTGGAAGAGGGCCACAAGCTGATCCACGAGGTCTGGGGCGGCATCACCGACATCGGCACCACCGATCGCTCGCTGATCTGGAACTCGGACCTGATCGAGACGCTGGAGTTCGAGAACCTGATCACCCAGGCGGTCGTCACCATGGACTCGGCCCTGCAGCGTCCGGAGAGCCGTGGCGCCCATGCCCGCGAGGACTATCCGGACCGCGACGACAAGGACTGGATGAAGCACACGCTCGCCTGGATCGATGACGAGAAGCGCACGGTCACGCTCGATGACCGTCCGGTGCACACCTACACGCTCTCGAACGACATCGAATACATCAAGCCGAAGGCGCGGGTGTACTGAGGACGATCTGACAGATGGCCGAATTCACTCTTCCGCAGAACTCCCGCCTTACCGAGGGCAAGGCCTGGCCGAAGCCGGCTGCCGCCAAGAAGGTCACCGAGTTCAAGATCTATCGCTGGAATCCCGACGACACCGCCAACCCGCGCACCGACACCTATTATGTCGACCGCGAGGATTGCGGGCCGATGGTGCTCGACGCCCTGATCTGGATCAAGAACAAGGTCGACCCGACGCTGACCTTCCGGCGTTCCTGCCGCGAGGGCATTTGCGGTTCCTGCGCCATGAACATGGACGGCAAGAACGGCCTCGCCTGCACCACCGGCATCGACGAGTGCGGGGCCAAGGGCAAGGTCGCGATCTACCCGCTGCCGCATATGCCGGTGGTCAAGGACCTGGTTCCGGACCTGACCCGCTTCTACGCCCAGCACGCCTCGATCGAACCCTGGCTCAAGACGACGACGCCGGCGCCGGAAAAGGAGTGGTCGCAGGCCAAGGAGGACCGTGAAAAGCTCGACGGCCTCTATGAGTGCATCCTGTGCGCCTGCTGCTCGACCTCCTGCCCGAGCTATTGGTGGAACGGCGATCGCTATCTCGGCCCTGCGGCGCTGCTGCAGGCCTATCGCTGGCTGATCGACAGCCGCGACGAAGCCACCGGTGAGCGCCTCGATGATCTCGAGGACCCGTTCCGGCTCTATCGCTGCCACACGATCATGAACTGCGCCAATGCCTGCCCGAAGGGCCTCAACCCGGCCAAGGCGATCGCGGAAGTGAAGAAGATGATGGTGACCCGCCAGGTCTGAGGCGGTCTGAATCTACTGGCGCGGCCGTCTGACGTGACGGCCTGCGCTTCCGGCGGCTTTCCGCAATTCCGCCGCCGATTCCGCCGTTTTCGGCCCTCAATCGATCACGCCCGCGACAAGACGCCGCGCTCTCCTGCTGACGCTAAGTCACTGCATGAGGGCGAATCATGTCGCAAGAGCAAGAGCACCAGAACGAGAGCAAGCCTGAACCTCCGGCCTTTCCCGCCGGCATCAACCCGAGGCGGTTCGGGCGCAGTCCCGGCCTGAAATTCTTCGTCATCGGCTTTCTGGCATTGCTGCTGCTGATCCCGTTGATGTTCGTCTCCGGGCTGCGCAGCGAGCGCTCGGCAACCGCCAGTCAGGCGGCGCGCGAGATCGGCGAGGCCTGGGGCCGCGAGCAGATCGTCGGCGGGCCGGTGCTGATGGTGCCCTATCTAGTGCCGCCCAAGATCGCCAATGCCGCGCCGACGCGCGAGGTCGCGGTCTTCCTGCCGGACGACCTCCAGGCCAGCTCGGAAGCGCAGACCGAAATCCGGCGCCGCTCGATCTTCGACGTGCCGGTCTATCGCGGCAAGGTCACGCTGAACGCGCGCTTCCTGCCACCCGATTTCAAGGCGATCACCTCGGATACGGTACAGCCGCTCTGGAACGAGGCGGTGCTGGCCGTCGGGGTCGCCGATGTCCGCGGCTTGAAGAACCGCGCCACGGCTCAGATCCGTGATGGCGCAGTAATCGAGTTCGAGCCGACCTTCGGCGCCGGCATCCGCGAAGGCAACGGCATTCATGCCGCCTTGCGCGAGGTCGACCTGACCAAGCCACTCTCGGTCCAGGTCGCGCTCGATCTCAATGGCTCGCGCAGCTTGTCGATCGTGCCGCTGGCCAAGAACAGCGCGATCCGGATGAGCTCCAACTGGCAGCATCCGAGTTTTTCCGGCGCGCATCTGCCGGATGACCGGGTGATTGACGCCAACGGCTTTTCGGCCTCATGGCGGGTCTCGCATCTGGCGCGCAACCTGCCGCTGGCCTTCAGCCATGACAACCGGCGCACCGATGCGACCTTCCTCGCCGGCAGCGTCGGCGCGCGCTTCTACCAGCCTGTCGATCTCTACCAGCTGGTCGATCGCGCCATCAAATACGCGATCCTGTTCGTCGGGGCGGTCTTCCTCGCCGTGTTCGGGCTGGAGCTGGTGGCGCGCGATAACCTCCATGCCGTGCAGTACACGCTCGTCGGCTTCGCGCTGGTGCTGTTCTACGTGCTGCTGCTGTCGCTGGCGGAGCATCTCGGCTTCCTGACCGCCTATCTCGTCGCGGCAGCTGCGACGACGGCGCTGATCGCGCTCTATATCGGCCTCGTCCTGCGCAGTTTCGCACGCGGCGCGGTGCTTGGCCTGATCCTGACCACCGGCTACGGACTGGTCTACGCCCTACTGAAATCGGAGGATTTCGCCCTGCTCGCGGGGGCCATCGGCGCCTTCGTCGCGCTGGCGACGCTGATGCTGGCGACCGCTAGGGTCAACTGGTCAGGCCTTGGTGACAGCGTGGCGAAAACTGTCACCAGCGATCCGGCGCGGCCGACTGCGCCGGTATGACACCTAAGACAGGTAGCGACCCGGCGCGAAAGGCGCCGGGTCGGCCGGAGCCGCTTCGCCGCAGACCAGCGCGGCGAGGATCTCCCCCGTCACGGGCCCGGTCGAGAAGCCGATATGCTGGTTGCCGAAGGCGAGCCAGAGACCGGGATTGCGCGGCGCCTCGCCGATCATCGGCAAGGAGTCCGGCAGGGTCGGGCGCGAGCCGCGCCAGGTCGTGTCCTCGGCTGGCTCGGTGAGCGGAAAGGCCTCGCGGGCCCGCGGCAGCACCTGCTCGATCTGGGCGTGGTCGTCGGGCGCGTCGCGATGGGCGAGCTCGACGCCGCTGGTCAGGCGCAGGCCCAATTCCATCGGCGCCAGCATGTAGGCGGCTTCGACGTCATAGATCGGACGGTTCAGGAAGCGCCCCTGCGCCGGCTTGTAATGGCGGTGATAGCCGCGCTCGACATTGAGCGGCACCTTGAGCCCGAGCGGCCGCAGCAGGTCGGCGCTCCAGGGACCGAGCGCGACGACTGCCAGATCGGCGTCGTAATGCGTGTTTTTGCCGGTGACGCGCCAGCCATCGCCCTGCTGCGACAGGCCCGTGACCTCATCGCGCAGGACCGTGCCGCCACGGGCGGCGAACAGCGCGGCATAGGCCTCAACCACCGCGCCCGGCCAATCGACCGAAGCGCTGTCCTTGTGGTGCAGGGCCGCCGAGAAGATCGGGTTCAGGCTGGGCTCCAGCGCTGAGAGGGCCTGGCGGTCGAGCGCCTCGACGCGGACGCCGTGATCTTCGAGGAAGGTTCGGCGCGCTTCGGCGGCGGCCCCGCCGGCCTCGCTGCGCCAGAGCTCGAGGAAGCCGGTGTCGCGCAAGCGCCAGGCAATCCCGGCTTCGGTCATCAAGCGCTTGTGCAGGGGCAAGGCGGGCGCGGTCAGGCTTTGCAGCGCCGCGACGCGGTGGCTGAGCCGCTCCGGCCTGGCCTCGTTGAGGAAGCCGAGGATCCAGCCGGGGTTACCAAGGAGATGGCCGAGCCGATAGCGCACCGCCGCATGCCGGTTGCTCAGGTATTTCGGCAGGTTCTTCCACAGGCCGGGATTGTTGAGCGGCATGATCGAGGAGCGGCTGATCACCCCGGCATTGCCGTAGGAGGTCTCGCGGCCGGGCTCGCGCCGGTCGATCAGCGTCACCTTGAGCCCACGCTTCTGCAGGGCAAGCGCACAGGAGACGCCGACCATGCCGGCGCCGAGGACGATGACACTGCGGCTCACTTGGATTGGTCCGAGGAGAGGGCGGGCTCGGCGAGCCAATGATCGAGGAAGCCGTCGAGCCAGGTGCGCACGGCCGGATCGTACTGGTACCAGCCGGCGAGGTGCTGGTGGCGCAATTGCGCGCCCGGCATCAGCGTGCGTTCATGAGCGCGCACCGACCAGCGGCACATCATCGCCAGCGTCACCTCGGGGTGGAACTGCACGCCATAGGCCTTGCTGCCGACACGCACTGCCTGGACCGGGAAATCGCCGCCGGTCGCCAGACATTCGGCCCCGGTCGGGCAGTCAAAGCCCTCGCGGTGCCATTGGTAGACCGTGCCCGGCCAGATGCAGCCGGTAGCGGCAGCGTCAGCATGTCCGGCCTCGGTCAGGCTGAGCGGATAATAGCCGATCTCGGCCCTGCCTTCTGCATGGGTGTAGACAGTCGCGCCGAGATGGCGGGCCAGCATCTGCGCGCCCAGGCAGAGGCCGAGAAAGGGCGCGTCCTCCTTGAGGCAGACGCCGATCCAGTCAGTCTCGGCCTTGACGAAATCATCGGAGTCGTTGGCGCTCATCGGCCCGCCGAAGATCACCGCGCCGGCATGACCCTGCATGGTCTGCGGCAGCGGGTCGCCGAAACGCGGCCTGCGGATGTCGAGGGCATGGCCGCGCTCGGCGATCAGGCGGCCGACACGGCCAGGCGTCGAATGCTCCTGATGGAGCACGATCAGCACCGGTTTGCGCGGTGGCAGGGCGTCGAGGCGGGTGCGGAGCCGGCGACGGGTCGGGAAGCGATAGGACAAGTCGTTCATCGCGACGTTCGATTGCGCTCCCGAGATCGGATTCTCCGCGCCGGATCGCCTCAGAATGCGGCTTGTGGGCCCTCGCGGCAAGCAAATTATGCGCCATGGCAGGCATGACGGAGGCCAGCGCCGTGCATGCTTCGTGCAATCTTCCATCAATAGTCTTCTGGCAATGCAACCTCCAGTGACGATGCCGGTTGACTTTCGAGTCAGGTTTGGGCATGAGAATGAACGTTCATTCTCACCGCTCAGAAGAAGTATGTCGCAGGTTGTCACCTCATTCCCGGCCGAGCGCGGCCTTTCGGAGCGCCATGTCCGCATCCTCGATGCGGCCGAGCGCGTCTTCGCGCGCGCCGGCTTCCATGCAGCGACGATGAATGACATCGCGGTCGAAGCCGGGATGAGCCCGGGCAACCTCTACCGCTACTTCTCCTCGAAGGACGCGATCATCGCCGGTATGAGCGAACGCGACCGCATGGAGATCGCGGCCGATTTCGCCGGGCTCGATCCAAGCAAGGGTCGGTTGCTCGACCAGCTCGATGAGCTCGGCCGTCAGCACATGGTGCGCAAGCCGCGCGAGAAGGCGATCATCGCGCTGCAGATCTGGGCGGAAGCCTCGCGTACCCCCGAGATGGCGAAAATCTGTGCCGGCTTCGACGAGACGGTCGAGCAGGGGCTCGGCGCAGCCGTCGAGGCGGCCAAGGCGAGCGGCGAACTGCCGAGCAATCTCGATCAAGCGCGCTTCCTGCTGGCGTTGTTCATGATGGCGGACGGCTTCTTCTGCCGGCGCGCCGTCGATCCCGATTTCGACGCCGCTGCCGGCGCCGAAGCCCTGTTCGCCGCGATGCGGGGACTGGCGCAGACCATGCTGCTGCCGCCCGCCGACGGCCAGACCTCGTAAGAAGGCCGACCATGCCCATCTCGACCAAAAACCTGATCCTGCTGCCGCTCGTCGCGCTCGCATGCGCGCCCGGGGCAGCCTTTGCCCAGGCGCCGGCCTCCGCCGCCACCACACAGCAACCCTCTGCTGGACCTGCAATCACGGTGACGTCGGCCAAGCGCGACGAGATCGTGCAGAGCGTCGTCGTCTCCGGCTCAATGATTGCGCGCGACGAGATCATGGTTGCGCCCGAGATCGACGGCGTCGTCATCACCGAGCTGCTCGCCGAGGAGGGCGATCGCGTCGCCGCCGGCCAGGTGCTGGCGCGGCTGTCGCGCACCACGCTCGAAGTGCAACGCTCCCAGAACGAGGCGCAGATCAAGCGTGCCGAGGCGGCGGTCGACCAGGCCAAGGCGCAGATCGTCGAGGCCGAGGCCAATCTCGTCCAGGCCAACAACGCCTTCGACCGCACCAAGGCGCTGCGCGACAATGGCAATGCCAGCCTTGAGACCTTCGACCAGCGCGCCGCTGCGGCGCGGGGCGGGCAGGCGCGGTTGAACTCGATGAAGCAGGCGCTGGCGATCACCACGGCCGATCTGGCGCTGGCCCAGGCCCAGGGACGCGACATCGACGTCAAGCTCGCCCGCACCGAGATCAAGGCGCCCAAGGCTGGTATCGTCAGCCGCCGCAACGCCAGGCTCGGCGCGATGGCGACGATGGCGGCCGCTGAGCCGCTGTTCAAGATCATCGCCGACGGCGCGATCGAGCTCGAAGCCGATGTCGCCGAGGTTGAATTGCCCAATCTCAAGGTCGGCCAGGCGGTCGCGGTCACGCCGGCCGGATCCGACAAGCCGCTCGTCGGCCAGATCCGGCTGATCTCGCCGGAGGTCGACAAGGCATCGCGGCTCGGGCGGCTGCGAATCACGTTGACGGGCAATCCGCCGGTTGCCGTTGGCTCCTTCGCGCGGGGCGTGATCGAGACCGGCCGCAAGACAAGCATCGTGTTGCCGCTTTCGGCGATCACCTATGCGCGCGGTGGCGCCATGGTCCAGTCCGTCAAGGACGGCAAGGTGACGACCAAGAAGGTCACGCTCGGGCTGATCGGCGGCGGGCGCGCCGAGATCGCCTCCGGCCTCGCCGAGGGCGAGAGCGTGGTTGCACGCGCCGGCACCTTCGTGCGTGACGGCGACATGATCACGCCGATCGCGACGAACTGACGGAGCCTCGCGTGAACGTCAATTTCTCCGCCTGGTCGATCCGGAAACCGGTTCCGTCGATCCTGCTCTTCGTCGTGCTCTGCGTGCTCGGGCTGCTGTCGTTCTCGAAGCTGCCGGTGACGCGCTTCCCGAACATCGACGTGCCCTTCGTCTCGGTGACGGTGACCCAGTCCGGCGCTGCCCCGGCCGAGCTCGAGAGCCAGGTCAGCAAGCGCGTCGAGGACGCGGTCGCCAACATCACCGGCGTCAAGCATGTTATGTCGACGCTGACCGACGGCTCCTCGGTGACGCTGGTCGAGTTCCGGCTCGAAACCAATACCGACCGCGCCGTCAACGACGTCAAGGATGCGATCGCCAAGATCAGGGCCGAGCTGCCGCGTACCATCGACGAGCCGGTGATCCAGCGCATCGACGTCGAGGGCCAATCGATCCTGACCTATGGCGCCTCCTCGCCCGGCATGACGCTGGAGCAGATCTCCTGGCATGTCGACGATGTCGTCTCGCGTGAATTGCAGGGGCTGAAAGGCGTCGGCCGGGTCGAGCGCTATGGCGGCGTCGACCGCGAGATCCGGATTTCGCTCGATCCCGACCGGCTGCTGGCGCTCGGCACCACCGCCGGCGAGGTCAACCGCCAGATCCGCGCCACCAATGTCGATCTCGCCGGTGGACGCGGTGAGGTCGGTGGCCAGGAGCAGGCGATCCGCACGCTCGCCAGCGCAAAGACCGTCGCGGAGCTCGCCGACAGCAAGATCCAGCTCACCGGTGGGCGCGAGGTCCGCCTGAAGGAGCTCGGCCGCGTTGAGGATTCCAGCTCGGAGCCGCGCGCCTTCGGCCGGCTGAACAAGCAGCCGGTCGTCTCCTTCGCCGTGTTCCGCTCTAAGGGCTCGAGCGAGCTCTCGGTCAAGGACGTCGTCGCGGCCAAGCTCGACGACCTCAACAAGCGCTATCCGACGATCGCACTGAAGCCGATCGACGATGCCGTCGCCTATACCTACGGCAACTACAAGGCGGCGATGGAGACGCTGCTCGAGGGTGCGGCGCTCGCCGTGCTCGTCGTCTTCATCTTCCTGCGCAACTGGCGCGCCACGCTGATCACCGCGATCGCGCTGCCGCTTTCGGCGATCCCGACCTTCTGGGCGATGGAGCTGCTCGGCTTCTCGCTCAACCTGGTCAGCCTGCTCGGCATCACCCTGGTGACCGGCATTCTGGTCGACGATGCCATCGTCGAGATCGAGAACATCGTCCGGCACATGAAGATGGGCAAATCGCCCTATCGCGCCGCGATGGAGGCGGCCGACGAGATCGGCCTCGCGGTCATCGCGATCACGCTGACCATCGTCGCGATCTTCGCGCCGGTCTCGTTCATGGGCGGCATCGCCGGCCAGTATTTCCGCCAGTTCGGCCTGACGGTCGCGATCGCGGTGCTGTTCTCGCTCCTGGTCGCGCGCCTGATCACGCCGATGATGGCGGCCTATCTGTTCAAGCCGGTGAAGCACCACGATGCCAGGGACGGCTTCGTGATGCGCGCTTACGCCTGGTTGCTCGAGGCCTCGCTCAGGAAGCGGCGCATACCGGTGCTGCCGCGCTTCGACGGTTCGCGGACATGGCGGAGGCTGCCGTTCAACACGGCGTATCTGACGCTGATCGCCGGCTTTGGCTTCCTGTTCGTCTCGATCCAGGCGACGGCGCTGCTGCCGACCGGCTTCTTCCCCGAGGAAGACACCGCCCGCATCGTCGCCTCGGTCGAATTGCCGCCCGGCGCGACGCTGGAGGACACCACCGTCGCCACCGACAAGATCGTCGACAAGCTGCGTGAGATTCCACAGGTCACGAACGTCTTCGTGCTCGGCGGCGCCTCGCCGACAGGGCAGCGCGAAGTCCGCCGCGCCGCGGTCTTCATCCTGCTGACGCCGAAGGCCGAGCGCGACGTCCCGCAGAAGGAGCTCAAGGTCACCATCGCCGAGAAGCTGGCGAGTGTGCCCGATGTCCGCGCCTGGTACGTCAACGAGCGCGGCGAGCGCGAGATGGCGTTCTCGATCCTGTCCAAGGATGGCGATGCGCTCGACGAGACGGTGGCGAAGATCGAAGCGCGCATGCGCCAGGTCGACGGCTACCTCAACGTCGCGACCGCCGGCTCGCTGAGCCGGCCCGAGATGCGCGTCACGCCGAAGCTGGAGCAGGCCGCGAATCTCGGCGTCACGCCCGAGGCGATCTCGGAGGCGCTGCGCGTCGCCACGATCGGCGACATCGGCCCCAACCTCGCCAAGTTCAATGCCGGCGACCGGCTGGTGCCGATCCGCGTCCAGCTCGACGAGCAGGCCCGCACCGACATCCGCAACATCGCGGCGTTGCGCGTGACCAACACGGCCGGCGTCTCGATCCCGCTCACCGCAGTGGCCGAGATCGGTTTCGGCGAGGGGCCGTCCTCGATCGACCGCTATGACCGCGTCCGCCGCGCCGCCATCGGCGCCGACCTGAAGCGCGGCTTCGAGCTCGGCACGGCGCAGGAGAAGTTCCAGGAGATCGTCAAGGAGGTCGGCCTGCCCGAGGGCGTGCGCATCGCCGCCACCGGCGACGCCGAGATCCAGGGCGAGGTGGTCGAGGGCTTCGTCACCGCGATGACCACCGGCCTGATGCTGGTGCTCGCGGTGCTGATCCTGCTGTTCGGCTCGGTCTTCCAGCCGATCACCATCCTGCTGTCGCTGCCGCTCTCGTTCGGCGGCGTGGTAATCGCGCTGCTCGCCACCCACAACCCGGTCTCGATGCCGGTCTATATCGGCCTGCTGATGCTAATGGGCATCGTCACCAAGAACGCGATCATGCTCGTCGACTTCGCGGTCGAGGAGGTCGCGCGCGGCAAGGATCGGCTGACGGCGCTGCTGGAAGCCGGCCACAAGCGGGCGCGGCCGATCGTGATGACCACGATCGCCATGGCCGCCGGCATGCTGCCCTCGGCCTATGGCGTCGGCGATGGCGGCGAGTTCCGCGCGCCGATGGCGATCGCAGTGATCGGTGGCCTGATCGTCTCGACCGTGCTCTCCCTCGTCTTCGTGCCGTCCTTCTATGTGGTGATGGACGATCTCGGCCGACTCACCGGCTGGATCTTCGGCCGCTTCCTCGGCAAGGCCGAGGATGAGAGCACCTGGGCTCCGATGAGCGACGAGGAGACCCCCGGCGAAGCCAGTGCCAAGGCGATGGCCGGCAAGCTGCCGCCGCCAAGGCTGGCGGCGGAGTGAGAACCAAGGGCCTGCCTAAGGCAGGCTCTTTTTTATTGGCGGATCAATTCTCCCGCAGCGACAGATCGAGGTTCTGTCCCTGTCCCGGCTGACTGCCGCGCAAGGTGAGCGCCACGCCGTCTTGCTGGCGCGAGATCGTCAGGGTCGCGGGCGGGTTCGGACGGACGCTTTCTGCCGTCTCGTTGAAGGCGAGCGTCAGCCGCTGGCCCTGCCGCGTGCCGGCGAGCTTCGCCACTGTGCCGGTACTCTCTTTGAACGTGCCGATATAGCGGCCGGTATCCGGATCGTGGCGCAGCTCGATCTTGATCGTGGCGCTGAGGATGGCTGCGGTGGTGCAGCTGCCGTTGAGGCTCAGACCCGATCCCTGCTGGTCGCCATCGAATTGGCATTTCAGCGAACGGCTGGTGCCGCCGGCGTTCTGAAGCGTGCCATTGCCGCTGAAGCGGCCTTCGAGGGAACTCAGGAAGCTCACTTCGCTGCTGCCAGTGTCCTGCTGTGCGGTGCTTGGCTGAGCCAGCACCAACAGCGCCGCCGCAGCGACCGCCTTCGCTAGGTGATGTCGCGTCATGATCGTTCCTCCTGCCGGCTAAACGTCTCAGGAGGGATTTTGATCAATCTGCCGGCGAGATGGCCCGATCGGCGGGCCTCACACCGCTTCCGGCTCGCTTTCGGCCGCACGCTTGCGCTCCACCGCGCAGCGATAAGCCTCGGTCAGCTCGTCGAGCACGGATTGGGCCGGTTGCGGCGCATCGAGATGGAGGAAGCGCAGCTCCGCCATGAACTTCTGCCAGAGCGCCGGACCGCCCTCGGCCAGGATCTCGGCGCGGATCGACATCTCGGGCGTCACGGGCAGGAAGCGCCGGCCCCAGTCGGCCATGGCTGCGAAGACCGGCACCAGCGAGATCCCCATCTCGGTCAGGCTGTAGATGCCCTTCTGCTTATGGGAGGCGTCGTCGCGGCGTGAGATCAGGCCGTTTTCGAGCAGCCGCTTCAGCCGGTCGGCGAGGATGTTCGAGGCGATGCCTTCGTCCGATTTTGCCAGCAGTTCGCGGAAATGCCGGCGATTGCCGAACATCATGTCGCGCAGGACGATCAGGCTCCAGCGATCCCCGAGGATTTCCAATGTCAGATTGATCGGGCAGCCCGAGCGGCCGGTCTCTCGCATGTGCATCTCCAAAACCGCTTGCATTCTACAATCGGTTTCGCTAGAAGCCAACTGCTTGCAAATCGCAAGTGGTTTTGACGGCGCCGAGGCGGCGCCTGCCTGGAGGATGTGATGGCCAAGGTGATCGCCTGGAACCTCGTGACACTGGACGGATATTTCGAAGGGACGGAGAAGTGGGATCTCTCGTTTCACAACGAAGCCTGGGGCGAAGAACTCGACGCGCTCAGCAAGGAGTTCGGCCAGCGTGCCCAATGTCTCGTCTTCGGCCGTGTCACTCATGACGGCATGAAGGCACACTGGACCACCGCCAAGGACAGTGAGGTCACGCGCTACATGAACGCGCTGCCCAAGCTGGTCGCCTCGCGCAGCGTTACGAGCTCGGACTGGAACAATACGCGGGTGACCGCCGATATCGTTGGCGAAATTGCCAAGCTGCGGGCTGCTCCGGGCAAGGACGTCCTGGTCTTCGGCAGCGCCGAGCTGATCGATACGCTGTTGGCGGCGAAGCAGATCGACGAGTTGATGCTGGCGGTGGTGCCGGTGCGGCTCGGCGCGGGCACGCCGTTCTTCAAGGCCGGTGGCGAGCGCCAGAAGCTCGATCTGCTGGAGAACCGGCCGCTCAAGAACGGTACGGTGATCCTGCGTTACGCGCCGGAACACTGATGGAATGGCGATCCGCTGCGGACGGGATGGAGTTCCAACCCTCCGCAGCGCCCACCTGCCGGGCTTGCGTGGCCGCGGCGATCTATTGCTTGAAGCCAATCAGCACGCCGTCGGCGCCGAGCGAGAGCTGCAGTCCCCGGCGCTTGGTGGCGAGGCGCATGACCACGCCCTTGGCGTTGCGAAGCCAGAGTGTGCCGCGGCCTTCGTCGCCGATCGCCCAGCCCTCGCGGATCTGAATGTAGGCGCCGGTGAAATCCTCGACATTGGCCAGGCGGTAGACCGAACCGGTCGCGGTCAGGCGCGAGGCGCCGATGCCGCCGATGCCGAGGCCGCCGACGGTGATGTCATAATTGCGCTTGTTGAAGCGGAGCGTGCCGCCGCCGATCGCGCCCGAGCCGATGAAGGCCACTTGCACCTGCCGGATCGAGACGGTTCCGGTCGCCGGCCCGAACTGCCGCGGCTGCGCGCCGGCTGGAGTGCTGACCAAGAGGCAAGTGAAGATAAAAGCGGAAACCCGAGCGATCATGGCTAGCTCTCCCCCGCCTCAGGATGAGGCTGGTTGAACTGTGCGCCGGAAATGTCGGCGGTCAAACAGCATTTTATTTTGCATTGCGCCAATTCGACTACGCGAGCGGTAGAGTGTGGGGTGGCGAACTCGCTGCTGTCGCCCTTTGATCGCGTGGTTCGAGGCTGGGTTCAGCCAGTCTGATCAGGCAAAAGCCTGGCTACCTGGGCGATCCCGGACTCGTATTGGCGGAAGCGCTCGCTCGATTATGCCGTATACGGGCGACCGGTCCTGCCTGAATGCTTTCAGAGCTTGCTGAAGATCGGACGTTTCTGGGCGTTTGCCGCTCACACGCTCCGGGATACGAGAGTCCATGAACGTGCCGAGCAGAGTGTCGCGTGCCGACATCAGGCCAATAGCTTTGAGCCGGTTCTTGCTGCCGCTCAGGCCTTGTCGATCAACCCAATCCGCAGCAAGCACACCCGACGCGTTGTTCCAAAGATCCTTATAGATTTCGCGAGTTGGGTCCCGCTTGCGAACAGGGCGACCGTAGAACTCGGCATACTCGTTGAGCTGCCCCAAGCGGTAGACCGCATAAGAGGCTGGGCCGCGCGGAACCCCCACGTCGCGCAACAGCGCATATGTCTCGCCGGCAGCGAAGGCGTGCTTGATGCTGTTCGCAAAAAAGGCCGGGAGCTCCTGGCGTTGTGTCTCTGCAACCGCCTCGGCCTTGAAGTACGCATATGCGCAGATAACCGACACGTTCGGAATGAGAGTGGCGGCTATCGCCACTGTCGCTACGATTCGCGCATTCCGATGCATGACGTCTCCAGCTGTTCGCAGGAGTTTCATGCCTGTGTCAGGCGACGGTGGCAACCTGCTCTCGCCATGTCTCCTTGGAACTGCAGGGCGACCCTGCACATGGGGCCAGACGAGGCCTGACCGCCCGACAGCACTAAAGGGATAGCTTATCCCTTCCGCACCATCAGCACCGCAGCCAGGATCGCGACGCCGCCGAAGGCCTGGGCGGGCGAGGGTTGCTCGGCGAAGATCGCCCAGGCCGCCAGCACCGAGACCAGCGCCGGCCAGACCATGACCAGCGAGGCGGCATTGGCGCCGTAATGGCCGAGCGCCAGCGTGATCAGGCCCTGGCCCATGGCATGCGAGACCAGGCCGAGCGCGGCGACGGCGAGCCAGCCGGTCAGCGTCTGAGGCAGGATGGTCTCGCCGAGGCCGAGCGCTGCGACGAGGCAGAACACGGCGCAGATGGCGCTGGAGATCAGGCTGATACGGCCGGCGGCGGCGCGGTTGCGGGCGCGGCGCACGGCGAGGATATAGGCCGCGTAGGAGAAGGCGGCGCCGATGGCGAGGCCGTCACCGAACAGGCCGGTGCCTGAGAGCGGCGTCACTACGCTTCCCGACAATTTCGGCAGCACCAGCAGGCCTGCGCCGCTGACGGCGAGAAGCAGGGCGCCGAGGATGCGCCGCGTCGGCTTCTCGCGGAACAGCAGCCAGCCGCCGAGAATGACGCCGACCGGCGAGAGATTGCCGAGCAGCGAGGCATTGGCGATCGAGGTGAAGCCGATCGAGGCATTGTAGAGAACGACATCGACGCCGAAGGCGAGGCCGGCAAGCGCGATCGGCAACATGGCGCCGGACCTGACGCGATCCGCGTTGCCGCCGCGATCCTCCAGCGCCATCCAGGCGGCGAGGACCGGCAGTGCGAAGGCCATGCGCCAGAAGCCGGCCGCGGCCGGGCCGACATCGGCGAAGCGCACGAAGATGCCGGAGAAGCCGATGCAGGTTGCGCCGAGCAGCAGCGCCAGGAACATGGCGAGCGCCGGCGTGGCGGGACGATCTGGCACAGCAAGGCTCGGGGCGGACATCGGACGGCTTTCGGTAGCGGCCAGGATTGACCGATTGCGACAGGACGCCGTCATTCCGGCCGGAGCACAGCCAAGCGCCGGAATCCATCCGAGGCTTTCCACGCCTCCTGATGGACTTCGGAGCTGCGCCGCTGCACGGCCTGTCTGGAAGGGCGGTCAACCTATCCCCGGAATATAAGACGCTTTCGGCAATCGGAAAAACGGATTATTCTGATTCATCTATCGTCATTTCCGTTGGAGCGATGATGTCGACCCATCTCGATCTCGATGCGCTCGCCATGCTCGTTGCCGTCGCCGAGACCGGCGGCTTTACTGCGGCGGGCCAAAAGCTCGGACGCACGCAATCTGCCGTCTCAGGCCGCATCCAGGATCTGGAGGCAACGCTCGGCAAGCAACTGCTGGAGCGCTCGCGTCGCGGCGTCACGCCGACCGAGGCCGGCGAGCGATTGCTCGCCCAGGCCCGCCGTCTGCTTGCGATCGAGCGCGAGGCGCGGGCCGAGCTCGAGGGCGACAAGGCCGTGGGTCGCCTGCGCATCGGCCTGCCCGACGACTATGTCGACGCATATCTCAGGCCGCTGATCGTCCGCTTCGCCGAGGAGCATCCACGCGTCGAGATCGAGGTGCATTGCGAGCTCTCGAAGCGGATCGAGCCGGCGGTGGCGGCGGGTGAGCTCGACCTTGCGGTGATCACCCAGGATCCCGGCCGGCCCAAGGGCGAGCGCCTGCGGCGCGAGCCGCTGATCTGGGTCGCGGCGCGCGGCCACCGGCCGGAGCTCAGCGAGGTCTTGCCGCTCGGCCTGTTCAACGAGGGCTGCCGGGCCCGTCCGCGCATCCTGAATGCGTTGCAGGCAGCGGAGCGGTCGCACCGGCTGGTGTTCTCATCGTCGCATATGGCCGGCCTGCTCTCGGCGGTGGAGGCTGGCCTGTGTGTCACCGCGATCACCGAGAGTGCTGCGCCGGCTTCCCTGCGCCGGCTCGAGCCGTCCGAGAACCTGCCGTCGCTGTTCGAGCTCTCGGTCGCGCTGGTGATCGCACCGCAGGCGAGCATCGCGGCGCGCCACTTCGCGCAGGCGCTGCGCGAGGCGATGGCGTCGCCGCGCCTGGTAGCCTGAGCGCTTAGGGTCAGACCGCGATCCGCTCCGGCTCGTCGGCGTCGTAGCCGGTCTCCTTGGCGAGGATGCGCTGCATCCTGGCCTCGTCGAGCGAGTTCTCCCATTTCGAGACGACGATGGTGGCGACGCCGTTGCCGATCAGGTTGGTGAGGGCGCGTGCTTCCGACATGAAGCGGTCGATGCCGAGGATCAGCGCGATCGAGGCGACCGGGATATGGCCGACCGTGGCGAGCGTCGCCGCCAGCACGATGAAGCCCGAGCCGGTGACGCCGGCGGCGCCCTTCGAGGTCAGCAGCAGCACGGCGATGATGCCGATCTCCTGGG
Source organism: Bosea sp. Tri-49 (assembly GCF_003952665.1). NCBI lineage: Bacteria > Pseudomonadati > Pseudomonadota > Alphaproteobacteria > Hyphomicrobiales > Alloboseaceae > Allobosea > Allobosea sp. Tri-49. The sequence continues at coordinate 4,727,817 of NZ_CP017946.1, forward strand.
CGAGGGAGAGGTCGGTGTTGGTCGCCTGCGCCAGGAAGACGGCGGCCATGGTGAGGTAGATGCAGGTGCCGTCGAGATTGAACGAGTAGCCGGTCGGGATGACCAGGCCGACGACGCTCTCTTTGCAGCCGAGATGGGTCATCTTGGCGATCATGCGCGGCAGCACGCTCTCGGAGGAGGAGGTGCCGAGCACGATCAGCAGTTCTTCCTTGATGAAGGCGATGAACTTGAGGATCGAGAAGCCGGTCAGCCGCGCGATCGTGCCGAGCACCAGGAAGATGAAGATCAGGCAGGTCGCATAGAACGCGGCCATGAAGGAGCCGAGCGAGACCAGCGTCCCGACGCCGAACTTGCCGATGGTGAAGGCCATGGCGCCGAAGGCGCCGATCGGGGCGGCCTTCATGATGATGCCGACGATCTTGAAGAAGATCTGGGCGATGTCGTCGATGAAGTGCAGCACGGGCTTGCCGCGCTCGCCGAGCATCTGCAGGCCGAAGGCGAAGAGCAGCGCGAAGAACAGCACCTGCAGAATCTCGCCGTTGGCGAAAGCGCCGACCACCGTGTCCGGGATGATGTTCATGAGGAAGGCCAGGGTGCTCTGATCATGCGCCTTGGCGGTGAAGGCGGCGATCCCGGAGGTGTTGATCGTCGAGGGATCGACATTCATGCCGGCGCCCGGCTTCCAGAGATTGACCACGACGAGGCCGACGATCAGCGCCAGCGTGGTGACGACCTCGAAATAGATCAGCGCCTTGAGGCCGACCCGGCCGACCTTCTTCATGTCGTCCATCGAGGCGACGCCGTGGACGACGGTGAGGAAGATGATCGGCGCGATGATCATCTTGATCGCCTTGATGAAGGCGTCGCCCAGCGGCTTCATCGCCTCGCCGGTCTGGGGGTAGAAATGGCCGAGCAGCACGCCGATGGCGATCGCGGTTAATACCTGGACATAAAGATGGGTCCACCAAGGGCCCTGATGGCCCCGCAGGACCTCCGCCGACGTCGTCGCCATGGCGCTTCCTCTTGCTGACGCGTCGGTCGGACCGGCGCGTCGGAGAAGGGCTACGCCCATTCCCGGGAGGCGGCAAGTTCAGGTCAAAGCCATGACGATCACTTGAAAGCGAGAGCCTTCTCCCTTTGCGCGGGAGAAGGTCGCAAGTCATTGCAGGACGAATACGCTACTCTGCCGCTTGCGGCTTCAGCACGCCACGGCGGATCTGGTCTTCCTCGATCGACTCGAACAGGGCGCGGAAATTGCCCTCGCCGAAGCCGTCATCGCCCTTGCGCTGGATGAACTCGAAGAAGATCGGCCCGACCACGGTGGCCGAGAATATCTGCAGGAGCACCTTGCTCATCCGGCCAGCCTTCTCACCGAGCGCGACCGCGCCCTCGCCGTCGATCAGGATGCCGTTCTGCTTGAGCCGCGGCACCGGCTCGCCATGGTTCGGCACGCGACCGTCGACCTTCTCGTAATAGGTCTCGGGCGGCGAGGGCATGAAGGGCAAGCCGTTCTGCCGGAGCTGCTCGACGCTGGTGTAGATATCGCGCGCGCCGAGTGCGACATGCTGGATGCCCTCGCCCTTGTACTGGCGCAGGTACTCCTCGATCTGGCTCTTGTCGTCGAGAGATTCATTGATCGGGATGCGGATCTTGCCGCAGGGCGAGGTCAGCGCCCGCGAGATCAGGCCGGTGAGCTTGCCCTCGATGTTGAAGAAGCGGATCTCGCGGAAATTGAAGAGCTCGCCATACCAGTCGGCCCAATGGTCCATGCGGCCACGCATGACGTTGTGAGTGAGATGGTCGAGATAATACATCCCGGCCTGCTCGGGGTGGGGGGCCTTGTCGGCGAGCCATTCGAAGTCGACATCGTAGATCGAGCCCTTCGCGCCATAGCGGTCGACGAAATAGAGCAGCGAGCCGCCGATGCCTTTCACGGCCGGGATCTGCAGTTCGCCGGGGCCGACCTTGCTCTCATAGGGCTCGGCGCCGAGCGACACCGCTCGCTCGAAGGCATGCTTGGCATCGACGACACGGAACGCCATGGCGCAGGCGCAAGGGCCGTGCTCGGCGGCGAAGCCCTGCGCAAAGGAATCGGGCTCAGCGTTGACAATAAAATTGACGTCGCCCTGGCGGTAGAGCGTCACCTTCTTGGAGCGGTGCCTGGCGACCTTGGTGAAGCCCATGGTCTCGAAGAGCTCGCCGAGCTTCTCCGGCTCGGGATGGGCGTATTCGACGAACTCGAAGCCGTCGGTGCCCATCGGATTGGCGTCGGAAATGGCCGGCGGGGCTGAATCGTGCGGGAACGGTCCCATGCGGTGTCCTCCTGAGAATGCTTGGTTGACCGATCCTCGCGCATCTGGATGGCGAAGGGTTTGCAAAATCCCGCGCTCTGCGATTGAATTTGCACGGATCGTGCATGAAAGCGCAGGAAGGCTCACGGAATGCCGCAGCTCGATGCTTTCGACTGGCGCCTGCTCGAAGCCCTGCAGCAGGATGCCTCGCTGACCAATGGCGCCCTCGCCGAGCGCGTCGGCCTCTCTGCCAGCCAGGTCTCGCGGCGGCGGCAGGCGCTGGAAAACTCAGGCGCCATCCGTGGTTATCGCGCCTTGATCGATCCGGAGGCGATCGGCCTCTCCGTCACCGTCTTCATCCATGTCGCGCTCAACACCCATTCGCGCGACAATGCCCGGCGTTTCCGAGACCTGGTGAAGTTGACGCCCTCGGTGCTGGAGGCGCATGCGCTGACTGGCGAGGCCGACTACATGCTGAAAGTCGCGGTCGGCGACCTCAAGGAGCTGGCGCGCCTCGTTAACGAGGTGCTGCTGCCGCATGAAAGCGTCGCGCGGGTGCGCTCGGAGATCGCGCTGGAGACGCTGAAGGAGCCGGGACTTCTGCCGCTGGCGATGGTGTGAGGATGCCTCTTCCGCCGGCGCTGCGGCGCGCTATAACTCAGTGATGGTCGTTCTCAATCGCATCTACACCCGCACCGGCGACGACGGCACCACGGCGCTCGCCACAGGCGCGCGCCGGGCCAAGTTCGACCTGCGTGTCTCCGCCTATGGCACTGTCGATGAGACCAATGCCTGCATCGGCATGGCACGGCTGCATTGCGCCGGCGAGGATTCCGAGCTCGACGCGATGCTCGGCCGCATCCAGAACGATCTCTTCGACCTTGGCGCCGAACTCGCCTCGCCCGACACCGGCGAGAAGCCGGCCTTCGAGCCGTTGCGGATCGTGCAGGCGCAGGTCGACCGTCTCGAGGCCGAGATCGACCAGCTCAACCGGCCGCTCGGGACGCTGCGCTCCTTCGTCCTGCCGGGCGGCACGCCCGGTGCGGCGCATCTGCATCTCGCCCGCACGGTCAGCCGGCGGGCCGAACGGCTGATGGTCGAATTGTCGCAGGGCGAGGCTGTCGCCCAGCCGGCGCTGAAGTTCATCAACCGGCTCTCGGATTTCCTGTTCGTCGCCTCCCGACACCTCAATGCCAGGGCAGGGGGCGACGTGCTCTGGACGCCCGGCCAGAACCGCTAGCGCCATGTTCGTGCCACTGCATGACGGCGTGCCGATGCGCTTCATCCGCGTCGCCTATGTCACCTATTCGCTAATCGCGATCTGCATCGTGCTGCGGCTCATGCTGATGCACTGGACCAGCGAGGCGAGCGAGATTGCGGTCATGGCCGGCTTCGGCACGATTCCCGCGGTGCTGTTCGGCGAGGCGCAATTGCCGCCGGAGCTGCTCAGGGCGCCGGCCTGGCTGACGCTCATGACCGGCATCATGCTGCACGCCAGCTTCGCCCATCTGATCGGCAACATGCTGTTTCTCTGGGTCTTCGGCGACAATGTCGAGGATGCGATGGGGCATCTGCGCTTCCTCATCTTCTTCCTGCTCTGCGGCATGGCCGGGGCGCTGCTGCACGCGCTGATGAACCCCGAATCGGAGCAGCCGCTGATCGGCGCCTCGGGCGCCATCTCCGGCGTGATCGCCTCCTATCTCATGCTCTACCCGCGCGTGCGGATCTGGGGGCTCGCCTTCAAATGGATCCCGCTGCACATCCCGGCGATGTACGCGCTCGGTGCCTGGATCCTGTTCCAGCTGCTCTCGGCGCTGTTCGATCAGCAGGGCGCGGTCGGCTGGTGGGCGCATCTCGGCGGGCTTGGTGCCGGAGCGGCGCTGACGCCGCTGCTGATCCGGCGCGAGCTGCGCCTGTTTGGCCGCCTCGTGCGGGGCAAGCCGTGACTTTCATGGCGTTGACAAGCCCAAATCCCCATCGCTACGGTCCGTCCGCATTTCAGCCGAGAGCCGCGATGCCGACCATCGCCGTCTCGGGCGGATCGGCCTCCCTCTCTCCGTAACCGGTGAAGCGCCCATGAAGATTCTTGTCCCCGTCAAGCGGGTAGTCGATTTCAATGTGAAGATCCGCGTGAAGGGTGACGGCTCGGGCGTCGAGCTGGCCAATGTGAAGATGTCGATGAACCCGTTCGACGAGATCGCGGTCGAAGAGGCGCTGCGGCTCAAGGAAGCGGGCAAGGCGACCGAAGTGATCGTCGTGTCGGTCGGCCCCGCGCAGGCGGCCGAGACGATCCGCACTGGCCTCGCCATGGGCGCCGATCGCGGCATCCTGGTGAAGACCGACGCTCCCGTCGAGCCGCTGGCGGTGGCCAAGCTCCTGAAGAAGATCGTCGAGCAGGAAACGCCGGAGCTCGTCATTTTGGGCAAGCAAGCGATCGACGACGACAGCAACCAGACCGGCCAGATGTTGGCCGCGCTGCTCGGCTGGCCGCAAGGCACCTTCGCCTCGAAGGTCGTGATCGGCGACGGTTCGGCTGAAGTCACCCGCGAGGTCGATGGCGGCCTGCAGACGGTGTCGCTGAAGCTGCCGGCGATCGTGACCACGGACCTTCGCCTGAACGAGCCGCGCTATGCCTCGCTGCCCAACATCATGAAGGCGAAGAAGAAGCCGCTCGACGAGACCACGCCAGAGACGCTCGGCGTCGATATCGCGCCGCGTCTCAAGGTGATCAAGACCAGCGAGCCCGCCGGGCGCTCGGCCGGCATCAAGGTGGCCAACGCTGCCGAACTCGTCTCCAAGCTCAAGACTGCCGGGGTGATCTGATGCCGACCCTTCTGCTCGCCAAGCACGACAACAAGAGCCTGAACGAAGCCACCCGCAAGGCGCTGACTGCGGCCAAGCAGCTCGGCGCGCCCGTGCATGTGCTGGTCGCCGGCCATGGCGCCAAAGCGGTCGCCGAGGCGGCGGCCAAGCTCGATGGCGTCGAGAAGGTGCTGCTCGCCGACGACGCATCTTACGAGAATCGCCTCGCCGAGCCGCTGGCGGCGCTGATCGTCTCGCTCGCGCCCGGCTATGACGCGCTTGTCGCGCCCGGCACCACCACCGGCAAGAACGTGATGCCGCGCGTCGCCGCGCTGCTCGATGTGATGCAGGTCTCCGAGGTCACCAAGATCGTCTCGGCCGACACCTTCGAGCGGCCGATCTATGCCGGCAACGCCATCCAGATGGTGCAGTCCGGCGACGCCAAGAAGGTGATCACCGTGCGTGGTGCCTCCTTCCAGGCGACCGGTGACGGTGCTGCCGCCGCTCCGATCGAGAGCGTTGCCGCCGCTGCGAACCCTGGCACCTCGTCCTTCAAGGGCGAGGAGGTCGCCAAGTCCGACCGGCCGGAGCTGGCCTCGGCCAAGATCATCGTCTCGGGCGGGCGCGCGCTCGCTTCGTCCGAGAACTTTGCCAAGGTCATCGAGCCGGTGGCGGATCGGCTCGGTGCCGCGATGGGCGCCTCGCGTGCCGCGGTCGACGCTGGCTACGCCCCGAACGACTGGCAGGTCGGCCAGACCGGCAAGGTGGTGGCGCCGGACCTTTATGTCGCGGTCGGCATTTCCGGCGCGATCCAGCATCTCGCCGGCATGAAGGACTCCAAGGTCATCGTCGCGATCAACAAGGACGAGGAGGCGCCGATCTTCCAGATCGCTGATTACGGCCTCGTCGGCGATCTCTTCACCATCATGCCCGAGCTCGAGAAAGAGCTCGAAAAGGCCGGCAAGTAACCGGACAGTAAGTCGCGCCGCGGGCGGCGATGAGCCGCTCGCGCCAGCTCCCTCGGGGAACAGAAGCGTCACATGGACCACCAGATCAAGACCGTCGGCATCATCGGGGCCGGGCAGATGGGCAACGGCATCGCCCATGTCGCTTCGGTCGCGGGTTTCGACATCAGGTTGCACGACATCGCCGAGGACCGGATCAACGCGGCGCTGGCGACGATCGATGGCAACATGGCCCGGCAAGTGTCGAAGGGCGCTATCGCCGATGCGGATCGCCGCACGGCGATGAGCCGGATCGTCTCGGCGCCGAAGCTGGAGGATCTGGGTTCCTGCGACCTCGTGATCGAGGCCGCGACCGAGAGCGAGGAGGTGAAGCGCAAGATCTTCACCTCCGTCTGTCCCCATCTGCGGCCCGACGCGATCCTGGCCTCGAATACCTCGTCGATCTCGATCACGCGGCTCGCCGCGGCGACCGATCGCCCCGAGCACTTCATCGGCATTCATTTCATGAACCCGGTGCCGCTGATGCAGCTCGTCGAGCTGATCCGTGGCATCGCCACGGACGATGGCACATTCGAGCGTGCCAAGGATTTCGTCGCCAAGCTGCACAAGACGGCGTCGGTTTCCGAGGATTTCCCGGCCTTCATCGTCAACCGCATCCTGCTGCCGATGATCAACGAGGCCGTCTACACGCTCTATGAGGGCGTCGGCTCGGTCGAGGCGATCGACACGGCGATGAAGCTCGGCGCGAATCACCCGATGGGTCCGCTCCAGCTCGCCGATTTCATCGGTCTCGATACCTGCCTGTCGGTGATGCAGGTGCTGCATGACGGTCTGGCCGATTCGAAATACCGGCCCTGCCCGCTGCTGGTGAAATATGTCGAGGCCGGCTGGCTCGGCCGCAAGGCCGGGCGCGGCTTCTATGATTATCGCGGCGAGAAGCCCGTTCCGACACGTTGAGATCCGCACGTCATACTCGGCTTTGAGCCGAGCATCTCGGAATCCAGTTCCTTCTTCTGCACGAGATTCCCGGGCCGGCGCTGCGCTCCGCCCGGGAATGACGGCTGACGCCTGCACATCGCGCCGCAACATCGCGGCTTCACATTCCTGTCGTCTCGCGCTTACATTGATGCGTTACAGGATTCGTGCGGCCCAGCAGGCGGAGGCGCGATACGGGTGACGGCGCATGTTATGCATCCGATGGCCTCGCCGGACGGTTGTCCGGCGCTGGTGCTCAACGCCGATTTCAGGCCGCTGAGCTACTATCCGCTTTCGTTGTGGAGCTGGCAGGACGCGATCAAGGCGGTCTTCATGGACCGCGTCAACATTGTCTCCGAATACGACACCGTCGTGCACAGCCCGAGCTTCAACATGAAGCTGCCCTCGGTCGTCTCACTCAAGACCTACATCAAGCCGTCGCGCACCCCGGCCTTCACCCGCTTCAACGTCTTCTTGCGCGACCGATTCGCCTGCCAGTATTGCGGCACGCGCGAGGAACTGACCTTCGACCATGTCGTGCCGCGCTCCAAGGGCGGGCTCACCACTTGGGAGAACGTCGTCGCGGCCTGCTCGCCCTGCAATCTGATGAAGGGTGACAAGATGCCGGCTGCGGTCGGGATGATCCCGACGCAGAAGCCGTTCGCGCCGTCGATCAACGACCTGCACCGCAATGGCAAGCTGTTCCCGCCGAATTATCTGCACGAGAGCTGGCTCGATTATCTCTACTGGGATTCCGAACTGGAGCCGTAGTCGCGCTGCTCCCTATGCGCGCCAGAAGGGCTGCGCCAGATAGCGTTCCAGGCGCTCCCGTGACAGGCCGAAATCCTCCAGCACCGCATCGGCTTCATCATGGAAGGCGGCGTGCAGTTGGCGGCGCCAGAGTAGGCGTCGCAGCCAGAGCCGCGGCCTCGCCGTGAGCTCGGTTTCGAACGATGGCCGCAGCAGATCGGTGTTGGCGGTGCGACTTGTCCGCCTGCTCTTGACAGTGGTGGGCTCGCCGTTGACGACGCTTGCGTCATGATGGAGGAGCCGCCCGCGCTTCATCCCCGTCTGTGTGGCCATTGAAATGACTTGCGCGGATAGGGTGTCGCCCATTGCAGCCTCCCGGCGAAAGACGTGATGTGATGACCGGTAACGGCAGCGAGAGCGACGCGCACACGACGAATTCGAACATCGGCGTGCGTTTCGCGAACAGCGCGGCCGGCCAGCTCCGGTTACCGCCGCTTTCACCCCTGCCCGCCTTCGAGGCCACCGCCCGGTTGGGGTCGATGACGCTTGCCGCCGAGGAGCTCGGCCGCACCCACAGTGCGATCAGCCGGCAGATCAAGGCACTGGAGGAGGCTTTGGGCCTGGAACTCCTCGACCGAGGCACGGCGCCGCTGGGACTGACCGCCGCCGGCAAGACGCTTTATGCCACGGCGCGCATGGCATTCGAGGCGCTCGACAGCTGCATGGGGCAACTCCGGCCGGCCCAAGGCGGCGAGACCGTGACGCTGGCTATCGGTTCGAGCTTTGCGACGCGTTGGCTGGTTCCGCGCCTGCCTCGCTTCTACGCGCTCCACCCGGAGATTTCGCTGCGGTTGACGATGGTCGGCGCGTCGATTCTCGAGGTGGATGACTACGACCTTGTCACGAGCTGGAATCGTTTAGGCTACAATCTGCCGGACGATCAGGCCTTCCATGTGCTCGGCGATGTCAGCTTCGCGCTCGTCTGCGCTCCCCATTACCGGTTTCGGCTGGAAGCAGGCCGTCTGCTGGCCGAGACGCAGCTTGTCGGCCGCTGGCCGATCACGATTCAACCTTCCTATCGCGATCATCCGCTCGTCGTGCCGATCGCGGAACGGACGCTCGGATTTCCTCACATCCATATGTGCATCGAGGCTGCGGTCGGCGGCCTCGGCGTCACCTTGGTGGAGACGCGTCTCGCACAACCTGAACTCGCCGATGGCCGTCTGATCGCGCCACTCGGCGTCCTGACGGTCGAGGGTGGGCTCGTCGCGTTCCCGCACCGTCGTCGCGAGCCGAAAGCCGCAACGCGAAAGCTGCTTGCCTGGCTCAAGGCCGAGGCCGGCGCAGACCAGCCGCAATCAGCGCTGCGATACGATGTCTAGGAGCCCGCGCTAGCGGTTCAAATCTGCGAGCCGCCGAGGCCCTTCACTCCGGCTTTCAACCCGAGCAACGCCGCGATCAGCAGCCCCAGCGAGGCCAGTGCGTTCCAACCGGCGAGCGAGAGGCCGAGGAAGCGCCAGGCGGCTTCCGTGCAGGAGACGATCCGGGTCGTCTGCAGCTGCTTCATCAGGTCCTGGACGCCGGCCGCTGCGGGGGCGGGCGTGCCGCCGCAATCATTGGGACCGGCGAAGACACCCCATTCGACGCCGGAATGGTAGATGCCGAGCCCGGTGCTCCAGGCCATCAGCAGTGCCAGGCCGATCAGCGCCGCGATCTGGAGCCGGCGCGAGCGGGCAAAGACCAGCGCGAACGCGGCAAGTCCGATCGCAGCGTAGTGCGGCGCCCGCTGCTCGAGGCAGAGCTTGCAAGGGCGCAGATACAGGACCAGCTCGAAGAACCAGGCGCCGGCGATCAGAGCGAGGCTCGCGAGCCCGATCAGCGCGGTCAGGCGGCGAGGATCGGTAATGAGGCGCGGGAAAAAGCCGGTCATGGCGTAACTCAGCAGGAGAGGAGCTGGCCCGAGCCTGTCAGCAGCTTGAGGCCGAAATAGAGCAGGATTAGTGCCGCCGCACCGCCGAGCGCGATCAATTTCAGTCGCTTCTCGATGAAATGCCGGATCGTTTCGCCATAGCGGCGCAGCAGGAAGGCGAGCGCGAAGAAGCGGGCGCCGCGCGCGAGCACGCAGGAGAGCACGAAGAAGCCGAGCCCGATATGGACGGCGCCGGCCAGGATGGTCACCACCTTGATCGGCGGCAGATGCGCCAGGCCCGAGGTGGTCAAAAGGATCAGCGTCGTGTCGGGACCGGCGCAGGCGCGCAATTGCTCGAAGGCGTCGAGCTTGCCGTAGAAGGCGAGCACCGGCCGCGCCAGCGCGTCGAAGGCGTAGTAACCGAGCGCGTAGCCAGCGATGCCGCCGAGGGTCGAGAAGGCGGTCGCGATCAAGGCAAGGCGGTAGGCCCGCTCGGGCTTGGCCAGCGCCATCGGCACGAACAGCACATCGGCTGGAATCAGGAAGAAGGAGCTCTCGATGAAAGCGACGACGGCGAGCCAGGCTTGCGCGCTGCGGCGCGCGGCGAGCGAGAGCGTCCAGAGGTAAAGTCGTTCGAACATCGCCGCCCCTTAGCGGGCGCGCGTGCGCCCGTCCATGGGGCGGACGTTACATCAACGAGTGTTCACGCGAGATTGACCGGCCCTTGCCGATCGCTATAGTTCGCCCCGCCCGCAAGGGGCCCCTGTGGCGGAATTGGTAGACGCGCTCGACTCAAAATCGAGTTCCGCAAGGAGTGCTGGTTCGATTCCGGCCAGGGGCACCATTTTTCCTTGCGCGATGCCGCCCACTAACCCATCGCGCGGGTTCGACTTCGCTCCGCTTCGTCGCACCAAAACGCCGGATGCTGGCGTTCAACGGGCTTTCGTCAGCAGGGCGGCCACAAGAATTCCGCCGCTTGGTGCGCCTGGCGATCGGCAACTACGCAATCTGCCGTATTGCCCTCAATGGCCGGTGCTTGCGAGGCTGGCGATAGCGCCCGCACCTTGCTCTATCCGACGGGAAGCCCGAGTCGGACCGCGAATGCGGCCAGTTCGGCTGCGCTGTGGAGGTCGAGCTTGCGCATGAGATTCTCGCGATGCTTGCGGACCGTCAGCGGGCTGATGCCGAGAAGGGCGCCAGCCTCGCGCGCGTTGGCACCTCTGGCGATCAGCATGAGCAGTTCGCGTTCCCGGCGGGTGAGCGGGACGTGAAAGAGCGCTTCGGACGGGGCTTCAGCCGGCGTCGCGGTTTGTACATCGGATGCCAGGACGGCCTTGAGCGGGGCGCTGACATAGATTTCTCCCTGCTGGAGGGCTGCAAGCGCTTCAAGAAATTCATCGAGATCCCCGCCCTTGATCAGATAGCCAGCGATGCCGGCACCGAGCGCGCCTTCCACGGTTCGCGGTTCGGCATTGGCTGTCAGGACGAGAATCTTCAGCTGCGGAAAACCCTCTCGCAGGCCGCGGATGTAGGACAGCCCAGTCAGCCCCGGCATACCGAGATCGAGGACCAGGACATCCGGCGTGGCTGCCGGCAGCAGCTGCAGCAGGCTTCCGCCGTCGGCCGCCTCGCCGACGACCTCATGCTCCCCCAGCGTCGAGATCAACAGCTTCAGGCCCTCGCGGATCAGGGCATGATCGTCGGCGAGAACAATGCGAAGACCAGGCTGCCCCGTCCCGGCAGGCGGGGTCGATAGTGGGCGGCGAATCATCGGACGGATTGTCGCGTGATCGACCTGCGCATGGTACCCGCACGGCCGAACCATCGGCCCGGAGCGAATGCATGATGGAAGGCCCGCGGCCCGTGGATCGGGAACGGCGTGTGCAGGCCGGGCTGGTCGATCTGCTCTTTCGCCAGTCCCGCGCGATCCTGCTCGCCAACTTCGTCATTCCCTGGCCGGTCGCCTACGTGCTGCGCGAGGCGGTGCCAGGAGAGCAGCTCCTGGTCTGGATCGGCGCGATCTATGCGCTGACCGGCGCTCGCCTCCTGCTGGCCCGCGGCTATGCCAGGCGTGGCGCTGATGCTGGTGACCCGCATGTCTGGGCCCGTCGTTTTGCCGCGCTTTCGATCCTGTCGAGCTTGCTCTGGGGGGCGATCGGCTGGATCGGCTTCGTGCCAGAGCAGCCACATCTGATCGCCTTCATCTGCATCGTGCTGACGGGCATGTCGGGTGGGGCAGTGCCGTCGCTTTCGGCCTATCCGCCGGCCTATGCCGGCCTACTCGTCGCGATGCAGCTGCCCTTCGTGCTGCGCTGCCTGCAGCAGGATGAGGCGATCTACTCGGTTTATCTGACCTTCGCCGCCTGCCTGGCCGGCGTCTATCTCTATTACAGCCTCATCACCTACAGGACGCTCAGGGAGACGGTATCACTGCGCTTCGAGAATCTGGCGCTAGTCGAGGGGCTCGAGCGCGAGCGCGACCGTGCAACGGCTGCCGACCGGGCCAAGACGCGCTTCCTCGCCGCCGCCAGCCATGATCTGCGCCAGCCGATCAATGCGGCCGCCCTGTTCACGGCGAGCCTTGCGGCCTTTGCCCGCCGCGGCGACGTCAAGGCCGCGGCGGCGAAGGGCATCGCCGAGAAGCTCGAAGCGGCGCTCGCCTCGCTCGGCGGATTGCTCCACGGGCTGATCGACGTGTCGCGGCTCGATGCCAGTCTCATCCCGGTCCGCCGGGAACCGATCTCCCTGCTGCGGATGCTGAGCGGCTTGCGCGAGGAGTTTTCGCCGCAGGCGCAGCAGCGCGGCATCGATCTGCGCTTTGTCGCCAGCAATGCCTGGGTGGAGAGCGATCCGGTCCTGCTCAAGCGGATCCTCGACAATTTCCTCTCGAACGCCCTGCGCTACGCGCCTGGTGGCCGCGTGCTGATCGGCTGCCGGCGCCGCGGCGGGGCCATGGAGATCCAGATCGTCGATACCGGACCAGGCATTGCGGCCGATCAGCATCAAGCCGTGTTCGAGGAGTTCGCCCAGCTCGATAACCCGCAGCGCGACCGCGAGCAGGGACTCGGCCTTGGCCTCGCCATCGTGCGACGCCTCGGGGACCTGCTTGGGCACCGGATCGGGCTGAGCTCCGCGCCCGGAAAGGGCTCGACCTTCTCGGTGCGAGTGCCGTTCGCTCCGCCCGCCTTGGTGAATCCGGCGCCTGTACGCAATAGGGCGTCACGCGCGAAGCTCGGCATCATGGTGCTGGACGACGATATGCCGGTGCTCGATGGCATCGCGATGCTGCTGGCGGCCTGGGGTTACGAATCCTTTGCCGGGCGCGATGTCGAAGCACTGTGCCGCCGCCACGCTGGGGCCGGCCAGCAGCCCGTGCACCTAATCATTGCCGACTATCGGCTCGGGGGCGGGATGAGCGGCAGCGAGGCGATCGCGCAGCTGATCGAGCACCTCGGCTATCCCGTGCCGGCGTTGATCGTGACCGGCGATACCTCGCCGGAGCGTTTACGCGAGTTGACTGCGACCGGCCACACAGTGCTGCACAAGCCGGTCGCGCCGGAGCGCCTGCAGGCTGCGATCGGCGATGCGGTTCGGGGCGAGGTGGTGTCGGCACGTTCCGGCTGATGAAGCGAAGCAGCACCGGGCCCGTTTGCATCGCAAAGTTGCATAATCGCCGCGCTGCCACAGCATTCAGCGTCTGGATGCGTCGAGGGACTCCATTTCGAGCGGAGCATTTGCTATCGCTTCAGGTGAAGAGCAGTGGCTCATCGAGGTCGACTTTGCCTAAGTAAATACCGGTCTCAATCCAGGTTCACCCGTGCTGTCCGATGGCAACATGCCGTCGGCGCATGATTCTGTTCATCGGGTGGTGGCAAGAGACCGGTTTGGCATTGTCAGCCCGTGCCTCGAGCAGCTCCGCTGTCTCGGCTCTTCAGCCGCCCGAAACATCGCCACGCCGCGCCCGCAAGGGTTTTCTCGCGCATCGCCTTGGTGGACTTCCGAATGGAAGACCAAGACGGTATGTGCAATGTACTTCGGGTCCGATGGACCATCGTTCCCCTGACAGCTCCTCAGCCTAGGTTTGTTTGCAGCGGGTGTGGAGGATTGAGAGCCTTTCAATCCAGCGGCAAAATCCGGCTCAACGCCAACGGTCGCAAGCTCGATGCGTGGCTCATCTACAAGTGCTCGACCTGCGAGCAGACGTGGAACCGGCCGATCTTCGAGCGGCGAAATGTCCGCGACATCGATCCTCTCGTCCTGGAAGCGCTGCAGTCCAATGATCTGCAATGGATCCAGAGGGAGACGTTCAACCTCGAAGGTCTGAGGCGCGATTCGCCACGCGTCGATGAATTCTCCGAGTTTAAGATCGAAAAGGACATCCTGCTCGAAACAGCCAACTGGACGATGTTGGAGCTGGAACTGATGGTTCCGTTTCCGATCGGTACACGCCTTGATCGTCTGCTGGCGTCCGAGCTGAAAATCTCTCGCGCGCGGCTCCAAACACTTCACGACGGAGGCACGCTTCGGACAAATTCGGACCGTGCCGACATTTTGCGGCGGCGGGTCAAAACCGACACGCGGGTCACGATCGACCTTTCCACCGAGGCCGATCGAGGGCAACTCTGGAGACCTTTGGCGACGGGTGGTGCATTGTAGCCTGCCGCGAAGGCCTGAATCTCAGGCCTTCGCGATGTCACGTTTCATCTGCGGCAGACGCTCTGACCGGCGGGTCGGAAAGCCGGCCCGGCATTCGCATTCCATCCTTCAGATCACGCGGCGTGGGTCGAGCGCATCGCGCAGGCCGTCGCCGATGAAGTTGATCGACAGAACGGTCAGGAAGATCGCTGCGCCCGGGAACAGGGCCCAGTGCGGCGCCGTATCGAGATGGTCCTTGGCGTCGAAGAGCAGACGTCCCCAGGTCGGAATATCAGGTGGGAAGCCGAGGCCGAGGAAGGAGAGCGTCGATTCCGCGATGATTGCCGAGGAGACCTCGATCGTCGAGGCGACGATGACCGGGCCAACCGCGTTGGGCAGGATATGGCGCGTCATCTGGCGGAACTTGGTGGCGCCCTGGGCCTTGGCGGCCTCGACGAATTCCTTCTCCCGCAGCGACAGGAACTGCGCCCGCACCAGCCGGGCGACCGGCATCCAGCGCAGGCCGCCGATGACGACGACGATCAGGATGAAGACACCACCCTCGACGCCGAAGACCGCCTTCAGCTGCTCGCGGAACAGGTAGATGATCAGCAGCAGCAGCGGCAGCTGCGGCAGCGACAGGAAGAGATCCGTCACCCACATCAGCGCGGGGTCGGCGATCTTGCGCGACATGCCGGCCGAGGCGCCGATCACGACGCCGACGATGGTCGCGACCACCATGGCGGCGAGGCCGACGGCGAGCGAGATGCGCCCGCCATACATCATCCGCGCCAGGATATCCTGACCGAGATCGTCGGTGCCCAGGGGGTGCGCCCAGGACGGGCCCTGCAGCTGTGCCGAGAAGTCGATGTCATTGATCGGCACCGGCCAGAGCCAGGGGCCGACGACGACACCGAGGATCAGCAAGGCGAGGATGACGGTGCTTGCCATCGCAAGGCGATGACGGCGGAAGCGCCGCCAGGTTTCGCGCCCGGGCGAGACCGATACGCTTGCCGCGATCACCGCCGCAACCGGATCAACGGAAGGAGATGCGAGGGTCGAGCCAGCCATAGAGCAAATCCGCGATGAGGTTGAAGAGGACGACCAGGCAGGCGAAGACGAAGGTGACGGCCATGATCACGGGCGTGTCGTTGGCGAGGATCGCATCGATCAGCAGCGAACCGATGCCGGGAATCCGGAAGATCTGCTCGGTGACGATGGCGCCGCCGAAGACGGCCGGCATCTGCAGGGCGACGAGCGTCACCACTGGGATCAGTGCGTTACGCGTGATGTGCCGGAGCGTGACGGTCTTCTCGCCGAGCCCCTTGGCGCGCGCCGTGGTGACATAATCCAGCCGGATCACGTCGAGCACCGCAGAGCGGACATAGCGCGTATAGGATGCCGCTTGGAACAGGCCGAGCACGGTGATCGGCATGATCGCCTGGCGGAACATCTCCCAATACCAGCGCCAGCCGCTCGCGGCGATGTCGGAGCGGTAGACGAAGGGGAACCAGTCGAGCTTGATCGAGAACAGCAGGATCAGCAGCAGGCCGGTGAAGAAGGTCGGCAGCGAGAAGCCGACGAAGGCGAGCGTGTTGGCGATCTGGTCGAAGACCGAATAGGGCCGCGTCGCCGCATAGATCCCGACCGGTAGCGCGATGCAGAGCGCCAGGATCTGCGAGGTGCCGACGACGAAGAGCGTGGTTGGCACGCGCTGCAGGATCAGGTCGTCGACATTGATGCGACTGGCGAAGGAGAAGCCCCAGTCACCCTGCGCCATCGCCGACAGCCAGCGCAGATAGCGCACCATGACCGGGTCGTTGAGGCCGAAGCTGGCCCGCAGGGCCTCGCGTACTTCGGGCGGGACGTTGGGGTTCGTCGCCATCTCCGAGAACGGATCGCCCGGCGCCAGCGCCAGGACCGTGAACAGGATCAGGCTGATGCCGAGCAGGCTCGGAATGGCGATCAGCAATCGCCGTAGAAGATAAGTCGCCATCAAGGGTTCCCGTGAAGCGGGGTGTCGCCGGAGCGAGCCGATGGCGATGAGACACCAACGGACCGGATCGGCTCTAGCGGAAGCGGCAGAGGGCCGTTCGCGGACGATATCGGTCGTCCGCGAGCGGATTTAGCCAGCTTCAGCTGCGATACCAGGCAGCCACGTTCCAGGTGTCGACGTCCCAGCCGCTGTGGTCGTGCATCAGGTTGGTCACCGAGGCGGCGACGCGGGTGCGCGAGAGCAGCGGCAGGATCACGTTCGCTTCACAGAAGATCTCGTTGACCTTGATCAGCAGCGCGGCGCGCTTGACCGGGTCGAGCTCCTTCTGGGCAGCCTTGTAGGCCTTGTCAGCCTCCGGGTCGGAATAACGCGAGACGTTCCGGCCCAGCCACTTGTTCTCCTTGTTGGCGATTTCCCAGGAGACGAACTGGTTGAGGAACCGCTCCGGATCGGGCTGCGGCTGCGTCGTCGTGTACATCTCCATGTCGACATAGAGCTTGGTGTAGGTGTCGGGATTGGCGACGTCGGAGGAGAAGAACACCGACGCGGTCACCGACTTCAGCTCGAGGTCGATGCCGACCTTCTGGCAGGCCTGCTTGATGATCGCCTGCGTCTTCTGACGCGGGGCATTGATCGAGGTCTGGTAGACGTATTTGAGCTTCTTGCCGTCCTTCTCGCGGATGCCGTCGGAGCCCTTCTTGTAGCCGGCGTCGTCGAGGATTTTGTTGGCCTTGTCGACGTTGAACTCGTATTTCAGCTTCTGCGACTTGAACTGCTTGGGCTCGTTGACGAAGCTCGCCGTCGCGGTGCCGCCACGGCCATAGATGAACTTCTGGATCGAATCCCGGTCGATCAGCAGGTTGATCGCCTCGCGCACCTTGGGATCAGACAGGGTCGGGTGCTTGGTCTTGATGCTGGAGCGCTCGCCGTCGACCTCGGTCCAGGGATCGGTGGTGTTGAGGATGATGAATTCGATGTCGCCCGAGGCGACCGCGCTGACCTTGCCGCGGCCGCCGGTCTCCATGCGCTTGAGGACCTCGTCCTCGACCTGCAGGTTCCAGGCATAATCGAACTCGGCGGTCTGCAGCACGGCGCGCGCCGCCGAGACCGCATCGCCGCCGCCCTTGACCTCGATCGTGTCGAAATGCGGCTGGTTCTTGACGTGGTAGTCCTCGTTGCGCGCGCCGATGAGGATGTCGCCCGGTTTGAAGTCGACGAACTTGTACGGGCCGGTGCCGACCGGCTTGAGGTTCGCCGGCGCCTCGCGCGACTTGGCGCCCTTGTACTCGCCGAAATGGTGCTTCGGAATGATCTGGCCGACGACGCCGACAAAGGGGTCGGCCCAGAACGGGGTGGCTTCCTTGAAGATGACCTTGACCGTGTGGTCGTCGACCTTCTCGACCTTGATGTTGGTGTAGGAGCCGGTGGTGTAGGCGGCGGTCGCCGGATCGGCGGCGTATTCCCAGGTGAAGACGACGTCGTCGGCGGTGAAGGGCTTGCCGTCATGCCATTTGACGCCCTGCTTCAGCTTCCACGTCACGACGGTGCCGTCGGCGGAGAGGCCGCCATTGGCCCGGGTCGGGACCTCGGCCGCGAGTTGCGGGGTGAGATTGCCTTCCTTGTCCCAGCCGGCGAGCGGCTCGAAGAAGATGCGGCCGGCGATCTGATCCTTGGTGCCGCTGGCGAAATGCGGGTTGAGCAGCGTCGGCGCTTGCCAGAGCAGGATTTTGAGCGGCCCGCCGCCGCCGGCCTTGGTCGGCTTGTAAGCGAGCGAGGCCTGCGCCATGGCGACGTCGTTCCACGCCAGGATCTGCGACGCGATCGGCGCCGTGATGCCGACGGCAGCCAATCGCTGAATGAAGGCACGCCGCGAAACGGCACCATCCTTCACGCCCGCAACCAGCTCGCGCAACTTGTGTTCGTCCATCGTTGATCCCCTCTGCTGATATCGATCAGTCTGATCCGAACGAGGCCTTCGCCTCTTTTTTCTTCGTCAGGGGCGGCAGCAAGACATGTGCCACAAAAAGCGTCAACAGGGGTCGTGACGCATCGCCGCCTCTGCGTGGTCGCCAAGGTGCCGGAACGCTCCCTCACCGTTGCTGGTCGGCCGCCCTAAAATCGCCGCCCACCCCGGCTCTGTCTGCGCCCTGAATCGATCCTTCCGGTATTGAGGAGACAGACATGAGGGCACACGCCATCATCGCCGCGGCCGGCATTCTCGGGTCCGTTCCGGTATTCGCCGAGGAGCTTCCGCAGCGCAAAGCCGGGTTGTGGGAGACCAGATCGAAGGGTGCCGAGGGCGAGACAACCGCCAAGCAATGCGTCGGCCCCGGAACGGACCGCGCCATGCTGGGCGGCATGACCGGCGGCGCCTGTTCGAAAATCGAGGTCAAGAAAACTGCGACCGGCTATGCTGTTGCGACCGAGTGCACGATCGGCCAGATCAATGCGGTTGGCAGTAGCGTCGTCACCGGCGACTTCCAGACGATCGTCCGCACCGAGGGCAGCACCAAGCTCACCGGCATGCCCGGGCAGCCGGGGCCGGTCGAGCGCAAGCTCGTGGTCGAGGCCAGGCGCGTCGGTGATTGCGGGCCGGGCCAGAAGCCGGGCGACATCATCCTGCCCGACGGCAAGGTGATCTCGATGCCGGGGACTGCTGCGAAGCCGTAGCGCTTGCTGGTGTCCGCGGCCTCGCGAAAAATTCCTGTTGGCATGTCACAACAGGCCAAGCTGCCTCGTCCTTGTGGAAAGTGCTTCAGCGGCAATGTCGCCTTTGGGAAGCGCGTGCCACCAGACGAGGACGGACCATGGGACCGGAGAACTTTTTGGCTGATGCGGCGGGTGTCGCTGGACGGCTGCTTCTGGGCGGGACCTTCGCCTTCGCCGGCCTGCGCAACATCATCAACAGGAATCTGCTGACGAGCCTCATCGGCGCGCGTGGCGTGCCGTTGCCGGCCGCGACATTGTGGCTGGGGATCGCCTGGCAGCTCGTCGCCGGCGTCATGATCCTGTGCGGCATTCAGGTCGCGCTGGCGGCGGTGATGCTGCTCGCCTTCCTCGTGGCCGCGACGCCGATGTTCAACAATTTCTGGGATCACCAGGGTCTGGACCGGGCCAACCGCATCAACGGCTTCGTCGCCAACCTGGCGATCGCGGGCGGTTTTCTCGCCCTGATCGCTCAGGGCTGAGCCATTCAGCCGGGCTCACCCGCGATCACACCTTTGCGGAACAGGAAGCAGCCATAGGGGCGGGGGTCGCCGACCTGTACCACCGCGAAGGCCTGCTTCGCGGCTTCGTAAAAGGCGAAGCGCTCGATGCCGGCGAGCGGCTGGCTGGGGCCGAGCGCGCGATCGAGTTCGGCCTGGACCTGGCGCTGGACGTCCGGGATCGCGGCGGCATCATCGACCACCAGCATGCGCCGGGCCGGCTGAGGCTCAAATTCGTCGATCGGCAGCACCGAGAGGATGGCCCGAGCCGCGCGTGCCATGCTCAGGCCCGGCAGGCGCACCAGCCGGCCGCTGGTGGTGGCGCGCGCGATCTTTTCCGCCGGGTGGTTGGCATCGACCAAAGCGAGATCGTCGCCATGGCCCATGGCGGCGAGCACCCAGAGCAGATCGGCGGACAGGACAGGGTCGATATCCTTGAGCATGTCACTGGCGTCCGCGCTGCGAGAGGTAGAGTTTTGCGGCATTGCCGCCGAAGACGGCAGCGCGCTGCGCCTCGGTGAGGCCGGCGAGGAGAATTTCGGCAGCTTCGAGCCATTGTGCATAGGAGGCGCGCAGCGTCACCACCGGCCAGTCGCTGCCGAAGATCAGCCGGTCAGGGCCGAAGGTGGCGAGGAGATGCTCGACGACCGGGCGAAGCGTCTCCGGCGTCCAGTCCGGGCCGGCTTCGGTGACGAGGCCGGAGAGTTTGCAGGTGAGGCTTGGATGCGCTGCGAGCGCGCTCATGCCGTTGCGCCAGCCGGCGAGGTCGCCGGTGACGAGATCAGGCTTGGCGCCATGGTCGATGACGCAGGCGAGCTCGGGATGCCGCTCCAGCACCGTGAGCATCGGCGCGATATGGTGCGACTTCAGCAGCGCGTCGAAAACGAGGCCATGAGCAATCATCGTTTCGAAGGCTGGCGCCAGTTCAGGGCGCGCTAGCCAGTTGTCGTCGGCGATGTCCTGGACCATGGGCCGCAGGCCGACGAGCAGTGGATCGCCGGCCAGGGTAGCGATGCGTTCCGCCGCATTGGGCGCATCGAAATCGGCCCAGCCGACGACGCCGGCGACGAAGGGCGTCTTCGCGGCGATCTCGAGCAGGAAGACGGTTTCAGCGTCGGTCGGCGCGGCCTGGACCAGGATGGTGCGATCGATGGCCTGTGCGGCCAGGAGCGGCGCAAGATCAGCGGGGCCGAAATCGCGATGGATTACGCCTAGCGCCGGCGTCAGCCAGCCATAATCGCCGCGGGCGAGGTTCCAGAAGTGCTGATGGGCGTCGATGCGCATGGCGTCATTCCGGAATCGGGACATCGACGCCGAGCAGGCCTTCGGCTTTCAATTCTGTCCAGAGGGCAGAGGGGATCGGAGCGGACAGCTCGGCAGCCTGATCCTCGACCTCCTCCGGCTTGACCGCGCCCATGACCAGGCTCGCCACCGCCGGGTGGCCGAGCGGGAACTGCAGGGCCGCACGGCGCAGCGGCACGCCATGGCGGGTGCAGACCGCCTCGAGCGCCGCGACGCGGGCGAGGATATCGAGTGGTGCCGGCTGGTAGTTGT
This sequence comes from Bosea sp. Tri-49, assembly GCF_003952665.1. Taxonomy (NCBI): domain Bacteria; kingdom Pseudomonadati; phylum Pseudomonadota; class Alphaproteobacteria; order Hyphomicrobiales; family Alloboseaceae; genus Allobosea; species Allobosea sp. Tri-49. The sequence continues at coordinate 4,748,900 of NZ_CP017946.1, forward strand.
ACTTGGCGCCGGCGATGGGCCCGGTGGCGAGGATGCCGGAGTTGAAGACGCCGCCCAGCATCAGACCGATATTCTTTTTCTGCGCCAATGGCATGAAGGAGGCGAGCCCCGGCTGCTCGAGCAGGGAATAGCGCCCGGCCAGCAGCATGGTGTCGAAATCGCCGGCATGTGCGAAGCGCTCGCACATCTCGGCTTCGTTAACGCCGACGCCGATCGCCTTGACCGCTCCGGCGGAGCGCAGCTTGTCGAGAGCGCGATAAGCACCGTCCATCGCCTCGACGAAGCGGGTCCCGATCGCATCGGCTCCATGGGTCCAGATGTCGACGTCGTGGATCAGCACGACGTCTATCCGGTCGACTCCGAGGCGCAGTGCCGACTGCTCCAGTGAGCGCATGGTGCCATCGTAGGAATAGTCGAAGCGAAGTCCGTGCGGCAGACCGCCGAGATAGCCCGAGCCGTCGCCGCGCCCGGCGAAGGGCTCGGCGACCCGGCCGACCTTGGTCGAGACCACCACGTCCTTTCGCCCAGAACGACGCAAGGCCGCGCCGATGCGATGCTCGGAGAGGCCGTGGCCGTAGAGCGGCGAAGTATCGATCAGGTTGATGCCAGCCGCCAACGCCGCCTCGACCGTTGCGATCGCGGTCGCCTCGTCGAGGTTTGCATAGAGATCGCCGAGCGGCGCGCCACCGAAGCCGAGCGTCGTGACCTCAAGGCCGGAGCGGCCGAGCGGTCGAACAGGGAGCGTGGAAATCGTCATCGGAAGCCGGGTGCTCGGTCGCGTTGCGTCACTATGTGCACGTCAACATGTTAGCTTGCAACCGCCTTCGTTCCGGACTAGCGTGCGCTCCATTCCGGCGGGCAATGGGCGACATTGAGCCTGCCTGCGGGAACCGCATCAAGACGGCCCGCAAGGGCCGCGTATTCAGTCCAGGGGAGGACATCCATGACCGAGATCTTGAAGCCGACGCGGCGTGGCCTGCTGCGCGGAGCCGCAGCACTCGGTGCGACCGGCGCCATCGCCTCGCCGCTGGTGCTGCGCGAGGCGCGTGCCCAGGCGGCCTTCAATTGGAAGCGCTTCTCGGGCCAGTCGATCGACGTGCTCCTGGTCAAGAATCCTCGCTCCGACCTGATGCAGGCCGCCGAGAAGGAATTCACCGAGCTCACCGGCATCAAGGTCTCGGCCGAGCAGGTGCCGGAACAACAGCAGCGCCAGAAGGCAGTGATCGAGTTCGCCTCAGGCAAGCCGAGCTTCGACGTCAGCGGCATCTCGCTGCATGTGCAGAAGCGCATGGCCGCCAAGGGCAAGTGGTTCGCGGACCTGACGCCCTTCATCAAGGATGCCTCGCTGACCTCGCCGGACTTCAACTTCGAGGATTTCGGCGCCGGCGCCGTGGCCTATGCCCGCCAGAGCGACGGGGCGCTCGATACGCTACCCTTCTTCGTCGATTACTGGATGGTCTACTACAACAAGGAGCTCTTCGACGCGAAGGGCGTGGCCTATCCCAAGACCATGGACGAGATGGCGGTCGCTGCCGCCAAGCTGCACGATCCCGCCAAGGGCGTTGCCGGCTTCGTCTCGCGCGGCCTGAAGAACGCCAATGTCCCGGTCTGGGCCTGCCTGGTGCTCGGACAGGGCATCGAGACGACCTCGGCCGAGGGTAAGCTGCTGACCGATACGCCCGAAGCGATCTGGGCCGGCGAGCTCTACAAGAAGCTCAACAAGGATACCGGCCCGGTTGGGCAGGTCGGCTTCAACTGGAACGAATGCCAGACCACCTTCATGCAGGGCCGCGCCGCGATGTGGCTCGACGGCATCGGCTTCGCCACTCCGCTGGAGGATCCCTCGAAGTCGCGCATCGTCGGCAAGGTCGGCTACGGCGTCACCCCGCCCGGGCCGAAGGCGCACCATGCCGGCATGTTCGGCGACGGCATCGGCATTTCGCGCGGTTCCTCGAAGAAGGAAGCAGCCTGGCTCTACATCCAGTTCATGACCAACAAGGCGCAGCAGCTCGCCATGCTGAAGGCGGGTGCCGGCGCCCCGGCACGGTCATCGGCCTATCTCGACAAGGCGACGATCGAGGCGTCGAAGTTCGGCAAGCAGTATTTCGACTGCCTGCTGAACTCGGCCAAGATCGCCCGCGCCGCGCTGCCGCAGATCGTCCCGGTCACCGAGTTCCGCGACGTCTTCGGGGTGGCGCTGACCAATGCGATCGGCGGCGCCGATGTCGCGGCCGAGTTGAAGAAGGCGACGGAAGCCTTCGCGCCTGTGCTGGTCAAGAGCGAGCAGGGCTGAGGCGTTTCATCACGCGTCATGGCCGGCGCGACCCGGCCATGACGTGACCAAAGTGCATTCTTGAAGAGATGCCCGGGCAAGCCCGAGCATGACGGTTTCACAGATGACCAGCACCACCTTGCCAGCCAGCAGCCTCGCGACCCCGGCGCAGATTCCTGCGGCGGGTTCGGCAGATTTCACGCCGCGCTATTGGCTGTTCTCCCTGCCGGCGGTGCTGATCATCGCCGGCGTGATCGTCTTCCCCTGGCTGTTCACGCTCTACATGTCGAGCCAGGATTGGAAGATCGGCGGCGGGCCGGAATTCGTCGGTCTGCAGAACTTCGCCGAGCTCTTCCGCGATGCACGCTTCATCGAATCGATGGGGCACACCTTCTACTTCACCGTGCTCGCCGTCGTGCTGCCGATCCTGTTCGGCACGGCGGCGGCGCTGGTCTTCCATCGCGAATTCCCGTTCCGCGGCCTGCTGCGCACCATCTTCGTCATGCCGATGATGGCGACGCCGGTCGCCGTCGCGCTGGTCTGGACGATGATGTTCCATCCCCAGCTCGGCGTGCTGAACTATCTGCTCTCACTGGTCGGCATCGGCCCGCAGGCCTGGGTCTATTCGCCGAATACCGTGATCCCGACGCTGATCCTGGTCGAGGTCTGGCACTGGACGCCATTGGTCATGCTGATCGTGCTCGGCGGCCTCGCCGGCCTGCCGCGCGAACCCTACGAATCCGCGCTGATCGACGGCGCCAATGCCTGGCACATGTTCCGCCATATCACGCTGCCGCTGGTCTGGCCCTTCATCATGGTGGCGATCGTGATCCGCACCATCGATGCGCTGAAGGCCTTCGACACGATCTTCGTGATCACCCAGGGCGGGCCGGGAACGGCGTCCGAGACGCTCAACATCTTCCTCTATCTGCAGGCCTTCCAGTTCTACAAGATCGGCTACGCCTCCGCCGTCGTGGTGATCTTCTTCGTGATCATCATCATGCTGTCGCTGCTGCTGCTCTATGCGCGCCAGAAGTCGAAGTGGAACGCGTGATGAAGCGCCTTGCCACCAAACTCGGCTTCTATGCCTCCGTCTTCGTGCTGGTCTCGCCGGCGGTGCTGGTCTTCCTCTGGATGATCTCGCTCTCGTTTAAGAACGAGCTCGACAACACCGCCTTCCCGCCGGTGTTCATCCCGAATCCGCCGACCTTCGCCAACTATCTCGACGTGTTCGAGAAGAACAATTTCGCGCTCTATCTCTGGAACTCGATCCTGGTCACGGGCGGTGCGGTGCTGATCGGCCTCGCCGTCGGCGTGCCCGCCGGCTACGGCATCGCGCGCGGCAAGGCGCACAAGTTCGCGATCCTGATCCTGGTCGCGCGGATGACGCCGGCGCTGTCCTATCTGATCCCGCTCTTCCTGCTCTTCCAGATCACCGGGCTGGTCGGCACGATCACGGCGCTGGTGATCACCCATCTCGTCATCACCATCCCGATCATCGTCTGGATCATGATCGGGTACTTCGAGAACGTGCCGATGGAGCTCGAGGACGCGGCGCGCATCGACGGCGCCACGACCTGGCAGGCCTTCCGCCATGTCGCGCTGCCGCTGGCCCGGCCGGGCATCGTCGTCGGCGGCATCCTCGCCTTCATCTTCTCCTGGAACAACTTCATCTTCTCGGTGGTGTTAGGGGGCAAGGCGAGCCGGACGCTGCCCTCGGCCGTCTACAATTCGCTGACCTTCGAGCAGATCTCCTGGGGGCCGCTCGCAGCCGCCGCGCTGCTCGTCACCTTGCCCGTCCTGCTGCTGACCGTCCTCGCCCAGCGCGAGATCGTCGCGGGCCTCTCCGCCGGAGGGCTCAAGGATGGCTGACCTCGCTGGCGCTGATCTTGCTGCGCGCCTGACCTTCTCAACGCCTCAACCGGACATCTCACGGAAAGACGCTTCGCAATGGCTCTGAACCCCAATCGCTTCGGCCTCTCCTGCGCCATCACCACGCCGATGCGGGAGGGTGGCGCCGTCGACCTGCCGCGGCTCGTCCATCATGCCCGCCACGTCCTCGCCAATGGCTGCGACTCGGTTACGCTGTTCGGCACCACCGGTGAGGGCGCTGCGCTCGGCAGCCCAGCCCGCACCGCCATGCTCGGCGCGCTCGTCGGCGCCGGCCTCGACCCGGCGACGCAGATCTATGCCGGCGTCGCCGCTTCCTCGCTGCATGAGGCAGTCGATCAGGCACAGACGGCGCTCAATGTCGGCGCCAAGGGCCTGCTGGTCGCGCCGCCCTTCTACTTCAAGGGCGTCGGCGACGAAGGGCTCTATGCCTGGTTCGCGCAGTTCTTCGAGAAGCTCGGCGGCGCGGCCCGCAACACCATCCTCTACCACATCCCCTCGGTCACGGCGGTCGACATCTCGGTCGGGCTGGTCGAGCGGCTGAAGAAGGCGTTTCCGGGCGTCGTCACCGGCGTCAAGGATTCTTCCTGCGACTATCCGACGACCGAGGCCTTCCTGAAGGCCCATGGCGAGCTTGCCATCCTGGTCGGCGATGAGCGCCTGCTCGGCCGTGCGGTGCGGGCCGGCGCGCAGGGCTCGATCTGCGGCGCCGCCAATCTCGTGCCGCATCTGCTCCGCCCGATCGTCTACGAGGGCGCCGAGAATGCGGTGGTGAACGAACTGGTCGACGAGATCTGCTCCTATCCGGTGCTGCCGGCGGTGAAGGCGCTGGTCGGCCATCTCCATGGCGATGACGGCTACGGCCCGATGCGGGCGCCGCTCACCGCGCTCGACGAGGGGCAGCGCAAGGCGCTGTTCGCCGCCTTCGACCGGATCACCCGAGCGAAGGCCGCTTAAAGGAGGACGCGATGAGCCAGCCCGATCCGGACCGCGACGGCGAGCCGCTGAAGCTCAGGGAGCGGGCCTATGCCAGCTTCACCGAGCGGCTGCTCGCCCGCGAGATTCGGCCGGGCCAGTTCGTCACCCAGCGTGAGCTCGTCGCCATGACGGGCTTTCCGCTCGGCGCGATCCGCGAGCTGATCCCGCGGCTGGAGGCTGAGGGGTTGATCAAGACGGTGCCGCAGCGCGGCATGCAGGTCGCCCATGTCGACCTCAATTTGATCCGCAACGCCTTCCAGTTCCGCCTCTTCCTCGAAAAGGAGGCGACCGCCGCCTATACCAAGAACGCGACCGATGCCGAGATCGCCGAGCAGCGCCAGCGGCACGAGGCGATCATCCGCCGCGCCGAGGCCGGTGGCGACGAGACGCTGATCGAGGACGCCGAGGATGTCGACCGGCTGATGCACGAGATGATCATCGATCATCTCGACAACGACATCGTCAGCCAGGCCTTCCGCGTCACCTGGCTGAAGATCAGGCTGATCCGGCAATACGAGACGCGCATCCAGAACCACATCCTGATCCCGGTGATGCAGGACCATCTCAAGATCATCACGGCGATCGAGGCGCGCGATCCGGACGCGGCCGCAGCGGAGATGAGCGCGCACATCAACAACGCCCGGACGAGGGCGATGAGCTACTGACCACGATCAGGCGCCGATCGAGAACAAGGCGCTGGAAGCGAGCCGGAAAACCGGCCGCGCAGGGAGGAGAACGACGATGACGAAGCTGACGAAACGCGCCTTTCTCGCGGGTTCTGCTGCAGCCGGCACGGCGATTGCGATGCCGAGCGTGTTGCGGGCGCAGGCGATCGTGATGCGCTGGGGCGACGGCCAGCCGGTGACGCATCCCTCGCCGCAGGCGGCGCTCAGGGCAGCGGCGGAGATCAAGGAAAAGACCGGCGGGCGCATCGAGATCCAGAGCTTCCCGGGCGGCCAGCTCGGTTCCTCCCGCGATATGGTCGAGTCGGTCGCTTCCGGCGCGCTGACCATGGTGACGGAAGGTGCCGCCCAGCTCGGCCAGTTCGTGCCGCAGCTCTCCATCATCGAGGCGCCCTATATCTGGCGCGATCCCGCGCACATGACGCGCGCATTGTCCTCGCCGCTGATGGAGGAGCTCAACAAGGCTCTGATCGAGAAGCGCGGCATGCGCGTCATCGGCGTCAACTATTACGGCGTGCGCCACATCACGAGCGGCAAGAAGGAAATCCGCTCGGCCGAGGACATGAAGGGCTTCAAGCTGCGCGTGCCGGAGGTCGACACCTTCAAGGCGATGGCGGAGGCCTGGGGCGCCAAGCCGACGCCGCTGAACTTCAGCGAGCTTTATCTCGCTCTGTCGCAAGGCGCGGTCGACGGTCAGGAGAATCCGCTGCCGACCATCGCCTCGGCCAAGCTCGGCGAAGTCCAGAAATACCTGATCCTCAGCGCTCACATCATCACGCCGCGGCTGGTGATCGTGAACGAGGCGGCCTGGAAGAAGCTCTCGGTCGCCGATCAGGCGGCGATGAAGGCGGCGGTCGACGCTTCCGCCGCCTGGCAGGACAAGGAGATCATCACGCAGGAGAACGGCCTCGCCGATACCCTCGGCAAGGCCGGCATGACGGTGATCACGCCCGACCTCGAAAGCTTCCGCAAGCCGGTACTGGCGACCTTGCCGGCCAAGTTCGAAAGCAAATGGGGCAAGGGGCTCTGGGACCGCATCCAAGGCCTGTGACCTTGCCTCTCTTGACCAGACGGGTTGTCCCGGACAAGCGGCGATAGCTGCGCCGACCCGATGTCCACGCCGAACCGTTCCGGCATGGACCTCGGGTCGAACTGAGCTCGCCCGGGACGACACGACACCACGCCCTCTCCGGAACAGCCATCATGCTCCAGCAGATCGCCCGATGGTCCGACCGGGCCATCGAAATCCTCGCCGTGATCGTGCTCATCGCCATGCTGACGGCGGTGATGCTCGGCGTGATCACCAGGGCGCTCGACGACCCGCTGATCTGGACCGACGAGCTCTCGCGCTATCTCCTGGTCTGGGCGGCGGCGCTCGGCTGGGTGCTGGCCTCGCGCCGGCGCGTCCATATCCGCATCACCTTTTTCGTCGATTTCCTGCCGGAACGCCTGCATCGGGCGGCGGAGGTGCTCATCCAGCTCGCGGTCGCGCTGTTCGGCCTGCTTATGATCTGGCAGGGAGCCGAGTTGGTCGAGCGGAACTACGATCTCGAGGCGACGGCGATGCCGATCTCGGTCGCCTGGATCTACGCGCCGATGGTGCTGGTCGGCCTCTATGTGGTGCTCCAGGCACTGGTCGAGGGCGGCGACGCACTCGCCGGGCGCCGTTTTGTCTCCCCGGTCGCCAGCGAGGTGATCGAATGACCACGCTGATGTTCCAGATCGGCGGGGTCTGGTTCCTCGCCATGCTGGCGGGGGTGCCGCTCTTCGCCTCGATGGGGCTCGCTGCCTTCGCCTTCGTCTTCTTCGGCGATCTCACGCTCTCGATCGTACCGCAGAAGATCGCACAGGCGGCCAACTCCTTCCCGCTGCTGGCGGCGCCGCTGTTCATCCTGATGGGCAACATCCTGAACTCGGCAGGGATCACCGAGAAGATCTTCGCCTTCGCCACCGCCGTGGTCGGCTGGATGCGCGGCGGGCTCTGCCACGCCAACATCATCGCCAGCGTGATCTTCTCCGGCATGTCCGGTTCGGCCGTGGCGGATGCCGCCGGCGTTGGCACGATCGAGATCAAGGCGATGATCGACGAGGGCTATGACCGGCCGACCGCCGCGGCGATCACCGCGGCCTCGGCGACGATCGGGCCGATCATCCCGCCCTCGCTGCCGATGGTGATCTACGGCGTCAGCGCCGACGTCTCGATCGGCGCGCTCTTCCTGGCGGGCGTCATCCCCGGCCTGCTGATGGCCGCCGCGCTTATGGCGATGGTCTGGTACATCGCGACCAAGCGCAATCTGCCGCGCCATCCCTGGCCCGGCTTCTCCGGGGTCTGGAAGGCCTTTCTCGACGCCTTTTGGGCGCTGATGGCGCCGGTGATCCTGTTCGGCGGCATGATGAGCGGCTATTTCACGCCAACCGAAGCGGCCGCCGTCGCGGCCGTCTATGCGCTGATCCTCGGCCTCTTCGTCTATCGCGACTTTGATCTGAGGGACCTGCCGAAGATCATCGTCGACACCGTCGAGACCACTGGCGTGGTGATGTGCCTCGTCATGGTGGCCGGTGCACTCGGCTGGTGCATGTCGATCTCGCGGGTGCCGCAGACGCTGACGCCGGCGATCGTCGAGAACATCACCAACCCGCTGGTCTTCCTGCTGGTCTGCAACATCATCCTCCTGGTGGTGGGCTGCTTCATGGAAGCGCTGGCGGCGATGCTGATCCTGATCCCGATCCTGGTCCCGGCGGCGCTGTCCTACGGCATCGACCCCGTGCATTTCGGGCTGATGTTCATCTTCAACCTGATCCTCGGGACGATCCATCCGCCGGTCGGCGTCGTCATCTTCGTCACCGCCAAGATCGCCAATATCAGCTTCGAGGCGATGTCGAAGGCGATCATGCCCTGGCTGGTGCCGCTGCTGGCGACGCTGGTGGCGATCACGCTCTGGCCGCCGCTTTCGACCTGGCTGCCGAACCTGGTGCTCGGCAAGTGAGGCAGGCTCAGACTGTCCGCGTCACCTTGGAGAGGTGGGGCGGACGGTCGGGATCGAGGCCGCGGCTCTCTGCCAGCGCCGCAACCGCGCCATAGAAGGCGCGAACCTGCGCCAGCGGCAGCAAAGCCGCTGGCAGGTCTGGTGGCAGCGGCAGGCTCTCTTCTGGGTTGGCCCTGCGGCCGGCATAGCGCAGATCGGCGCCGAGGCCCGTGAAGGCGGTGGCGGCGTCGCAGACGCTTTCGCTGCCCTCGTCCCCCGGATCGAGCGCCAGCGCCGGAAAGCCGGGCTCGACCAGCGCCAGCGGACCGTGCAGAACCTCAGCGGCGCTGAAGGCCTCGGCGTGGATGCGGCAGGTCTCCTTGAACTTGAGGGCGATCTCCTGGGCGATGCCGAAGGAGAGGCCCCGGCCGATCAGATAGAGGCTGCGGGCCTCGCGCCAGGACAACAGAGCCGGTTTCCAGTCGCAGTGCCCGGCGGCGTCGAGCGCCTCGGGCGCCTGTGTAAGCGCGGCGCGCAGGGCGTCGTCCCGCGCCCATTCCGCTGTGAGGTGCAGGAAAGCAAGGCAGGTCGCGAGGAAGCTCTTGGTCGCGGCGACGCTGCGTTCGGGCCCTGCTCGCAGCGGCACCAGCATGTCGACCATGCCGGCGAGGGGCGAGGTCTCGTCGTTGACGAAGCCGACAACGAGTGCACCGGCGCGCTTAGCCGCCTCGGTCAGCAGCAGCGCATCGGGACTGCGGCCGGATTGCGAGACAGCGATGAACAGAGCACGGGAGAGGTCGAGCTCGCCGCCATAGACCGAGGCGAGGCTCGGCCCCAACGAAGCGACGGGCAGGCCGAGCGCGCGCTCGATCAGGTATTTGCCATAGCTCGCTGCATGGTCTGAGGAACCGCGTGCACAGGTCGCGACGAAAGCCGGCCGCTTGATGCGCAGGCGCTGGACGAGATCGGCGACGATCGCGCCGTTCTCCATGAATTGGCGGCGCGCGACAGCGGCGGCTTCCGCCGCCTCGCAAGTGAGCAGGGCTTCAGCCATGGCGGCGCAAGGGCCCTTCGAGCAATTGGTCGGCGATGAGAGCGACCTGGCGCGGGTCCAGCTTGCGGCCGGCGCCGCCGACACTCTGGACGGAGAGCGTACCACAGGCGATGCCTTCGGCGAGGGCGCGTTCGGGCATCCTCCCGGCGAGCCATGCGGCGAGGAAGCCGGCGTTGAAGGCGTCACCTGCGCCGGTGGTGTCGAGCACGGCCTGGCACGGCGCGGCGGGAAGCGTAAGGCACTCATTGCCCTGGTAGAGGCGAGCGCCGGCGCCACCATCCTTGATCGCCACCAGCGAAAAATGCCGGGCGAGCCGCCGGCCTGCTTCGTCTAGATCGTTACAGGCCGCGATCGCGCGGGCTTCGGATGCATTCGGCAGGAAGATATCGACGCCGGTGCAGCGCTCGACGAGGTCGGGCGAGCGGATCAGCGTGTCGTCCCAGCTCGGATCGAGCGAGACGGTGAGGCCATGATGCCGGGCGTCGGTCACCAGAGGCGGGATCTCGGCCAGCGTCGCGAATTCGGCGATATGGAGGTGGCAGGCGCGGACATCGCCGAGTGCGGTGGGAAGCGTCGCGGGACGAGCGGAGCCGGCGCGCCTGGAGAGGAAGGCGCGCTCGCCATCCTGCACCATGGCGACGGTGAGCTGCGGGCCGGCATCGGCGGCACGCTCCAGAAAGGCGAGATCGACGCCACTGCCTTCGAGCGCGGGCAGGAGCGATTGCGAGAATGGGTCTTCGCCAAGGCGCGCCAGCAAAGCGGCAGCGCGGCCGAGCCCGACGAGATGTGCGGCGGTGATGAAGCCGCCGCCGCCCGGTACGATCGCAATGTCGTCGGCGAAGCGCTCCTCGCCGAGGCGCGGCATCGCGTCGAGCCCGCGGAATACAAGATCGCAATAGAGCCGGCCGGTGCTCAGGACGAGGCCGTCCGGCCGAGATAGCCGGGACGTCACAAGGCGCGCTCGCTCTTGGCGTCGAACAGGCGCAGCGCCGAAGCCGGGGCGCCGAGCCTGACGGCGCTGCCGACGGCGGGCGGGTTCTTGGCCGAAGCCGAGGCGAGCAGCAGCCCGCCTTCAGCCTCGACATGGACGAAGGTCTCCGGGCCGAGCGGCTCGACGACCGCGACCGTGCCGGACAGGACGAGGTCGGCACCTTCGCCTTGCTCCAGCACGCGCAGTTCCTGCGGCCGGACGCCGACGAGGACATCGGTCGGGAGCGCTGCAGGCCAGGCGAGCGGTGTTTCGCCGAGCTGCAGCACGCTGCGGCCAGCCTCCGCGGTCGCCTTTGCGGGAACGACGTTCATTGTCGGCGAACCGATGAAGCGGGCGGTGAAGACGTCGGCCGGCTTCTCGTAAAGCTCCATTGGCGCGCCGACCTGGAGGATATGGCCATCGCGCATCACCACGATCCGGTCGGCCAGCGTCATCGCTTCGACCTGGTCATGGGTGACGAAGACGATGGTGGTGCCGAGCCGCTGGTGCAGGCGCTTGATCTCGAGCCGCATCTGCGCGCGCAATTGCGCGTCGAGATTGGAGAGCGGTTCATCGAACAGGAAGACGGCAGGGTCGCGCACCATGGCGCGCCCGATCGCGACGCGCTGGCGCTGGCCGCCGGAAAGCGCGGACGGGCGGCGTTCCAGCAGCGGCGTCAGGCCGAGCACCTCGCCGACCTCCTCGACGCGCTTGCGCTTGGCGGCCTTGTCGAGCCCCGAGGTGTAGAGTCCGAAGGCGATGTTCTCGGCGACGCTCATATGCGGGTAGATCGCGTAGTTCTGGAACACCATGGCGATGTTCCGCTCTTTCGGCTCGAGCCGGTTCACGACCTGGCCGCCGATCGAGATCGTGCCGTCGTTGATGTCCTCGAGCCCGGCGATCATGCGCAAGGTCGTCGACTTGCCGCAGCCGGAGGGGCCGACGAAGACGACGAACTCGCCGTCCTCGATCGTCAAGTCGATGCCGTGCACGACCTGCGTCGCGCCATAGCGCTTGACCAGTTTGTCGATCGCGATCCCGGCCATCAGGCGGCTCCTGCAAGGGCGGTGAAGGCGGCGTCGAGTTCGTTGCGTGCAGCCTGCTCGCGCTTGGCAATGGCTGCGGCGGTATCTTCGGTCGCGGCGAGTTCGGCCCGGTAGCCGGCCAGCGCCTCGCCGAGTGCCTTGGGACCCGGTCCGCCGAAGCGCTCGCGCAGGGCGACGAAGTTCTCGGGCGAGACCGCAGTGGCGAAGTCGTCGCGCGTCAGGGCCGGTTCACGGCCGGCAACGTGGCGGAAGGCCTCGGCGAAGGGCTCATAGCCATCGCGCGGCAGGTCGCCATCGCGAGCGACGACAGCGCGCGCCACGGACGAAGCGACCTCGTGGGCGGCGCGGAAGGAGAGGTTTTCCTTGCGCACCAGGGTGTCGGCGAGCTCGGTGATGGTGATGCAGGAGCGTCGGATGGTCTCGGCGACGCGGCGGCCGTCGACCGACAGCGCCGGCAGCAGTGCTGCCAGCAGGTCGAGCACGCGTCCGCCGCTCTCGAAGCTCTGGTAGCCGGCTTCCTGGGTCTCGCCCTCGCTGTCGTTCATGTCGGTGAACGGCGTGTTGTGGACGACGTCGCGCACGAGCCGGGCGCGGCTCACCGTTTGCGAGGCGAGGTGGCGCAGATGCTCGATCGGCACCGGATTGCGCTTCTGCGGCATGATCGAGGAGATCTGCACGAAGGCATTCGGCACGTAGATCTGGCCGACCTCGAAGGCAGTCCAGAACTGCAGGTCCTGGATCAGCCGTCCGAGATGCAGGAAGACCAGCTCGACCGCGCTGAACACGCCGGTGACGTAGTCGACGGCGGCGATGCAGCCATAGGAATTCTGCAAGGGCGCCTTGAAGCCGAGCAGATGCGCGGTGCGGTGGCGGTCGAGCGGGAAGCCCGAGGTGGTGATCGCGGCGGCGCCGAGCGGGCAGAGATCGAGAAGCTCGCGCGCCTGCACCAGGCGCTGGTGGTCGCGCAGCATCACCTCGATCGCGGCCGAAAGGTAATGGCCGAGCGTCGAGGGCTGAGCCGGCTGGCCATGGGTATAAGCGACGATCAATGTCGCCTTCTCGCGCTCTGCCAGCGTCAGCGCGGCTCCGATCAGGGCGCGCAGCTGGCCAGCGAGCTTGTCGAGCCTGGGCTTCAACGCCAGCTTGAACAGGGTGTGCTCGATATCGTTGCGCGAGCGGCCAGTGTGCAGGCGACCGTTGTCATCAGCTTTCAGGCGCTTGCGCAGCTCTGCCTCGACCAGGAAGAAATAATCCTCAACCTCGCCGGTATAGGTCAGCGCCGCCGGGTCGATCTCGCGCTCGATCTCGATCAGGGCGCGGGCGATCTCGGCAGCTGTGCCGCGCGGGAGGATGCCTGTTTCGGCGAGCATGACGAGATGGGCGCGATCGACGGCGCGGAAACCCTCGATATGATGCGTTTTCACCGCGTCGAAGAGCGGGCGCAGCACCGTCTCCTTGTAGACCGGATCGGGAAAGACGGAGCTGTCGCTGGTGCGCGGATCGGTATGGGCGGTCATCGCAACTATCCCTTGAGCCCGGCGAGCACGACGCCGCGGACGATGTAGCGCTGGAGCAGCAGGAAGACGGCGAGCGTCGGGATCGTCGCCAGCGCCGCGCCGGTCATGATCAGCTCCCACTGGATCTGCGATTCGACCGCGAAGGAGGCGAGCCCGACCGGGAGCGTGTAGAGTTCCTTGCTCGTCGTCACGATCAGCGGCCAGATGAAGGCCGTCCAGTTGCTGAGGAAAGTGAAGATCGCCAGCGCCGACAGCGCCGGCGTCACCAGCGGCAGGGCGATGCGCCAGAAGATCGCGAACTCGTTGAGGCCGTCGACGCGCGCCGCCTCGAGGAAGTCGTTCGGCACCGTCTCGAAGAACTGCTTCATCAGGAAGGTGCCGAAGGCCGTCATCATGCCCGGGAACATGATGCCCCAGTAGCTGTCGAGCCAGCCGAAGTTCTTGGCCATGACGTACCAGGGGATGACCAGCATCTCGGTCGGGATCATCAGCGTCGAGAGGATCGCCAGGAAGACGAGATAGCGGCCGCGGAACTGGAACTTCGCCAGGGTGTAGCCGACGAGGCTGTCAAAGAAGACATTCGACAAGGTGACGATGGTCGCGATCGCCAGCGAGTTCCAGAACCAGCGCAGGAAGCGCCCGTCCGAGAGCACTGTCTTGTAGTTGTCGAGGGTGGGCGCCGCCGGGATCAGCCGGAGATCGTAGATATCGGCCGAATCCTTCAGCGAGGTCGAGAACATGAAGAGCAGCGGCGTCAGCATCAGGAGGCCGCCGGCCAGCAGTAGCAGCCAGACGAGGACGCGGCCGGGCGCGAAGCGCTGCATGAGAGAGGAGCCGGTCATCAGCGATCCCTCAGCAGGCGCAGCTGCAGCAGCGAGACGCAGAGCAGGACGAGGAAGAGCACGACGGTCTGTGCCGCCGCATAGCCCATGTCGAAGGACGAGAAGGCGGTCTGATAGATCATCAGCACCAGCGGCTTGGTCGCGTTGAGCGGGCCGCCGGGATCGCCGCTGGTCATATTGTAGACCTGGTCGAAGATGCGCAGGAAGCCGATCGAGGAGAAGACGACCAGGAAGATGATCGTCGGCTTGAGCAAGGGCAGCGTGATCTTGCGCAGGATGGCGAAGTCGGAGACGCCGTCGATCCGCGCCGCCTCGTAATAGGTCGTCGGGATGGCGCGCAGGCCGGCGAGGAAGATCACGACCTGGAAGCCGAGGCCGGCCCAGATCGCGGGAGCCAGCACGGCCGGCAGCGCCTGTGTCGTCGAGCGCAGGAAGGGCTGCTGGGAGAAGCCGAGGGAGGAGATGACGTCGTTAATCAGGCCGATCGGCACGGGCTGGTAAAACCAGCGCCAGACCCAGGCCATCGCCGTCGCCGTGGTCAGGAACGGCAGGAAATACAGCGCCCGGATGAAGCCGTGCATGAAGCGGACGCGGTCGAGATGGTAGGCGATGGTAAAGGCGAGGACGAGGCTGAGCGGCGTGCCGATGATGAGATAGAGGAAGGTGTTGCGGAACACCTGCCAGAACACCGGATCGGCCATCAGTCGCTTGAAGTTCGCCAGCCCGACGAAGGACGGCGAATTCATCAGGTTCCAGTTCGTGGTCGAGATCACGAAAGCCTCGACCGTCGGGTAGAAGCGGATCAGCCCATAGAACAGGATCGGCACGGCAAGGAAGCCCCAGGCCCAGACCACCTGCTTCTGCTGCAAGGTGAGGCCCTGCCAGAGGCGCCCGCTGGAGCGGGCGACTTCGGTATTGGCGGTCATGGCGTGTCCTGCCGTGTCGGGGTGGCTTCAGGCAGCCGCGATCACTTCTTGTAGAAGCGGTCGAGTATCGCCTGCTCGGCCTTGGCCGCTTCGGCGAGCGAGGCCTTGGCGTCCTGGTTCTGGATGAAGACCCGGTTGGCCATGTCGAGCCCGACCTGGCGCTGGGCCAGTTCGTCGACGAAGACTGTCGCCTGCGAATAGTTCAGCGCCTTGAGGAAGGGGCCGTAGATGGGGTGCGCGAGGTTCTTCTCGGTTTCGGCCGCCGCCTTGCGGGCGGGGAGCTCGCCGACCATGTCGAGCCAGACCTGCATGGCCTCCGGCGAGGTCGTGAAGGCCATGAACTTCTTGGCGGCTTCGAGCTTGGCGCCGGTCGGCTTGGCTGTGATGGCGTTGACCCAGTAGCTGGCGAAGTTCGAGCGCTTGCCGTCGGCGCTCGCCGGCAGCTCGGCGACGCCCCATTCGAAGTTCTTGATACCGCCGAAGGCGCCGAGGCGGAACGAGCCGTCGACCGTCATCGCGGCGCGGCCGGCGCGGAAGGCCGCCTGACCCTCGTCCATGAAGCCGGCCTGGCCGACCTTATGGACGCGTTGCAGGTCGGCATACCAGTTCAGTGCCTTGGCACCGGCCTCGCTGTCATAGGCGACGGTCTTGTTGTCGTCGGAATAGGGCTTGCCACCCATCTGACGCAGCAGCACCTCGCGCCACCAGTGCAGGTCCTGGCCCGGCATGTCGATCACGGCGCCGGCCGAGAGCATGTTGCCAGCGGCATCGCGCTTCACCGTCTTCTTGGCGGCTTCGAGATATTCGTCGAGCGTCTGCGGTGGCTTGTTCGGGTCGAGCCCGGCCTCCTGGAACAGCTTCTTGTTGTAGAACAGCGCCAGCGTGCGGACCGCGGTCGGCAGGCCGTAATACTCGCCGTCGCGCTTCATCGTCTGGACGATCGGGTAGAATTCCTTCTCGATCACATCGTGCGGGAAGGCGTCGCGCGGCAGCGGCTGGATGAACTTGGCGCCGACGAAATTGTCGAGCCAGCCATAATAGAGCTGGACCACGTCCGGGCCCTGGCCGGCCGGCACGGCGGCGGCGATCTTGGTCTGGTAGTCGGCATAGGGGAAGGTCGTGTGCTTGACCTTGATGCCGGGATTGGCGGCCTCGAAGCGTTTGATCAGCTCGTTCATCGCCTTGATGCGGGCGTCGAACACATATTGCCAGTACTCAATCTCGACCGCCTGGGCGCGGGCGCCAGCAATGGCGCCGACCGACATCAACACACCCAGAACCAGTCCACGAAAGCCGCGCATGGGTCTTCCTCCCCGTCTCGTTGCGACGTCCGATCGCATGCTCGCTCCCGGCTGCCGGACGTTCGGCAGGCATGCTTTCCCGCAGCTCGTCCTCTGTCAATAGATTAATTCACTTGAGTTTGATTAATGACCGTCGCAGCTTGTGCGCACAGGACGGGCCGACCCACGATGCCGCACCGCAAACCTCCAGCCGCGCAGAGCGTCGCCCTCGGCGCCAATCCCGAACGGGCGCGCCACCATAACCGGCGCGTCGTGCTCGAGACGCTGCGCCAGCATGGCCGGCTCGGCCGCTCCGACATCGCCAATCTGACGCGGCTGACGGCACAGGCGGTCTCGAACATCGTCGCCGAATTGCTGGAAGAGGGCTTTCTGGTTGAGCTCGGCCGCCGGCGCACGGCGCGTGGCCAGCCCCCGGTCGAGTTCGCGCTCAATGCCGATGGCGGCGTGAGCGCCGGCATGGAAATCGCTGCCGACCACATTACGACCGTGCTGGTCGATCTCACCGGCGAGATCAGGGCGCAGCGCGTCGTGCCTTTGCCGGATATCTCGGTCGAAGCGGTGCAGGCTCTGGCGGCGGCAGAGCTCAAGCGGGCGCGGGCGACGAGAGGCCTGCCGGAGCGCCTGCTCGGCTGCGGCGTGGTGATGCCCGGCCCGTTCGATTTCGAAGGGACGATCACCGTCGGCTCGACGGCGCTGCCTGGCTGGACGGGACGCGACGTCACCGCGCTGATGAGCGCCGCGCTGGCGACCTCCGTGACGGTCGAGAACGATGCGACGGCAGCGGCCGTCGGCGAGCATCTCTATGGCATTGGCCGGAACCTCCGGCATTTCTGCCTGGTCTATTTCGGGCTCGGGCTCGGCCTTGGGCTGATGCTCGGTGGCGAGCCTTATCGCGGCGCCTTCGGTAATGCTGGCGAGCTCGGCCATGTCCCGGTGGTGCCGCAGGGGCTGCCCTGCATCTGCGGCCGGCAGGGCTGCCTTGAAAGCTATGTCTCGCCTTCGGCCTTGCAGGGCACGCTGCGGCAGGCGGGGATCACCCAGGTCGATGCGGCCAGCGTCGCCGGGCTTCACGCCGAAGGGCATCCGGCCGTGCTGGGGTGGATCGCTCAGGCCGGACCACTGCTCGCACCGGTGCTCGCCATGCTGGAGAATCTGTTCGACCCGGAGACGATCATCCTTGGAGGTGGGCTGCCGGACAGCGTCATCGATGCCCTGATCGCCGCAGTCGAGCCGTTGCCCCTGTCTGTCGCCCGCCGCGATGGCCGAGCCACGCCCCGCCTCCAACGCGGCACGACCGGACAGCTCACGGCGGCGCTCGGGGCTGCGGCGCTGCCCCTGCTCGATGCGATCGCGCCGCGGCTGGTGCGTAATGCCGCCATGGCCGAGCCAGCCCCGCCTGCCGCACCAAATAGCGCTGCCGCGTCATAGGCGGCCGACCGCGATGCCGCAGACGTGACGAACCGCAAGCTGCGCCGGTCCGGTTTTTCCGCTAACGCTCAATCAGGCGAGTCGTTCGCCCGGTGCCGATCGAACCGTCGCGCCTCTCGGGGATTGATCTTGGCAAGGCTCTTGCTAACGAGCCGGGGCGAACGATTGGAGATGCCGGCTCGATGCTAGAGTTCGAAGGGCGCGGTCTGCGCCGGATCCGGGCGCTGCGCCCACCGCAGATGTCGAGCTGGACGCGCGAGGCCGTCGGACAGCAGGCGCTTGCAAGTGCACCACCGGCGGCGGAATTGCGGGTTGCCTCCTACAACATCCACAAGGCCGTGGGGCGCGATCGCCGTTTCGATCCGGACCGGATCATCGAGGTGCTCAGGCAGATCGACGCCGATGTCGTCGCGCTGCAGGAGGCCGACCAGCGCTTCGGAGAGCGCTCCGGGCTGCTCGACCTTGTCCGCCTCGAACGTCGCACCGGGCTGAAGCCGGTGCCGGTGCAGAGCGCCTGGCAGGGCCATGGCTGGCACGGCAATGTCGTGCTCTTCCGTGATGGGGCGGTCACCGCGACTCGGCAGCTTGTCCTGCCCGGCGTCGAGCCGCGTGGCGCGCTGATCGCCGATCTGACCATCTCCCGCGCGCCGATCCGCGTGGTCGCCGCCCATCTCGGGCTCCTGCGCCATTCGCGCTCGCGTCAGGTCGAGACCTTGATCGCCGCTTCCAAGCCGACGGACGGCCGGCCGATCTTCCTGATGGGCGACCTGAATGAATGGCGGGTCGGCAAGAAGTCGACGCTGCACGGCCTCGCGCCGAAATTCGGGCCGCTGCAGGCTGCGATCCCGAGCTTCCCCTCGCGTTTCCCGATCTGGGCGCTCGATCGTATCGTCGCCTACCCGGCCGAGACCATCACCCAGGTTGAACTCCACGACACCGCATTGTCGCGGCTGGCCTCCGACCACTTGCCGATCAAGGCGGTGGTGCATCTGCCGGGCGAGGAGCGCCAGGCGCATTAGAGCAATCTGTCGGCTGAGGGCGGGCGGGCTACTATTCAGCTTGACGGTTTTAAATAGGAATCCTATTCAATAGGCATGTCGTTCTTCGATGCCAGCTCCGAACCCCTGCCGCGCCGTCTCCGGGATGGGCTGGAGCGGCTGGCGAGCGTGCTGAAGGCTGATCAGTGGTCGGCGGCCAATGCGGCCGGGCTCAACCCGACCCAGGCCCATGTCCTCTCATTTCTGGCCGGTCGCGGTGAAGCGGGAATGCGCGTCCGGGCGATCGCCGAGCATCTCGGGGTGACGCAACCGACCGCGACGGATTCGATTGCGGCGCTGGAGCGCAAGCGGCTGGTCACCAAGGGGCCGGATGCCAGCGATGCGCGTGCCGTCGCGGTACGGGTCACCGAGGCGGGACGCGATGCGGTCAAGGCGATCGGGCTTTCCACCATGGCGACCGATACAGCATTGGCTGGCCTGTCCGCCGCCGAGCAGGCCGATCTGCTCCTGCTCGTCGTCAAGCTGATCCGCTCGCTGCAGATTGCAGGCGCCCTGCCGGAGCAGCGGACGTGTGTGACCTGCCGCCATTTCCGGCCGAACGCCCATCCCGGCATTGATACGCCGCATCATTGCGCCTTCGTGAACGCCGCTTTCGGGACCCGGCATCTCCGGCTCGATTGCGGCGAGCATGAAACCGCGGAGCCGTCCGCCCAGGCTGCCACCTGGCGGGCTTTCACAACGGCTTCCGCACCCCTCCAGACGAACCGCTAGGAAGGACCAAACACCATGAAGAGATTTGGGCTGCGGGGCATCGGCCTCGCCGCAACGGCCGCGCTGTGCCTTATCGGCGCTGCCGGGGCACATGAGATCAAGAGCGCCGGCAATCAGGCCGTGCAGGCCTCGTTCGACATCGTCGAGACTGCGATCACCACCGATCACGGCCATGCAATCTTCCGCAGCCGCCTGCGTGGCGATGCCGGCGCCGCCAAGCCCGCCGCGACCGGCAAGTTCGCCGGCTCCGAGGTCTATGCCTATGTCTGGCCGACCTCGCTCGACAGCGCCGAGGTCGGCTTCGACAAGGGCCAGGGCATCGTCGCGCTCGCCGTCACCTTCCACCCCGATTTCGACGATGGCGCCAAGGGTGCCAGGAATCGCGACGTCTGGCACCCGCACTGGGTCGTGCTAGCCGAGGACAAGGCCTGCGGTGGCGGGCTGAAGGTGCGCGATATTCCCGATGGGGCAAAGCCGCGTGTGCCCGAGACCTGGCCCGGCGTGCCGCTCCTGATCGACAGCCCGGCCTACAAGACCGCGCTTTCCGGCAGCACGGTCGAGGTCCATGTCCCGCTCGACAAGCTCGGCGCGCTGAAGGGCGCCTCCTTCGACGGCGTCACCGCGGGCCTGCGCGTCAACGCCAACCTGCATGCGCCGTTGCTCTGCGTCGCCAATGTCTTCAAGGTCGCCTCGGGCAATCTCAGCCTGCCCGGCAAGGTCACGCCGGCGAAGTAGGCGCAAACAGTAGGCGGCGCGCCGACTGCCATCGCCGCGCCGCCCGGATTTCCCCCTCCAGACGATAGAGAAGGAGTGGCAAACCTCGCACAGAACGCCCCGGTCGATCCAGCAGGATGGCGCAGCGGGACCGACGCGCGGCGCGGAGCCGCTCCGCATCACCGGGCGATGACCTTTCCGAACATGCGTGCCACGATGCCGGTCGCCTTCATCCTCAACCGAGACCGCCATGCCTGCTGCTTCGTCGCAACGCGCCTATCGCACCCAGAACTGGAGCTTGACCAAGCCTTCGGCGCGCGGACGCAATGGCATCGTCGTCTCGCAAAACCATGAGGCGGCGGCGGCCGGGGTGGCGATCCTCGAAGCCGGTGGCAATGCGGCTGATGCCGCGGTCGCGGCGGCCTTTGCGCTGGCTGCGGTCGAGCCCTGGAACAGCGGGCTCGGTGGTATCGGCTTCGGCGTCGTGCTCAAGGCCGGCGAGAGCCGGGCACAGGTCGTCGATTTCGGCCCAGTCGCGCCACGCCGCGCCGATCCGGCCGATTATCCGCTGACCGGCGAGATGAAGCTCGACCTGTTCGCTTGGCCGGGCGTGGTCGACGATCGCAACATCCACGGCCCGCTCTCCTTCTGCATCCCGTCCTCGGTCGCCGGCTACGCGAAACTGAAGGAGAGTTTCGGGACGAGTATGCCGGTCTCCGAACTGCTCGCGCCTGCGATCGCATTGGCCCGGCGCGGGCTGGCGCAGGACTGGTACACGACGCTGAAGATCGCTTCCTCGGCTTCGGTGCTCAGGCTCTATGAAGAGAGTGCCCGCATCTACCTGCCGGACGGCCTGCCGCCGGTGCCGCCCTATCAGGGCGTGCCGGGTTTCAGGAAGCTTGGCAATCTCGACGCGACGCTGGAGCATCTCGCCAGGGCTGGGCTCGACGATTTCTACCGCGGCGAGCTGGCAGCGCGGCTGGCTGCCGACATCGCCGCTGCCGGTGGCGTGGTCGATGCGCAAGATTTGGCCGGCTGTCATGCGACCGTGCGCGAGGCGCCGGTGATCGACTGGCGCGGCACGCACCGGATCCACACGGCCGGTGGTTTGACTGCGGCGCCGACTCTGCAGGCGGTGGTCGAGGGGATGGCCGCGAGCCCGCCGCCGGAGGGCGGGCCGGACTCGGCCTGGTTTGCGAGGCTCTCGCAGGTGATGCGCGAAGCTTATGCCAGCCGGCTCGAAGGGCTCGGCGCGGCGCAGATGGCGAAGGAGTCGGCCGAGACCTGCACCACGCATCTCACCGTCGTCGACGGCGAGGGCACGATCGTCGCGCTGACCACGACCCTGCTCTCCTCGATGGGCAGCCGTCTAGTCCTACCGGAGACCGGCGTGCTGATGAACAACGGCATGATGTGGTTCGACCCGCGCCCGGGCAGCGCCAATGCGATCGCACCCGGCGCCCGCCCGCTCTGCAACATGTGCCCGGTGGTGGTGACGCCGGCCGATGGCGGCTTTCCGCGCCATGGCGCAGGCGCCTCGGGCGGACGGCGGATCCTCGCCAGCGTCTACCAGATGCTGGCCTTTACCCTCGACAGCGGCATGAGCCTGGAGGATGCCGCGCACCAGCCGCGCATCGATGTCTCCGGCCCCGACGGCACCAGCGCCGATGCGCGCCTGCCTGTTGGCACGCTCGATGCGCTGGCGGCGGCCGGCCCGCTGACGGTGGTCGAGCACGGCGTGCTGCCGCTCAACTTCGCCTGCCCGAACATCGTGCGGACCGGACAGGACGGACAGGAGGGCATCAGCGACGCCGCCTCGCCTTGGTCGGCTGCGGTGGCGGCGGCTTAGCACTCGTCATGCTCGGGCTTGGCCCGAGCATCTCTGAAACCGGTGTCTTCTCGTCACGAGATTCTCGGGTCGGCGCTGCGCGCCGCCCGAGAATGACGGCGGGCTATCACACTCGCTTCAGCCCCCACGGATAAGGCGCCGAGCCCGGCAGCATGCCGGTCAGGCCCTTGCGATAGGCTGTCTTGATCACGAACTGGCCGAGCGGGATGGTGGCGCATTCCTCGAGCGCCAGCCGCCCGAGCGCGACCGCGACCTGCTTCTGCTTGGCCTCGTCGGGCGCGTAGAGCCATTCTTCGGCCATCTCCTCGGCCTTGGCGTTGGTCCACCAGCCGAACCAGCCCTTCTCGCCAGGGCCGCGCACAAGGTTGGACAGGGCCGGGTTGCCCCAGCCGACCGCTGCGCCGGTGGTGTGGAAGATGCTCCAGCCGCCCTTCTCGACCGGCTCGCGGCTGTTGCGGCGCTGGATCACCGTGCCCCAGTCGCTCGCCGCCATCTCGACATTCATGCCCATCGACTTCAGCAGCTCGTAGGTGACGTCGCCGAGCGGGCCGATATCGGGGAAGTCGGTGGGGTTGATGATGACGACCTTCTCGCCCTTGTAGCCGGAGTCCTTCAGCGCTGCCTTAGCCTTGTCGAGGCTCTGCGGCATCAGGTCCTCGAGCTCGCCGGTGTAATAGGGCGTGCCGCGCCACCACAGGTTCCGGCAGACCTGCCAGGCTGTGGTGTCGTCGCCCTGCGACGCCCGCATGTAGTCTTCCTGGTTGACCGCGAGGCGGACCGCGGCACGCACCTTCGGGTTGTTGAAGGGCGGCTGTAGGTGGTTCAGCCGCATGATCGAGCCGCGGCCGTTCTTGTCGATGACCTCGCGGACGACGTCCGGGCTCCGGGCCAGCAGCGGCTGCAGGTCGGCGAGCGGGCGCTCCCACCAATCGATCTCGCCCTTGGTCAGCGCCGCGGCGGCGGTCGCTGGATCGGGCAGGATCGGCCATTCGATCCGCTTGAAATGCGCGACCTTGCCGCCGGCATTGCGGCTGGGCGGCTCGCTGCGCGGCTTGTAGGCCTCGTTCTTCTCGTAGACGACGCGGCTGCCCGAGACATATTCGCTGGCGACGAACTTGTAGGGGCCCGAGCCGGTCATCTCGGTGACCTGCTTGGTCGCCTCGGTCTTGGCCAGGCGCTCGGGCATGACGAAGGGCGGATTGTCCGCCTTGGCCATGCAGTCGAGCATCATCGGGAAGGGCCGGGTCAGCTTGATCTCGATGGTGCGCTCGTCCGGCGCGCCCCAGGCCTCGACGGCCTTGATCAGGAGCTGGCCGTAGGGGTCGCGCTGGCACCAGCGCTTCAGGCTCTCGATGCAGTCGGCCGAGCGGACCGGCTGGCCGTCATGGAAGGCGAGGCCCTCGCGCAGCTTGATCTTCCAGACCTTGCCGTCGGCGGAGATCTCGTGGCCCTCGGCCATTTGCGGCTGCGGCTTCAGGTCGAGATCGCCGCCATAGAGGGTGTCGTAGACGTAGTAGCCGTGATTGTTGGTCACGGTCGCCGTC
This sequence comes from Bosea sp. Tri-49, assembly GCF_003952665.1. Taxonomy (NCBI): domain Bacteria; kingdom Pseudomonadati; phylum Pseudomonadota; class Alphaproteobacteria; order Hyphomicrobiales; family Alloboseaceae; genus Allobosea; species Allobosea sp. Tri-49. Next base: position 4,772,649 of record NZ_CP017946.1, read on the forward strand.
GTCCAGATCGGATCGAGCGAGGTGAGGTTGGCTTGTGGCGCCATCTTGAGCACGGTTGCGCTCGGCGCTTGCGCCATCGCCTCCCGAGCGAGCGCTGGAGCGAACAGGGCGGCGGCGGCCGTGCCCTGCAGGAACTGACGACGCTTCATATGGTCTCTCCCCTTTTATGGTTGGATCGTGCGGCTACAAACTGCGGTCGTCCTGCTGTTGTGGCTTGGAAAGTTGCGTGCTTCGACTAGTCGAAGCCGAGGAAATTCGGGCTGTCCGCGAGCCTCGGCGCGGCCTTCAGCTTGGCGATGTCGGGCACGGGGCGCGCCGTCAGCGGATCGCTCGCCAAGAGTGACTCGAGCGCTGCCGCGACCGCAAGCACCTTGGCGTCACCGCCGCGCGGGCCGACGATCTGCAGGCCGAAGGGCATGCCGTTGCGATCGAGCCCGACCGGCAGCGAGATCGCGGGATGGCCGACGATCGTCACCGCATAGGCCATGGCGAGCCAGTGGAAATAGGTGCGCGTCGGCTTGCCGTCGATCTCGGCGGGATAGAGCTCCGACCAGGGCCGCGGGGAGAGCGTCATCGCGGGCGAAAGGATGACGTCGTAGCGGTCGAAGAAGCGCTGCCACTCATGGTAGAGCACCGTCTGCTGCTTCAGCGCCCGGGTGATGTCGAGCGCGCTGTAGCGGAGGCCTTCCTCGACATTGGCGCGGACATTGGGGCCGACCTTGTCGGACGTGTCGCGTACACGCTCATATTGCCCGGCGAGGAAGTTGACGGCGCGCAGCACCTCAAAGCTCTCGTCGGTGCCGGCGCAATTGGGCGTTGCCTCATCCGCCCGGCCGAAGACCTTACTGAAGCGGCCTACCTTGTCGGCGAAGACCTCGCGGATGTGCTTTTCGGTCGGCGCGAAGCCGAAATCCGGGGTGAGGGCCACCTTGAGCGAAGCGAGATCGCAGTGGTCCGGTTGGGCGAAGTCCTCGCGCCTTCTCACCTGCTTGCCATGGATCGTGGTCGCCAGCGGATCGACGCCGTCGTCGCTGACCATGGTCGAGAGCAGCAGGCAGAGATCGGGCACGGTGCGCGCCATCGGGCCTAGCACCGAGAGCGGATTCCAGCCGAGCGCGCGCTTGTCGCTCGGCACCAGCCCCGGCGACGGCCGGAAGCCGACGATGCCGTTGAAGGCTGCGGGATTGCGCAGCGAGCCGCCGGTGTCCGAGCCGGTGGCGATTGGCACCATATTGGTCGCCAGCGCGACGCCGGAGCCGCCGGAGGAGCCGGCGGCCGAGCGCGAGGGATCGAACGGGTTGCCGGTGACGCCGTAGACGGCGTTGCGGGTGTTGGCGCCGGCGCCCCATTCAGGGGTGTTGGTCTTGCCGACGATGACGGCGCCGGCCTTCCGCACTGAGGCGACGATGCCCTGGTCCTTCGTCGGCACATGCTCGGCAAAGAGCGGGCTGCCATAGGTGGTGCGCAGGCCGGCGACGTCCTCGAGATCCTTGATGCCGATCGGCAGGCCGTGCAGCGCCGGCAGCTCGTCGCCGCGCATGGTAGCAGCGTCGGCGGCCTTCGCCGTCGCCCGCGCCCGCTCGTCGTCGCGCGCGACCATGGCGTTGACGGCAGGGTCGACCGCGTCGATCTGGGCCAGGCAACTTTCGAGCAGTTCGGTGGCGGAGAGCTTCTTTTCGCCGATCAGGCGGCGGGCGGTGACGGCATCGAGATCGCAGGGTTCGGTCACGGCAAAAGGCTCCGGCAGTCAGCGCGGGCCCGTCTCGGTCCGCACTGCCAGTCGAAGCGGCCTCAGCCGCCGCGTCAACCCTCGCCGGGTTGAGTCCCGGCCCGCGTTCGCCTCAGATGTGCAGGGCGTGGCCGAGCGCTTTGAGCGCCGATTCCTGGAAGGCCTCGCCCAATGTGGGATGGGCGTGGATGGTGCCGGCGATGTCCTCGAGCCTTGCCCCCATCTCGATGGCGAGGCCGAAAGCGGCGGAAAGCTCCGAGACTCCCTGCCCGACCGCCTGGATGCCGAGGACAAGATGGTTGTCGGCCCGGGCGATGACGCGGATGAATCCGGCCTCGCCATGGCGGGTCATGGCCCGGCCATTGGCCTGGAAGGGGAACTGGCCGATCTTGGTCTCGAAGCCGGCGCTTTTGGCTTCTGCCGGCGAGAGGCCGGCAGAAACGATCTCGGGATCGGTGAAGCAGATCGCCGGGATCGCGGCTTTGTCCCAGACCCGCAGCTCGCCGGCGACGATCTCGGCGACCATCTCGCCCTGCGCTATGGCGCGGTGCGCCAGCATCGGCTCGCCGGTGACGTCGCCGATGGCGTAGATGCCGCGCATCGAGGTGTCGCAACGCTCGCCGATGCGGATGAAGCGGCCGTCCATGTCGAGCACGAGCTCTTCCAAGCCGAGCTTGCTCGTCGCGGGGGCACGGCCGACCGTGACCAGGATCTTGTCGGCCGGCAGCTCATGCTCCTTGCCGTCTGCCGTCTCGATGCGCAGGCCGTCACCCTTGGCGGTGGACCCGAGCGCCTTGGCGCCGAGCAGAACCTCGACGCCGAGCGCCGACAGGCTCTTGGCCACCGGCGCGGTCAATTCGGCATCGTAGAGCGGCAGGATCTTGTCCTGCGCCTCGACCACGGTGACCTTGCTGCCGAGCTTGGCGAAAGCGGTGCCGAGCTCGAGCCCGATATAGCCGCCGCCGACCACGACGAGGCGCTTGGGCAATTCGGTCAGCGCGAGCGCGCCGGTCGAGGAGATGACGTTGCCGCCAAAGGGCAGGAAGGGCAATTCGACCGGAAGGGAGCCGGTTGCGATCACGATCGTCTCGGCCTTGATCACCTTCGGGCCGGTCTCGGTCTCGACTGCGACGGTCTTGCCATCACGGAAGCGGGCCTGGCCGTGGACGATCTTGACCTTGGCCTTGCGCAGCAGGCCGGCGACGCCGTTGTTGAGACGCTGGACGATTCCGTCTTTCCAGGCGACGGCCTGCTTCAGGTCGAGCTTCGGCTCGGCCGCGGTCAGGCCGAAGGGCGTCTTGCCGGCAGCGGCGTGGGCGGCCTTCTCGAACTCCTCGGCGACATGGATCATCGCCTTGGAGGGGATGCAGCCGACATTGAGGCAGCTGCCCCCGAGCTTGCCGCTCTCGACGATGACGGTGTCGATGCCGAGCTGGCCGGCGCGGATGGCGCAGACATAGCCGCCGGGACCGGCGCCGATGACGAGCAGCTTGCAGGTGATCTCGGTCATGGCTTTCTCCCGCCGCTCACATATCCACGAACAGCGTCGCCGGCGTCTCCAGCAGCTCTTTCAGCCGCTGCACGAAGACCGCCGCGTCCCAGCCGTCGATGACGCGGTGGTCGAAACTGGAGGAGAGGTTCATCATCTTGCGCGGCACGAAGGTGGTGCCGTCCCAGACCGGGCGAACCATCATCTTGTTGACGCCGACGATCGCGACCTCGGGATGGTTGATCACCGGGGTGGTAGCGATACCGCCGAGCGCCCCGAGCGAGGTGATGGTGATGGTCGAGCCCGTAAGCTCGTCGCGGGTCGCCGAGCCGTCGCGTGCCCGCTCGGCGAGGCGCGAGAGCTCGATGGCGCAGCCCCAGAGGTCGCGCGCCTCGGCATGCTTGACGACCGGGACCATCAGGCCGGAGGGAGCCTGCGTCGCGATGCCGATATGGATGCCGGCATGCTGGTGGACGATGCCGGCCTCGTCGTCATAGAGCGCATTGAGGCCGGGTTGTTCGCCCAGCGCCTTGACCATTGCCCGCATCAGGAAGGGCAGTAGCGTCAGTTTCGGCCGCTCGGCCGTCGGCTTCTTGTTGAGCGCGGCGCGCAGGTCTTCGAGAGCGGAGACATCGACTTCTTCGACAATCGTGATGTGCGGGATGCGCGATTTCGACAGCGCCATCTTCTCGGCGATGCGGCGGCGCAGGCCGACGACCTTGACGTCGGTGACCGCAGTCTTCGGCGCTAGTCTGCCCGCGACCGGTGCCTCCGGCCCGCGCTGGATGAAGGCGTCGATATCCTCATGGGTGACGCGGCCGGCCGGGCCGGAGCCCTGGACCTGGCGCAGGTCGATGCCGGCCTCACGTGCCTTCAGGCGAACGGCCGGTGATGCCAGTGGCTTTTCGCCGACGGGGCGGCGCGGGCCGGGCGTGGCGAGGATCGGCGCCGGGCGCGCGGGAGCCGCAGCCGGCTTCGGGGTCGGCATAGGCTTTGGGGCGGGCTCCGATATCGGCGCGGGCTCCGGCGTTGCTGCAACAGCCGGCTTTGCCTTCGGTGCTTCGGCCGGTGTCTCGATCTCCGCCGGTTCCTCGGCGGCAGCGCTGCCCCCGGCAACCTTGAGCTTCACCAGAGCCGAGCCGATCGCGACGGTGTCGCCGATCTCGGCGCCGACCCAGGTGACCTCGCCTTCGACCGGCGAGGGGATTTCGACAGTCGCCTTGTCGGTCATCACCGCGGCGATCAGGTCGTCCTCGCGGACGATGTCGCCGACCTTGACGTGCCACTCGACCAGCTCCGCCTCGGCGATGCCCTCGCCGACATCCGGCAGCTTGATGATGCGCTCGGCCATCAGCGGCTCTCCATGATCTCGCGCAGCGCGGCGCCGACGCGGCCGGGGCCGGGGAAATAGGCCCATTCCTGGGCGTGCGGGTAGGGCGTGTCCCAGCCGGTGACGCGCACGACCGGCGCCTCCAGATGGTAGAAGCAGTGCTGCTGCACCAGTGCGGCCAGCTCCGCACCGAACCCGGAGGTCAGCGTCGCTTCGTGCAGGACGATGCAGCGGCCGGTCTTCGAAACCGAGGCGACGATCGCATCGAGATCGAGCGGCACCAGGGTGCGCAGGTCGATGATCTCGGCATCGATCCCGGTCTCCTCGGTGGCGGCCTGCGCGACATGCACCATGGTGCCGTAGGTGACGATGGTGACGGCCTGACCCTCGCGCCGGATCGCCGCCTTGCCGAGCGGGATGGTGTAATGTCCCTCGTCGACCTCGCCGAGCTCATGCTTCGACCAGGGCGTGACCGGACGGTCGTGATGGCCGTCGAAGGGGCCGTTATAGAGCCGCTTCGGCTCGAGGAAGATCACCGGATCGGGGTCCTCGATCGCAGCGATCAGCAAACCCTTGGCGTCACGTGGATTGGACGGCACCACCGTCTTCAGGCCGGCGACGTGGGTGAACAGAGCCTCGGGGCTCTGGCTATGGGTCTGGCCGCCGAAGATGCCGCCGCCGGTTGGCATCCGGATCACCAAGGGGCAGGTGAAATCGCCGGCCGAGCGGTAGCGCAGGCGCGCCGCCTCGGAGACGATCTGGTCATAGGCCGGATACATGTAGTCGGCGAACTGGATCTCGACGCAGGGGCGAAGGCCGTAAGCCGCCATGCCGACCGCGGTGCCGACGATGCCGAGCTCGCTGATCGGCGCATCGAAGCAGCGGTTGACGCCGTATTTCTGCTGGAGGCCGTGGGTGCAGCGGAAGACGCCGCCGAAGAAGCCGACGTCCTCGCCATAGACGACGACATTGTCGTCGCGACCCATCGAGACGTCGAGGGCCGAGCGGATCGCCTCGATCATGGTCATGCGGGCCATGGTTCAGACTCCGATCTGCTGGCGCTGGCGGCGCAGATGCGGCGGCAGCTCGGCATAGACGTCCTCGAACATGTCGCGCGAGGAGGGCTTGCCGCCGGCGTGCAGCGTGCCGAAGCTCTCCGCTTCCTTCTGCGCGGCGATCACGGTCGCCAGGATCTCGGCCTCGGTCTGCTTGTGGCGCTCCTCCGACCAAGCGCCGATCCCGATCAGGTGCTGCTTCAGCCGGACGACCGGGTCGCCGAGCGGCCAGTCGTCGGATTCGTGCTTGGGCCGGTAGGCGGAAGGATCGTCCGAGGTCGAATGCGCGCCGGCGCGGTAGGTGACGTATTCGACCAGGGTGGGCCCGAGATTGCGGCGGGCGCGCTCGATCGCCCATTGCGCCACGGCATAGGTCGCGAGGTAGTCATTGCCGTCGACGCGCAGCGCCGGGATGCCGAAGCCGAGGCCGCGGGCGGCGAAGGTGCCGGAGCCGCCACGGGCGATGCCCTGGAAGGTCGAGATCGCCCACTGGTTGTTGACGACGTTGAGGACGACCGGGGCCTTGTAGGTCGAAGCGAAGACGAGCGCGGCGTGGAAATCCGATTCCGCCGTCGAGCCGTCGCCAACCCAGGCGGCGGCGATCTTGTTGTCGCCCTTGATCGCCGAGGCCATCGCCCAGCCCACCGCCTGGATGTACTGGGTGGTGAGGTTGCCCGAGATCGAGAAGAAGCCGTTCTCCTTGGAGGAGTACATCACCGGCAATTGCCGGCCCTTCATCGGGTCGCGCTCGTTCGAGTAGATCTGGCACATCATCTCGACGAGCGGGTAGTCATGCGCGATCAGCAGCCCGGCCTGGCGATAGGTCGGGAAGTTCATATCGCCCTTGCCGAGCGCGATGCGGAAGGCGCAGCTCACCGCCTCCTCGCCGGTGTGCTGCATGTAGAACGAGGTCTTGCCCTGGCGCTGGGCCATCTGCATGCGGGCATCGAAGGCGCGCAGCGTCAGCATATGGCGCAGGCCCCGGATCAGGTCGTCCTTGGAGAGATCGGGCACCCAGGGCCCGACCGCCTCGCCCTCGCGGTCGAGGACGCGGATGATCGAATAGGCGAGGTCGCGGATCTCGCGGGGATCGATATCGACCGGCGGACGCTGAACCGAGCCCGCTTTTGGGATCACGACATGCGAGAAATCAGGCTTTTCGCCAGGGCGACTGGCCGGAACGGGGACGTGGAACCGAAGCGGTGAGGGGTCTGTCATGTCCGCGCTCCCTAGGCTCTCGCTTTGCCCAGCATTCCGCCATGCGGCCATTGCCGCAAGGCATGTCTGCGGGGGCGTCTGTCGAGCCGCCGTCGTTATTCGAGCATGTTAGGGTGGCGCATCGTCGATTTCTTGCCGAAGTAGCCTTGAGATTCGGCCATGATCAGAGGATTATTCTGCCATCTCGACATTTGGCGGAAAATTCGATCGATGGCAGTCAAAGCGCGGCGCGGCGAGGAGATCGACCAGATCGACCGGCGCATCCTCTCGGCCCTGAACGAGGATGGCCGGCTGACGATCAATGCGCTGGCCGAGAAGGTCGGTCTCTCACCCTCGCCGTGCTGGACGCGGGTGAAACGGCTCGAGGAGAGCGGCGCGATCGAGAAATATGTCGCGGTGCTGAACCACCGCGCGCTCGGGCTCGACAACGTCGTCTTCATCGAGATCACGCTCGACAAGCATGACGACAAGCTGCTTGACCGCTTCGGCGAGGCGCTGGCGCGGATTCCCGAGGTGGTCGAGGCCTATCTCGTCACCGGCGACTACGACTATCTGGTCAAGGCCGTGGTCAGCGGCACCGAGCACTATGAGCGCTTCCTGCGCGAGAAAATCTACCGCCTGCCGGGGATGCGGCAATCGCGCACGACCTTTGGCCTGCGCGCGCTGAAGCGGGCGATCTCGGTCGATCCGCTGCAGATCGCGCCGGTGTGAGCAGACTTACGCCGGCACCGAGATCGCCATGCCGTCGCGTTGCGGGTCGGCGCCGCCGGTCGCAAGTCCGTCCTCGATCTTGACGCCATGGAGCGCGGCGAAGGGATAGCTCTGGGCCGAGCGCTTCACATCATAGCCCTTGGCCTTGAGCTCGGCCTCGACGCTGCGACGGATGCGGTTGCTGATGTCGATCGAATTGGAGACGCCCATGACGCGCGGCGCCGCCACCGCCTCCAGCATCGACATCTCGAAATCGATGACGTTCATGATGCCCTGCGCCATCGCCGGGGCGATATAGCTGCCGCCCGGCGCGCCCATGACGATGAAGGGCTTGTCGTCCTTGAAGACGATGGTCGGCGCGGCCGAGGAAGAGCGGCGCTTGCCGGGCGCGATCGAACCGGCGCGGCCGGGGCGCGGGTCGAAGCGGCTCATCGTGCCGTTGTAGATGAAGCCGAGCCCTTCCGTGATCGCGCCGGACGGGCTGCCGAGCGTATGGGTCAAAGCGACCGCGTTGCCGTGGCGGTCGACCACCGTGACATGGGTGGTCTCGCGCTGGGAGGAGCGTTCCAGCCGCTTCACATCGGCGCGCTCGCCGCGGCGGATGCTCTGCGCCTGCTCCGCAGCATGCTCCTTCGAGATCAGACGCTCGACCGGGACGTCGACATAGGCGGGGTCGCCCATGAACTGGTCCTTGTCGATGGTCATGCGCTTCATCGCCTCGGCGAGCAGGCGGACATGCTCGGAGCCGCCATGGGGCAGAGAGCCGATGTCGAAGGGCTCCAGCATGTTGAGGATCTGCAGCATCGACATGCCGCTCGCCGGCGGCGGCGAGGTCGAGATGCGGTGCCCGCGATAGGAGCCCCAGATCGGCTCGGCGATGGAGAGCTCGTAGTGGGCGAGATCCTCGCGCGAGATCAGTCCGCCATGCCCTGTGAAGTCGGCAGCGATCTCCTCGGCGAGTTCGCCATGGTAGAACAGGTCGGCGCCGCCTTTGGCTAGCCGTTCCAGCGTGTTGGCCATGTCGGTGTTGACGATCACGTCGCCAGGGCGCTTGGCACTGCCATCAGGGCGGAAATAGAGGCGTTTGCCGGTCGCGCTGTAGCGCAATTTGTCCGATGTGTTGACCTGGCCGGAGCCGCTCTGATCCTGCGTCCAGAACCAGTGCATGTGTGGGCGCACCAGCACGCCTTCGCGTGCCTGTTTGATCGCCGGGGCCATGACATCCGCCCAGTCCATCGTGCCGAAGCGTGAGAGCACATGGTCGTAGCCCTTGACGCTGCCTGGCGTGCAGACGGCGAGATGGCCGAACTCGTTGATGCCGCCCTCGAGCAGGAAGGCGAAGCCGTCGCGCGACTGGCCGCGCAGCTTGTCCTGCCACATGTCCGGCTTCGCCGAATAGGAGGCGCGGGCGTAGAACTCGACGATCTCATGGACGCCCTTGCCGGGCATGTAGAGCTGCATCGAGCCGAAGCCGCCTATGCCCGACATCAGCGGATCGACCACACCCTGCATGAAGGCGCAGGCGATTGCCGCATCGATCGCATTGCCGCCGCGCTCCAGCACGGCCGCGCCGGCTTCGACGGCTTCCGGTTGCGGGGCGACGATCATTCCGTTCTTCATGCCGGAGGCCTCATTCCCGATAGTGGTTCACGCCGTCTCGGCCAGTCGCCAGAACAGGCGGACGCCGCCATCCTGCGTGCTCTCCAGGCCGGGCACGGCCGAGAGCAGCTTGCGGGTATAGTCGTGCTGGGGCGCGTCGAAGATCTGGTCGCGCGTGCCTTCCTCGACGATGCGGCCCTCATGCATGACGATGACGCGGTCCGAGACCTGCTCGACCACGCCGAGATCATGGCTGATGAACAGGCAGGAGAAGCCGTGCTTGCGCTGCAATTCGGCGAAGAGCTCCAGCACCTGAGCGCGCACGGTCACGTCAAGGGCCGAGACCGGCTCGTCGGCGATGACGAAACTCGGCCGGCGGATGATGGCGCGGGCGATGGCGACGCGCTGGCGCTGGCCGCCGGAGAGCTCATGCGGATAGCGCTCGGCAAAGCCGTCGCCGAGCCCGACCTCGCTCAGCACCTCGGCGAGCCGCGATTTCTTCTCGGCCGCCCCCATGCCCTTGACCAGCCGCAAGGGCTCACCGACGAGCTCGCCGATGGTCATGCGCGGATCGAGCGAGGAATACGGGTCCTGGAAGACCATCTGGCAGTTCAGCCGATAGTCCCAATAGGCGGTCTCGCTCTTCGCAATCGGTTTGCCGTTGAACAGGATCGCGCCCTCGCTGGGCTTGATCAGCCCGGCGATGGCGTGGCCGAGTGTGGTCTTGCCCGAGCCCGAGCCGCCGACGACCGAGACGACCTCGCCGGGTTTCACCGACAGGCTGATGCCGTGCAGCGCGCGCTTGGGTTGTTCCTTGCGGAAGAAGCCCTGGCGGCCACCATAGTCGACGACGAGGTCGTTGACCGCGACGAGTGGCGTGCCCGCCTCCGGCACCTCGCGCGCCGGCTCGCGATGCGGCATCGCCGCCAGCAGCTTGCGGGTATAGGGGTGCTGCGGGCGAGCGAGGATATCCTCGCTGTTGCCATGTTCGACGACGTCGCCCTGGCACATCACGACGATGCGGCTGCAATAGCGCGCGACCATGCCGAGATCATGCGAGATCAGCAGCACGGCGGTGCCGTTCTCCTTGGTCAGGTCGACCATCAGTTCCATGACGTCGCGCTGGACGACGGCGTCGAGCGCCGTGGTCGGCTCGTCGGCGAGCAGCAAGGCCGGCTTCAGCAGCATCACCGAGGCCAGCATGATGCGCTGGCGCATGCCGCCGGAATACTGGTGCGGATAGGCGTTGAAGGCGCCCTCGGGATCGCGGATGCCGACGCGGCGGAGCATGTCGAGGATGAGCTCGCGCCGGCCGTTGGCATCGAGCTTGCGATGCAGCGCGAGGCCCTCTTCGAGCTGCCGCCCGATCAGCATGGACGGGTTGAGCGAGGTCATCGGCTCCTGGAAGACCATGCCGACCTTGGCGCCGCGGATCGCCCGCAGGCGCTTTTGCGCCATGGTCGTGACCTCCTCGCCGTCGAAGCGGATCGAGCCGGAGATCAGGCGCACCGCCGGCGGGATGAAGCCCATCACGGCGCGGGCGGCGAGCGTCTTGCCCGAGCCGGATTCGCCGACGATGCCGACGATCTCGCCGGGCGACACCGAGAAGCTGACATCGTTGACGACGGTGCGGCCGCTTGCGCCGATCCGTAGCGTCAGGCCTTCGACCTCAAGCAGTGGCTTGGTGGTGGAGGTCATCGCGCACCCCTCATCCGCGGATCGAGCTTGTCGCGCAGCGCATCGCCGAGCAGGTTGATGCCGAGCAGGGTCAGCGAGATGGCGAGGCCCGGGAAGATGCCGAGCCAGACGGCCTGGCCGATATAGGGGCGTGAGCCCGCCAGCATGTTGCCCCAGGTCGGCGCCGGTGGCGGCACGCCGAGGCCGAGGAAGGAGAGCGAGCTCTCGGCCAGCAGCACCCAGCCGAACATCGAGGTCGCCAGCACGGTGAGCGGCGCGATGCAGTTCGGCAGGATGTGGCGCAGCATGGTGAAGCCCTCGGAATTGCCCATCACTCGCGAGGCCGAGATGAACTCGCGCTCGCGCAGCGAGAGCACGGTGCCGCGCACGATTCGGGCGACCGATGGCGCATAGGCGATGCCGAGCGCCAGGATGATGCCATATTTGTTGGCGCCGACCACGGCGAGCAGGCCGAGCGCCAGGAGGATGCCGGGGAAGGCGAGCAGCGCGTCGTTGAAGGCCATGATGGTGCGGTCGACCCAGCCGCGGACATAGCCGGAGAACAGGCCGATCACCGTGCCGAGCGAGACGGCGAGCGCGACGGTCAGCAGGCTGATCCAGACTGATGTGGCGGCGCCCGCCATCAGCCGCGAGAGCACATCGCGACCGAACTCGTCGGTGCCGAGCCAATGCATCGCCGAGGGCGCCGCGAGCTTGGCCCGGAAGGAGAGCCGCAAGGGGTCATAGGGCGTCCAGAGCGCGCTGACCGAAGCGACGATGGCGAGGAAGCCGATCAGCGTGCCGCCGACCAGGGCGTTGGGAGCTGGCAGTCTCATTGCGCCGTCACCCTCGGATCGAAGATCGGATAGCAGAGGTCGATCACGAGATTGACCAGCACATAGGTGAAGGCGACGAAGAGCATGCAGCCCTGGATCACCGGATAGTCGCGGGCGAAGATCGAATCGACCAGCAGGCGGCCGAGGCCGGGGATGGTAAAGACCGTCTCGACCACCGCGATGCCGCCGAGCAGGTTGCCGAGGACGAGACCGATCAGCGTCCAGGTCGGACCAAAGGCATTCTTGAAGGCGTGGTTCCAGAGCACGGCGCTCTCGGTCAGGCCCTTGGCTCTGGCATGGGTGATGTAGTCGAGCCTGAGCACCTCCAGCGTCGAGGCGCGCGCCATCCGCAGGATCACGCCGATCTCATGCAGGAACAGCGTCAAGATCGGCATGACCAGATAGAGGATGCCGGCCAACGGGTTCTCGGCGATCGAGACATAGCCGACCACCGGCAGCCATTCGAGCTTCAGCCCGAAGAAGAGCAGCAGCAGCAGACCGAGCCAGAAGGTCGGGATCGAGAGCAGCAGCGTCGCGACGGCGACGAGCGAGAGATCGAGCGAGGTGTCCTGCTTCCAGGCGGCGAGCACGCCGGCCGGCACCGCCACCAGGCTCGCCAGCAGCACCGCGACCAGCACGATCTGCGCCGAGATCCAGAAGCGCTGCAGGATCAGCGGCAGCACCGCCTGTTGCGAGTTGATCGACTGGCCGAGATCGCCCTTGAGCAGGTTGCCGAACCAGATGCCGAACTGGACCGGCACGCTCTGGTCGAGACCGAGCCTCGCCTGCAGGTCGGCGATCGAGGCCGGAGTCGCCAGGTCGCCCAGCATCAGCGAGGCCGGGTCGCCCGGAATCAGTCGGATCAACCCGAAGACCGAGACCGACACGATCAACAGTGTCGGCACAGACATCAGAATGCGCGTCAGCGCAAAGCGCAGCATCGGTTTCCTCCCGGTGTGCGGACGATACGGGCGGGATCAGTTCGCCAGCGTCACTTCCCACATGCGCAGCTTCGACTGCCACGGCTTGAAGCCCTGGACGCGCTTGGCGTGAGCGATGATGTCGAGGCCGTTGAAGGCGAAGATCATCGGGACTTCGTCGATGACACGCTTGTGCAGCTCGTCGACGATCTTCTGGCGTTCGGCCCGGTCGGAGGTCACGTAGAGCTTATCGATCTGCTTTTGCGCCTCCGGATTGTCCCAGGCCTTGCGCGGCTGCTTGTCCTTCGGTCCCGAGAACTGCTCGAAGGCGATCGCCGGGTCGAAGCGGGCCGAGAAGGAGAAGGACTGCATCTGGTAGTTGCCCTTGTTGAAGCGGTCGAGCTGGGTCGCCCAGTCGAGCACCTCGATCTCCGCGTTGACGCCGACGGCCTGCAGCATCTGCTGCGCCACCACCGCGGCTGGGAAGCTCGGAACGACCGGACGCTTGTTGGCGAGGATGATGATCTTCTCGCCCTTGTAGCCGGCCTCCTGCAGCAGCTTCTTGGCGTGGGCCGCATCGTAGCTGTGGCCCTTCTTCTCGACCTCGCCGAAATAGCTCGAGCCGGAGTAGATCGGCGAGGTGTTGGGTTTGCCGAGGTCGTTGTAGAAGGATGCGACGATCTCATCCATGTCGAGAGAAGCGGCGATCGCCTGGCGCAGCTTCTGGTTGCCCATGACCGCATCCTTGGTCTGGATCAGGAAGACGTGGCGGACGGCGTTCGGCTCAACCGCGACGGCAAGCTTCGGGTTCTTCCGCAACTCGACGGCGTCGCTTGGCAGGATATCAGCCATATCCAGCGCGCCTGAGACCAGGCCGGCCTTGACCGTCGCTGGGTCTTTGACGATCAGGAATTTCACGTCCTTGAGCAGCGGCCGCTTGGAGCCGACATAGCCATCGCGTTGACTGCCCGATGGCGATTTGTAGCCCTCGAAGGCGGTCATGGTGAAATACTCGCCGCGCTTCCATTCGCCGAACTTATAGGGGCCGGTGCCGATCGGCTTGTCCCAGGACCCGTCGGCCTTGACCGAATCCTTGTGCAGGATCGCGGTCATGGCGCAGTCGGTGCGGGCGAGCGTGTCGAGGAAGAGCGCGTTGGGCTTCTCGATCTGCATCACCACGGTGCGCGCGTCGGGCGCCGTCACGGACTCGACCTTGAGGCCGGAGCGGCCGTCGAATTCCGAAGTGCAGCGCCAGTCGGTCTTGGCGTCCATGTAGCGGGTCCAGTTCCACAGCACGTCGGCCGAGGAGAGCTCGGCGCCGTTGTGGAACTTCACGCCCTGGCGCAGCGTGAAGGTGTAGGTCTTGCCGTCGGCGGAGAGATCGACCTTCTCGGCCAGAAGCGGCGTCGCGACGCCGCCCTCATTGTAGCCGACGAGGCCTTCGACCAGCTGCAGCGCGAAATCGTCGGTGTTGTCGTCGCGGTTGACGCCGGGATTGTTGCTGCGGATATCGGCGGCGACCGCAACGGTGATGGATTGGGCCATGGCCGGCGCGGCGAGCGCGGCGGTAGCGATGAGAGCGGCGGCCGGCGCAAAAAGATACTTCATCTCGGTCCCCTGTCGTTTTTTCGTTTGTCGTTGTGATCGTCAGGCCGCCGCGTCCGCGACGGTTCAATTGGCGAGGCTGACCTCCCAGAGCCGCGGCTTCCCGGCAACCCAGGGCGCGAAGCCGCTTAGCCGCTTGGAGACGGCGGACGTGTCGACCTGGTTGTAGAGGAAGATCAGCGGCGCATCGGCCAGCATCAGCTTGTGCAGCTCGTCGAACAGCTTCTGGCGTTCGCCCTCATCGGCGGTGATGGTCGCCTTCTCGATCAGCTCGTCGGCGCGCCGGCTGTCCCAGGCCTTGGACGGGTAGGTGTCCTTGGGGCCGCTGAACTGGTTGTAGCTCTGGGCCGGATCGATGCGGGCGGAATAGCTGAAGGACATCATCTGGTAGTTGCCCTTGCTGTAGCGGTCGAGCTGCGTCGCCCATTCCAGCACTTCGATCTCGCTGTTGATGCCGGCTGCCTGCAGCATGGCCTGTGCCATGATCGCGACCGGGAAGCTCGGCACGGTCGAGCGCTTGTTGGCGATCAGCTTGATCGTCTGGCCCTTGTAGCCGGCCTCTGAGAGCAGCGTCTTCACGCGCGCCGGGTCGTGGCGGTAACGCTGGCGCTGGACCTCGCTGTAATAGGGTGAGCTGACATAGACCGCGGAGTTGTTGGTGTTGCCGAGCTCGTTCGAGGCCTGAGCGACGAGTTCGTCGAGATCGAGCGCAGCCGCGATCGCCTGGCGCATCCTGACATCGCCGAGCAACGGATCGCGGGTCTGGAGAAGCAAAGCGTGCTTGGTCGCGCTGGGGGCGCTCAGCACCTGCAGATTCGGGACCTTCCTCATCTCCGGCATGTCGGCATCGGGAATATCCGCGACATGCAGCGCGCCGGAGATCAGCCCGGCCTTGACGGTCGCGCCGTCGGCGATGGCGAGGAATTTGACCTCCGGCACCAGGGCATTCTTGCGGCCGACATAGCCGTCGCGCTTGTCGCCGGCCGGCGAGACGTAAGCATCGAAACGCTTCAGCGAGACGAACTCGCCGCGGCGCCAGTCGCCGAGCATGAAGGGGCCGGTGCCGATTGGCTTGTCGAAGGAGCCGTCCTGCTTCAGCGAGTCCTTATGGATGATGGCGACCATGGCACAGTCGGTGCGCGCCATGGTGTCGAGGAAGAGCGCGCTCGGCTTCTCCAGCGTCATCACGAAGGTCGAGGGGTCGGGCGCGGCGACACCGGTCACCTTCATGCCGATGCGGCCGTCGAACTCGCTGCGGCAGCGCCAGTCGGTCTTGGGTTCCATGTAGCGGGCCCAGTTCCAGACGACGTCGGCCGAGGTCATCTCGGCGCCGTTGTGGAACTTGACGCCCTTGCGCAGGCTGAACGTGTAGGTCAGCCCGTCCGCGGAGACGGCGATCTTCTCCGCCAGCAATGGCGCGACCGCGCCGTTCTCGCGATAGCCGACCAAGCCCTCGACCATATGCAGGACGACGGCGTCGGTATTGTCGTCGCGGTTGACGCCCGGATTGGTCGAGCGGATGTCGGCATTGAGCGCGACATTGATCGTTTGCGCCGCAGCGGGACTTGCGAGAGCAAGCAGGGCGAAGGCGGAGGCGAGCTGGCGGTTCATTGTCGTTCCCCTCGTTGTCCGTCTTCCCGGTCCTGGCGGGTCAGGCCGCCTTGGCCGCGCCGGTGCGGCGCTTGGCGAGGGCATCCGCGAAGAAGTCCTCCACCCGCGAGACGGCTTTCAGCCCGTCATGCGGCATGTTCGGCACCAGGTCGAAACGCACTGTGATGCCGTGCTCCTCGAAATTCCGGCGCAAGGTGTCGAGCCGTTCCGGGCGGTTCGCACCGGCATGGTTGGCGTCCGGCATCCAGCTGGCGTTGCCGGGCTGGTGGGTGATCTCCCAGGTCTCGAGATCGGCGGCGCCGACGATCATCTGGACCGGGACCTGGCGCATCGCCTCGATATCGGGGGCGGTGCCGAAGAGCTCGGCCATGTTGCGGGTGCCGACCCACCAGTCGCGGGTCGGGTCGAGCAGGGTCACCGAGCCCGGCGCGCCGATTGAAGCAGCCCAGAGCTTCTTGGGCTGCAGCATCAGGAAGCGGTGGGTGAAATGGCCGCCGCCGGAATAGCCGAACAAAGCGAAACGGTCGAAGCGCAGGCCGTAATGCTGGGCGACCTCCTCGACCATGGCGAGCAGGATGTGGTCGTAGCGGACCTCACCCTCGCGCATGTATTTGAAGCCGTTGCGATTGCCGTCGCCCATCACGCCGATCGGGAAGAGCGGGGCGAGGATAATGCAGTTGTTCCAGCGGCCGAAGGCCTCGAAGGCGTCGCGATAGCCGGTGAAGCCACGGCCGGTGCCGTGCATGGCGACGACGAGCTCAGGCGCCTGGCCGCCCTTGCCGAGGCTCTTCGGCACATAGAGGCAATAGCTGAAGCGCGGATCGGCCTTGCAGGCGGTGACCGGGGTCGGACCGAGATCGTAGAGCGCGCGGGCGATCGCTGCCGCATCGTCCTGCTTGGCCTGGCTTGCGACGGGAGCAGTCATGCGGCGTTTCCTGATTGGTTATAAGATTGGCGCCAATTTTGTTGCATGATATGATCGGCGCTGCAAGTCGGATTCAACAGGGGCAGTGTCGGCTGTGCGCGATGCGCTTGAACCTGTTCACAAGCATCGTTGAAATGCTCTAGAGACCCATCATGGCCACCCGCCCCAAGACCCAGCGCGCCAAGGGCGAACTCGCCAACGAGATTGCCCGGGCGATCCATGGCCGCGCCTATCGGCCGGGCGAGTGGCTGCGGCAGATCGATCTCGAAGATGCATTCCAGGCGACGCGCTTCGACGTCCGCGCCGCGCTTGACGAACTCGCGGTGCGCAAGACGATCGAGCATGTGCCCAATCGCGGCTATCGGGTGGCCGAGATCGATATCGCCACCTATCGCGCGATCCGCGACACCCGCATCATCCTGGAGAGTGCTGCGTCCCGCCTCGTGATCGACAGGATGGACGATGACGTGATCGCCAGGCTCGATGCGCTTGCCCATGAATTCAGCGAGGCGGTGCGGAGCGGGACGCGTCCGCAGCAGAGCGAGATCAACCGCGCCTTCCATAGCCTGATCTACGCCCATTGCGGCAATCCGGTGCTGGCCGAGACGATCTGGAGCCTGCGCGATCGCTCGCGCGGATCGGCGGTCACGGTCTGGGCCTCGCATCAGGCCCTGCTCGCCAGCGACGCCGACCACCATGCCATGGTCGCGGCGATCCGCGCCGGGGACCGCGAGCGCCTCGCGGAACTCACCGCCCATCACATCATCAAGGATTTGATAGAGGTTAACGGCGCCGCTTAATCCGCGACTGTGACCTCCCAGAGCCGCGGCTTCGACAGGATCGAGGATTTGTAGCCCTTGATCCGCTTGCCATAGGCGCCAGCGTCGATGCCGTTATAGAGCATCACCATCGGCACCTCGGTGATGAAGCGCTGGTGCAGTTCGTCGAACAGCTTCTGGCGCTCGGCCTTGTCCGAGACGACCATCGACTTGTCGAGCAGCGCCTGCGCCTCGGGATTATCCCAGACCTTGCGCGGCTGGGTCGCCTTCGGGCCGGTCACGGATTCGAACGACAGCGCGGGATCGAGCCTTGCCGAATAGGGGAAGGCCTGGAGCTGGTAATTGCCCTTGGAATAGCGGTCGAGCTGCGTCGCCCATTCGAGCACCTCGATCTGGACGTTGATGCCGGCGGCCTGCAGCATCTGCTGCGAGACCACGGCGGCGTCGAAGCTCTGCGGGTAGCGCTTGTTGGCGAGCATCACCAAGGGTTCGCCCTTGTAGCCGGCTTCCGCGAGCAGCTTCTTCGCGGCGGCGAGGTCGTGCTTGTAACCCTTGGCCTGGACCGCATCGTAATAGGACGACAGCGCCGGCACGATCGAGTTGTTGCGCTTGCCGAGCCCGTCGGTGACCTGCGCAACCAGCTCCTCGGTGTCGATCGCCGCTGCGATCGCCTGGCGCAGCTTGACGTTGGCGAGGAGCGGATCGCGGGTCTGCAGGAGAATGCCGACCAGGCCCATATTCTGCGAGATTGAAAGCTCGACGCGCTTGTCCTTTTTGAGTTCCTTGACCTCGGCATTGGCGACGTCGGGGACGATGTCGATATCGCCGCGCAGCAGCGCCGCCTTGGCGGTCGCGCCGTCCGGGATGACCATGAAGCGAACTTCGTCGACGAGTGGGCGCTTGCCGCCGGTATAGCCGTCCGGCGCGCCGGGCAGGCTGGCATAGGCCTCGTTGCGCGTCAGGCGGACGAACTCGCCGCGCTTCCATTCGGTGAGCTTGTAAGGGCCGGTGCCGATCGGCTTGTCGAAGGAGCCGTCGGCCTTGAGCGAATCCTTATGCAGGATCGCGGTCATCGCGCAGTCGGTGCGGGCGATGTTGGCGAGGAAGAGCGAGCTCGGCTTGTCGAGCTTGAAGACGACAGTCGCCGGATCGGGCGCAGTGACCTCCTCGACCTTGGCGCGGCCGCGGCCGTCGAACTCCGACAGGCAGCGCCAGTCGATCTTCGGGTCGATATAGCGGTTCCAGCTCCAGACCACGTCGGCGGAGGTGAGCTCGGCGCCGTTGTGGAACTTCACACCCTTGCGCAGGGTGAATGTGTAGCTCAGCCCATCCGGCGAGACCGCGACCTTCTCAGCCAGAAGCGGCTTGACCTCGGAGTCCTCGCCATAGGCGACGAGGCCCTCGACGATGTGCAGGACGACCGAGTCGGTGTTGTCGTCGCGGTTGACGCCGGGATTGATGCTGCGGATGTCGGCATTGAGGTGCACCCGCAGCGTTGCGGCCGCGGCCGGCAAGGCGGCGGCGGTCGCAAGACCCAATCCGGCGAGGGCGAGGGAAAGGCGGCGTCGGCTGTGCATCGGCTGGTTCCCCTTGTCTTATGGTTTTGGCTTGGATGCTGTCGTTGCCGCCTTATTCGGCGGCTTGCGCCAGCGTCATTGGTTCGTCGGTGAGGCTGTAGCGGGTGAAAATGCGGTTGAGGGCTGGCAGCGGCGCGACTTCCATCGTGCCCTTGGCCGGCTGCATGATCACCATCGAGACGGTGGCCGAGAGATTGCCGGTATCGTTCGGCCGCGGCGGCCGGCAGACCGAATGCGGGGTCAGGAAATCGTCGAAGAAGGCTTCTTTCAGATCATCGACCGTGAGCTTGCGGCCGGCGTCGTTCAGCAGCTTCCGGACGCGCCAGTCGCGGTAGAAGCTCTCGGGCACGCGCGGGGTGCCGGTGTCGGTGATCTTGGTCAGCGCGACCTGTCCGACCCAATGGTTGGCGTGAACGATCAGCCCGTCCTCGGGATAGAGCGGGAAGGCGGCGTCGGGCGCGCACTCGAAGTCGATGCCGAAGCCGGCGACGGTCGAGAGCATCATGTTGTTCGAGCAGGCCTTTGGAGTCGTCGCGACCGCCTTGATCGCGAAGGCGAAATGCTCCTGCTCCAGCACCTTGCGGCGGATCAAGGCGAGCGGCACACCAACTTGCGTGAAGTCGCGCTCGCTTTCGAGATAATTGGCGGTGATCGAGATGCCGGCCGCATTCATGCCGCAGCGGGCAAGGCCGCCGGCCTCGACGAAGGTCAGGAAATCCGGGCCGTCGTCGCGGCGTACGCGCAGCACGATCGCCGTCTCCGCGCATTCGGCCTTCCAGTCCCAGTTCTGGCCGTGGATCAATTCGCCCGAGGCGCTGCGCTCGGGCAGGATGATCGCGCCGGTGCAGCCGTCGTCGAGCTCTTCCTCCGCCCCGACCGGCTTGCTCTTTTCCAGCTTGGCCTTGGCGATCACCTCGGTGCGGGCATTGATCATGATGACGTCTTCGAGCGCGACCCCGGCACCATCCGCGATGCCGCGCATCTCCTCGATGTAATGCTTACCGAAGGCCTCGATCTCGCGGGCGAATTCGCCGATCAGTCGCGACTTTGCGGCGGTGTCATAGCCGAGCTCGCCGAGCTGGCTGCCATAAAGCTCGATCGAGCGCTTGACGCGCTTGGGGACCGCCTGACCATGCTGGCGACCGCGCTCATAGGGCGTGCCCGAGACATCGACGAAGGGAAAGGGCTCGACCATGACCGGATCTCCGCGGTTCGCGCTGGCGCTGTGTCTGGCTATAATGTATTTCATTTTGAACTAAGACAATCAAGAGCCTTTCGATGACGCCGCCGACACGATTGCAGCAGGAGATCGCCGAGCGGATTCTTCGCATGGTCCGCGAGGATGGGCTCGAAGCGGGCGCCTGGCTCAACGAGAACAGCGCGGCGCGGCGCCTCAACGTCTCGCGCACGCCAGTGCGGGCCGCGATAGATCATCTCGCCCGGCAGGGGCTGGTGCGCCGGCATCCGAACAAGGGCGTCGAGCTGCTCAGCGCGCCCGAAGCGTCTGCCGACCCCGGCGCGAGCACCGATGCGACCGAGTTTACCATGGTCAAGGTGGCGCAGGACCGCCATGGCGGGCGCCTGCCCGACGAGATCTCCGAGCTCGAACTGATGCGGCGCTATGAGCTCGGCCGGCCAGAGGTGCAGCGCCTGATGGCGCGGCTCGCCGATCTCGACATGGTCGAGCGCAAGCGCGGCTATGGCTGGCGTTTCCTGCATGAGGCGCGCGATCAGTCGGCCCATGACGAGCGCTACCGCTTCCGCCTGCTCATCGAGCCGATGGTCTTCCTCGAGCCCGGCTTTTCGCTCGACCAAGACTGGATCGACGAGATGCGGGCCCGGCACGAGCTGACCTTGTCGCTGCCCTGGAAGGAAAGCTCGGCGATCGGCTTCTACGAGATGAACGCCGATTTCCACGAGGGACTGGCGGCGGCCTCGGGCAACCGCTTCATCCACTCCGCCATACGCCGGCAGAACCAGATGCGCCGGCTCTCCAACTATGACTGGACCTATGGCTATGAGCGCGTCGTGGTGAACAGTCGCGAGCACTTGCAGATGCTCGCGACGATTGAGGCCGGCGACTATCAGCTCGCCAGCGCCCTGATGCGCAGCCATCTCCAGCGCGCGATGCAGCTGCGCCGGCCGGATGGGCTTGACTGAGATTGCTCGGCAATCCCACTATTGTCTTTTGAGATTAAGAAAGACATCATGTGGCGATCTAGAGCGAGGACCCGCCGATGACTGCGCATGCATTTACCGCCGAAAGCCGCCGTGACAACGCTCCCGACGCGTTCTGGATGCCGTTCACGCCGATGCGCGCCTTCCGCCAGGCGCCACTCTTGTTCGAGCGGGCCGAGGGCATGCACTACATCACGCCGGACGGGCGGCGCGTGCTCGACGGTATGGCCGGGCTCTGGTGCGTCAATGCCGGGCATGGTCAGACCAGGATCACCGAAGCGATCCGCGAGGCCGCCGGCCGGCTCGACTTCGTCTCCTCCTTCAAGATGAGCCACCCGGGCGCGCAGAATTATGCGGCGCGGCTTTGCGACTTCGCGCCTGAGGGCATCGACCATGTCTTCTTCGTCAATTCCGGCTCGGAAGCGGTCGACACTGCGCTGAAGATCGCGCGCGCCTATCATCAGGCTCGCGGCCAAGCCGGGCGCACGAAGTTGATCGGCCGGGCCAAGGGCTATCACGGCATGGGCTGGGGCGGGCTCTCGGTGTCCGGCATCGGCCGGCACAAGGCCGCCTTCGGGCCGCTCTTGCCCGATGTTGCGCATCTGCCGCTGCCTTACGATCGCGCCAGCATGGCGTTCTCGCGCGGGCGGCCGGACGGCGGTCTCGCTGCGGCCGAGGCACTGGAGAGCTTGCTGCAGATCCACGATCCCGCGACGGTTGCAGCCGTGATCGTCGAGCCGGTTACGGGCTCGGGCGGGGTCTATCCGCCGCCGCTCGGTTATCTCGAACGCTTGCGCGCGATCTGCGACCGGCACGGCATCCTCCTGATCTTCGACGAGGTCATCACCGGCTTTGGCCGGCTGGGCAGCCCTTTCGCGGCACAGGCCTATGGCGTCAGCCCCGACCTGATGAGCTGCGCCAAGGGCATGACCAATGGCGCGGTGCCGATGGGCGGCGTGCTCGTTGCCGGCCACGTCTACGAGGCTTTCATGGCCGGCCCGCCCGAGGCGATCGAACTGCTGCACGGCTACACCTATTCGGCCCACCCGCTCGCCTGCGCCGCCGGTCTCGCGACGCTCGACGTCTTCGCCGAGCAGGACATCTTGGGGCAAGTCGCCAAGGTGCTGCCGCTCTGGGAGGAGCGGGCGCACCGGCTGAAGGGCTCGGCCCATGTCGTCGACATCCGCACCGCCGGCCTGCTCTGTGCGATCGACCTCGCGCCGCGCCCGGGCGCCGATGGCGCAAGGGGCGGGGAGGCCAACACGCTCTGCCTCGACGCCGGCGTGCTGATCCGCAATGCCGGCGACACGCTGGTGCTGTCGCCGCCGCTGCTGATCGCGCCTGCCGAGATCGAGGAGATCTTCGCCGCGATCGAGCAGGCGCTGGGGCAGATCGACTAGATCAACTGGAAGCGGTCAGCGAGAAGCCCTCGTCGATCCAGCCGGTGACGCCGCCGATCAGCAGCTTGACCGGCAGGCCGAGGCGCGAGAGCCGGACCGCGGCGCGGTTGGCGCCGTTGCAATGCGGGCCGGCGCAATAGACCACGAAGGTCTTGCCCTCCGGCTGCTCGGCCATTCTGGACGCGGTCATCTTGCCATGCGGGATGTTGATCGCGCCGTCGATATGGCCCTCTGCGTAGAGCGCGGGCGAGCGCACGTCGACGAGGACGAAGTCGCGGTCATTCGCCTTCAGCGCCTCATGAGTATCCCAGCAATCGGTCTCGAAGGACAGCATCGCCTCGAAATGGGCGCGGGCGATGTGCGAGGGAGCGGCGGGGATTTCGGTGACTGCAGTGGCCATGGCGATCCTCTTGGGCTTGCGATGGCGACAGGGGTAGCGGCCGGCGGTGATTTGCGGCAGTAGCGGAAATGACAATGTCTGGCAGGTTTCCGCCAAATGCATGTTGACGCTGGAATGGACCGTCTCGCTACGCCGCACGAGGTTGTCGCTATCGCCTATGACGGTTTGTGCACCTTCGAGTTCGGCATCGTCGTCGAGGCCTTCGCCTTGCCGCGGCCGGAGTTCGACTTTCCCTGGTACCGCTTCCGCGTCGCCGCTGCCGAGCGGCCGATCCGCGCCATGGGCGGCTTCTCGCTGCAGGTCGATGCCGGCCTGGAGATCCTTAGCGAAGCCCAGACCATCGTCATCCCCGGCTGGCGCAATCGCGACGAGCCGCCGTCGTCTGCGCTGGTCGAGGCGCTGCAAGCGGCGCACCGGCGTGGGGCACGTCTGCTCTCGATCTGCTCCGGTGCCTTCGTGCTGGCGGCGGCCGGCCTGCTCGACGGGCGGCGGGCAACGACCCATTGGCGGCACGCGCCGCATCTCGCCTCCGCCTGCCCGGGCGCGACGCTGGTCGATGATGTGCTCTATGTCGAGGATGAAGGCGTCGTCACCTCAGCCGGCAGCAGTGCCGGCATCGACGCCTGCCTGCACCTGATTCGGGCCGATCATGGCGCGAGGATCGCCAATATCGTCGCACGCCGGCTGGTGATGCCGCCGCATCGCGATGGCGGTCAGGCGCAATATGTCGAGGCGCCGATCCAGGCGAGGCCCGGCCGCTCGATCGCCGCGGTGCTCGACTGGGCGCGCGAGCGCGTGGCAGAGCCCTTGGAGATCGGCGCGATGGCGCGTCATGCCGGCCTCAGCGAGCGCACCTTCCTGCGCCGTTTCCGTGATGGCACCGGCGTGACGCCGCTGAAATGGCTCAGGCGCGAGCGCATCGGCCGAGCGATGAAGCTGCTCGAGGAGAGCGATATGGTGCTCGCCGATATCGGCGCCGCCTGCGGCTTCGCCTCGCCGGAGAGCTTCCGCAAGGCCTTCTTCGAGATCGCCCGGACGTCGCCGGCAGCCTACCGCAACCGCTTCAGGCGGTAGGCTGCCTTCAGGCCCACTCGCCCTTGCGGAAAACCGCAACGCGGCTGCCGTCGGGCTTGATGCCGTCGATGTCGACCTCGCCGGAGCCGATCATCCAGTCGATATGGATCAGGCTGCGGTTGCCGCCCTGCGCCGCGATCTGCTCGGGTGTCAGCTTGGTGCCGTCGATGAAGCACTTCGAATAGCACTGGCCGAGCGCGATGTGGCAGGAGGCGTTCTCGTCGAAGAGCGTGTTGTAGAACAGGATGCCGCTCTGCGAGATCGGCGAGGAGTGCGGCACCAGCGCGACTTCGCCGAGCCGGCGCGCTCCCTCGTCGGTGTCGAGCACCTTGTTCAGCACCTCTTCGCCGCGGCTCGCCTTGGCCTCGACGATCGCCCCAGCCTCGAAGCGAACCTGGATGTTGTCGATCAGCGTGCCCTGATAGGAGAGCGGCTTGGTCGAGGAGACATGGCCCTCGACACGGCGGGCATGCGGGGTGGTGAAGACCTCCTCGGTCGGGATGTTGGCGTTGCAGGTGATGCCGTTCTTGGCAGTCGAGGCGCCGCCTTCCCAATCATGCCCGTCGGCGAGGCCGATGGTGAGGTTCGTGCCTGGCCCGGTGAAACGCAGCGCAGAAAAGCGCTGGCCGTTCAGCCATTTGGTCCGCTGCGCCAAAGCGGCGTTGTGCTGCGCCCAGGCCGCGATCGGATCGTCGCGATCGACGCGCGATGCGGCGAAGATCGCCTCGGCGAGCCGGGCGACCGCTACCTCCTCGGCATCGCCCGGGAAGACTTGGCTCGCCCAGGCCGCGCCGGGATAGGAAACGATGTTCCAGTTGATGTCGAAATTGGCGATCTTCTCCAGCGCCGGCTGGTAGGCAATCGAGTTCGCCTTGTTGGCGCGCGCCACCTTGGCCGGGTCCTGCTCGGCGAGCAGCATCGGATTGTCGCCGACGATGGCGAGGCGGGCGGTGTTGGCCGAAAAAGCCTTGCCGACGCCCTCATAGAGCCAGGACGGAGCGCGGTCGAAGCTGGCATCCTGGCCGAAGCGATAGCGCGCCAGCGTCAGCGCCTCGTCAGAGAGGATGGGCGTGACGAGGCCAGCGCCGGCCTTGTAGGCCTGCTCGGCGATGCGCCGGACCAGCGGCAGCGCCGCGACCGGGGCGGTCAGGAACAGGTCCTGGCCCGGCTGCAGGTTGAGGCCGACCTTGATCGCGACCTCGGCCAACCGATCGAGCTTGTTGGCGTCGATGCCGGAGACGTGCTTGTTCATGGGGCCTCGTCGAACTGATTTTACGAGGCCGCATTGCTGGCGGAAATCCTGTCCGGGTCAACCGCTCCTGAGCAGACGACGCATTCGCTCAGCGCCGGGCGGGCCGGGTACGTCGCGCCCTGGAGCGATCGCCGCGCCAATCGGCGACCGACATGGTCGGCAGGTCGAAATAGTCGCGCGTTGTGGCGTAGCCATGCCCCCCCATGCGGCCGATCGCGTCGAGCGCGACCGGGTCGACATAGTGCTTCACCTTATCGACCGTGTCGGCGCGGAAATGGGCGTAGACGACTTCGCCCAGGATGATCTCGCGCGAATTGCCGATGCCGAGCGTGGTGTGGTGGCGACACTCGAAGGCGGCCGGCGCCTCGCCGATCCAGGGGCAGGGCACCTTGACGCCGGGCATGGCGGTAAGGCCGGCCTCGGCGAGCTCGTCCGTGCCGGGCTCGAATGGCACGGCGCACGCGTTCATGCCATCGAGCAGCGCGTCGGAGACGATGTTGACGGTGAAGGCGAGGCTCTCGCGGACATTGCGGCCAGTGTCCTTTTGCCCGCCGGTCTGGCGGTACTCGATGCCGAGCGCCAGGATCGCCGGATCGGCCGAAAGGCAGTTGAAGAAGGAGAACGGCGCTGCGTTGACGATGCCGTTGGCATCGATCGTCGTCACCAGCGCGATCGGGCGCGGCACCACCGCGCCGATCAGGAGCTTGTAGCGCTCGCGCGGGGTCAACGCAGCGAAGTCGAAGGTGACGATCTCGGCGGCGGCCGGCCGGTCCTGCGTCAGCGTCTGGGTCACGATGGGGTCAATCCTTCACTCAAGGCATAGGGCGCGAGCACGTCGCGGATATCGCGCTCAGCGCGGGGCGCGAGCAGAGCGCGTGTGACGACGGACTGCAGGTGGTGGTCCATCAGCGCGGCGGCGCGGGCAGCGTCACCAGCGCGCAGCGCCTCGATCAATTGGCGATGCTCGGAGACGGCGCATTCGGAGGAGTGCGGCCGGCCGTAGATGGCGAGGATCAGCGAGCAGCGTGACGATGCTTCCTGGACATAGCGCAGGAGCAGGGCGTTGCCGGTCATCTCGGCGAGCTTGATATGGAATTCGCCGGAAAGACGGATCGATTCAGGCCCATCCTGCCCGTGCGCCTTTTCCTCGAGCCGGACATGAGCCTCGAGCTCGGTGGCCTGCGCCGCGGTCAGCCGCCCCGCCAGGTTCTCGGCGACGAGCCGTTCCAGCCCGCGGCGGACATCGAAGACGTCGCGCGCCTCCTCGAGCGTCGGATAGGCGACATTGGCGCCACGATTGGGCTTGAGCTCGACCAGCCCTTCGACGGCGAGCCGCCCGAAGGCCTCGCGCACAAGGGTCCGGCTGACGCCGAGCTGCTCGCCGATCGAATCCTCGGGGAGCTTCATGCCCGGCTTCAGCGCCTGCTCGATGATGGCGCGCCGCAACGCCTTGTAGACCGCTTGCGCGCGCGGCACCGGCCCGCGTGTCTCGGTCTCCTTGCCATTGGTCATCGGCATCTTCGCTCGGGATGGACGGGTCGGGCGCGGCATCGGCTGAGTTTCGGCTTGTCTTCAATAATCGCATACAATACGGTGCTTGTATCGTATGCAAGTTTGCTCAATGATCGCACACGAGATGGCGCGGAAAGCGCCACGATGATCACAGAGGCGGCAACTGAACGGTATTCCCCGGCGCGCGAAGCGGGCCGGCGGCAAGCAAAAAAGGGGAGTGTTCGATGAAGAAGGCCTGGTTGCTGGCGGCCGTCGCCGCTTTCGCATTGAACGGCGCGGTCGAGGCGAAGACGCTGAAATGGGGCTCGGCGCGCGAGATCGCCTCGCTCGATCCCTACTCCTTCGGCGAGACCTTCACGCTCTCGGTCCTGAACCATGTCTATGAGGGGCTGGTGCGCTATACCGGCGATCTCAAGATCGAGCCGGCTTTGGCGGAATCCTGGGAGACTGTGACGCCGACGACCTGGCGCTTCAAGCTGCGCCAAGGTGTCAAGTTCCACAACGGCAATCCGTTCACGGCCGACGACGTCATCGCCTCGCTCCAGCGCGTCACCCACGACACCTCGCCGCTCAAGGGCAACCTTCCCGCCTATAAGAGCTCAAAGAAGATCGACGACTACACCGTCGAAATCGAGGTCAACGGTCCCTATCCGTTGCTGCTCAACGACCTCACCAACATCTTCGTCTTCGACAAGGAGTGGATGGAGGCGAACAACTCGCTGCTCCCCACCGATTCCGGCAAGGGCGTGAAGGGCTACGCCACCGACAATGCCAACGGCACCGGTCCGTTCAAGGTCGAGAGCCGGCGCGCCGACTCCAAGACGATCTTCGCCAAGAATCCAAGCTGGTGGGACAAGCCGCAGCACAACATCGATGTGATCGAGTTCATCCCGATCACCTCGTCCTCGACCCGCGTCGCGGCGATGCTCTCCGGCGAGATCGACTTCACCAATGTCGCGCCGCTGCAGGACCTGCCGCGCCTCACGGCCTCGAGCGAGGTCAAGGTGCTGCAGACCAACGAACTTCGCTCGGTCTTCTTCGCCTTCAACCTGACCGACAAGCTGGTCGAGAGCGACGTCAAAGACAAGAACCCCTTCAAGGACATCAAGGTGCGCGAGGCGCTCTATCGCGCCATCGACATCGACGCGGTGCAGAAGCGGGCGATGCGCGGCCTCTCGCGCAACACCGGTGCGCTCGTCGCGCCGGCGATCCCCGGCTACGAGCCGTCGCAGGACCAGCGCCTGCCTTTCGACCTCAACGGCGCCAAGAAGCTGCTCGCCGATGCCGGCTATCCGAACGGCTTCTCCTTTGTGATGAACTGCCAGAGCGACTCGCTCGTCAACGAAGAGGAATTCTGCCAGGCGGTCGCGGCGATGTGGTCGCGCGCTGGCCTGAAGCCGAACCTCAGCCTCGCGCCGCGCAGCCAGCAGGCGCCGAAGCGGGTGAAGGGCGATTTCGACCTGATCTCCTTCGGCTGGGCCAATGAGCCGATGATCGACGCCTATTCGCTGCTGGTGCAGGTGCTGCGCTCGAAGAGCGGCACGGGCGGCGTCTTCAACTGGGGCAATTGGGGCGACTCGCGCATCGATGCGCTGACCGACAAGGCCGGTGTCGAGCTCGATACGCCAAAGCGCATCGAGATGATGAAGGAGGCGCTGAAGATCGCCAAGGCCGAGCACCTCTTCATCCCGCTGCACCAGCAGCCGATGGCCTGGGCGATGCGCAACACCATGGCCTCGACGGTCCAGGCTTCGGACAACAAGCCGCGCCTGTGGCTGACCATGATGAAGTGATCTGCCTGTCATTCCGGGGCGTGCCGCAGGCGCGAACCCGGAACCCACGACCGGGCGAGCGGCCGCGATCGCCGCTCTGACTCATCTCACCCAGTCATGGGTTCCGGGTTCTTCGCTGCGCGAAGCCCCGGAATGACGTCAAGACCTTCGGCAGCGGAGTTTCCCCAATGCCCGCCTTCCTGTTCAAGCGCTTCGTCAACGCCGCCGGCGTCATGCTGGCGGTGGCGTTCCTCGCCTTCCTGACCTTCCGCTTCGTCGGCGACCCCGTCGAACTGATGCTGAACGAGCAGGCGAGCCAGCAGCAGCGCGACGAACTGCGTACCAGGCTCGGGCTCGACAAGGGCTTCGTCCTGCAGTTCGCGACCTTCGTCGGCAATGCCGTGCGCGGCGATTTCGGCATCTCCTATCGCAATCAGCAGGAGGTGTTCACGCTGATCGCCGAGCGCTTCCCGGCGACCTTCGAGCTGGTGTTGGTCGCGACCTTCCTGTCGCTGGCGGTCGGCATACCCCTTGGCGTCTACACCGCGATCAAACGAGACAGTCTCCTCGCCAAGGCGCTGCAATTCATCTCGGTGCTCGGCGTCTCTCTGCCGAGCTTCGCGCTCGGCATCCTGTTCATCCTGGTGTTCTCGGTGAACCTGCAATGGCTGCCGGCCTTCGGCCGCGGTGAGGTCGTCCAGATCGGCTGGTGGAGCACCGGCTTCCTGACGGCGTCGGGCCGCAAGGCGCTGATCCTGCCCGGCATCACGCTCTCGCTGTTCCAGATCACGCTGGTGATGCGGCTGGTGCGCGCCGAGATGCTGGAGACGATGCGGACCGATTTCATTCGCTTCGCCAGGGCGCGTGGCCTGCCGTCGCGCGCCGTGCATTTCCGCCACGCGCTGCGCAACTGCCTGATGCCGGTGATCACGGTGACCGGGCTGCAGATCGGCAATCTGATCGCCTTCGCGCTGGTGACCGAGACGGTGTTCCAGTGGCCGGGCATGGGCATGCTCTTCGTCCAGGCCGTCACCTTCGTCGACATCCCGGTGATGGCGGCTTACCTGATCGTCGTCTCCTTCATCTTCGTCTCGCTCAACACGCTGGTCGACCTGACCTATGCCTGGGTCGATCCGCGCCTGCGCGAGGACGCGCTCTCGGGAGGCGCCAATGCCCGCTGAAGCCGCCGCCAAGCCCGGGCGCCTGCGCCGCTTTCTCGACAGCGACATCGGCTGGAGTTTCCGGCGCACACCGGCCGCCTGGCTCTCGGCGCTGGTGCTGTCGGTCCTGATCCTGACCGCGCTGCTCTGCCCGCTGATCGCCCCGCAGAACCCGCACGACCTCGCGCAGATTTTCATCGACAAGGCCGAGATCCCGCCGATCTGGTCGCCGGACGGCGAATGGCCCTTCCTGCTCGGCACAGACCCGCAGGGGCGCGACGTCTTCTCCGCCATCCTCTACGGCACGCGGGTGTCGCTGATCATCGGTTTCTCGGCCGTCATGGTCTCGATGTTGATCGGCGTCTCGATCGGCCTGGTCTCCGGCTTCTATGGCGGGCGGATCGATAACCTCCTGATGCGGCTCGGCGACACCGTGCTGTCGATCCCGACGCTGCTGATGGCGATCCTGGTTTCGGCGATCTTCCGCGAACTGCTGCCGCCGGCGCTGCGCGATCCTTTTGCCGCGGCGGTGCTCGTTGTCTCGATCGCGCTGACCAGCTGGGTGCAGTATGCCCGCACCGTGCGGGCATCGACCATGGTCGAGCGGCGCAAGGAATACGTGCTGGCGGCGCGGATCATCAAGGTGCCGGCCGGGCGGATCATGCGTCGGCACATCCTGCCGAACACGCTGACCCCGGTGATGGTCGCAGCGACGCTCAATCTCGGCCTCGCCATCCTCTCGGAAGCGACGCTGTCCTTCCTCGGCGTTGGCATGCCGATCACCCAGCCCTCGCTCGGCACGCTGATCCGGATCGGCAACCAGTATCTGTTCTCCGGCTCCTGGTGGCTCGTCGTCTTCCCCTCGCTGCAGCTCGGCCTGATCGTGCTCTCGGTCAACCTGCTCGGCGACTGGCTTCGCGACGCGCTGAACCCGAAGCTGCGCTGACGACAAGAAGCCAAAACGAGGATCCGCCTGCGATGACCGCTTCCCTGCTGCTCCGCAATGTCCGCCCCTATGCCGGCAAGGCCGTCGATCTCCTGATCGAGAACGGCAAGATCACGCAGGTTGGCGCGAACCTCGCCGCGCCCGCCGGCGTCGCGGTCGAGGACGGCAAGAGCGATATCGTCATCCCCGGCCTGGTCGAGGCCCATACCCATCTCGACAAGAGCCTGCTCGGCCTGCCCTGGTACACCAACGAAGTCGGCCCGAAGCTGCTCGACAAGATCGACAATGAGCGGATGAACAAGAAGCGGCTCGACATCGATCCCGCTCGCCAGTCCGCCCGCCAGAGCATCCTCTCCTCGCTCAAGGGCACGACCCATATCCGCAGCCATGTCGATGTCGATACCGAGCATGGCATGTGGGGCGTCGAGGGCGTGATGAAGACGCGCGATGCGTATCGCGACATCGTCGACATCGAGCTCGTCGCCTTCCCGCAATCGGGGCTGCTGCGCCGGCCGGGCACGCTCGAATTGATGGACGAGGCGATGAAGGCCGGCTGCGAGATCGTCGGCGGGCTCGACCCCTGCACGATCGACCGCGATCCGAAGGGCCATCTCGACGCCGTGTTCGAGCTCTGCCAGCGCTATGGCAAGCCGCTCGACATCCACCTGCACGAGCCCGGCGAGGTCGGCGCCTTCTCGCTCGACATGATCATCGAGCGTACCCGCGCGCTCGGCATGAAAGGCAAGGTCACGGTCAGCCACGCCTTCTGCCTGGGCACGCCCGACCCGGCCCTGATCGACCCGCTGATCGATCAGTTCGCCGAACTCGACATCGCGATCATGACGACCGCACCGGCGAGCCGTCCCGCTCCTCCGGTGAAGAAGTTGCTGCAGGCGGGTGTGCGCGTCTGCTCCGGCTCCGACGGCATCCGCGACACCTGGAGCCCCTATGGCAATGCCGACATGCTGGAGCGGGCCATGTTCGTCGGCCTGCGCAACAACTTCCGCCGCGACGACGAGGTCAGGTTGGCGCTCGACGTCTGCACGACCGAAGGCGCCAAGGTGATGGAGATCGAGGGCTACGGGCTCGATGTCGGCTGCGTCGCCGACCTCGTCCTGCTGCCGACCGAGTCGATCGCCGAAGCCGTCGCGACCCGTCCGGCCCAGCGTCGCGTGATCAAGCGCGGCAAGGTCGTCGCCCGCGACGGCGTCTCGATCAGGACCGCGCCGTGACCCTGCAAGCCAAGAAGCGGCCGGAGGGCCGCATCCTGCTGACCGCGCGCTGGGTCGTCGGCCACAAGGACGGCCGCCATCGCCTCTATGAGAACGGTGAGGTCGTGTTCGAGAACGGCGAGATCGTCTTCGTCGGCCACGGCTTCCCGCGCGAGGTCGCCCGGCGTATC
This sequence comes from Bosea sp. Tri-49, assembly GCF_003952665.1. Lineage (NCBI taxonomy): Bacteria > Pseudomonadati > Pseudomonadota > Alphaproteobacteria > Hyphomicrobiales > Alloboseaceae > Allobosea > Allobosea sp. Tri-49. Next base: position 4,804,806 of record NZ_CP017946.1, read on the forward strand.
GATTACGGCCATGCTCTGATCGGGCCGGGCTTCATCGATTGCGATGCGCTCTCGGATCTCGACACCACCATCCTCGGCTATGACAACCAGCCGGCCTGGAAGAAGGGTCGCGTCTGGCCGCGCAGCTATCTCGAGGCCGGCCCTTACGAGATGTATTCGCGCGAGGAGCTGGCCTTCCAGAAGCGCTATGCCTTCTCCCAGCTGATCCGCAACGGCATCACCACGGCGCTGCCGATCGCTTCGCTGTTCTACCGCGCCTGGGGCGAGACGGTGCAGGAGTTCGAAGACGCGGCGGAAGCGGCCGCCGATCTCGGCCTGCGCGCCTATCTCGGCCCGGCCTATCGCGCCGGCAACCAGCTGGTCGAGGCGGACGGGCGCATCGTCACCCATTACGACGAGCCCCGCGGCCTCGCCGAGCTCGACGCCGCCATCGATTTCGCTGGGCGTCATGAAGGCGCGGCCGGCGGGCTGATCCGGGCGATGTTCGCGCCCGACCGTATCGAGACCTCGACGGCCGAGCTGCTGCGCCGCACCGCCGCCGCGGCGCGCGAACTCGATAGTCCTGTCCGGCTCCACTGCTGCCAGTCGAAGATCGAATATGATCTCGTCCTCGCCCAGCACGGCATGAGCTCGCCGGAATGGCTGGAGAGCCTCGGCTTCCTCGACGAGCGCTGCCTGCTGCCGCATGGCACGGTCGTCTCCGGCAGCCGCCTGGTCGACCGCCCTGGCCGCGACCTCGAAATCATCCGCGATTCCGGTGCGAGCATCGTCCATTGCCCGCTGGTCTCGGGCCGGCATGGCGGCACCATCAACCATTTCGGCAGCTACCGCGCCATGGGCCTCAACATCGCCATGGGGACCGATACCGCCCCGCCGGACATGGTGACGAACCTGCAGGTCGGCATGATCCTCGCCCGCACCATGGCCGGCAATGTCGGCGCCGTACGTTCCGAGGATTATTACGACGCCGCTACCATCGGTGGCGCGAACGCGCTGCAGCGGCCCGATCTCGGCCGTCTCCAGCCCGGCTCCCGCGCCGACATCACCGTCTTCGACTTTGACCGGCCGCATAGCGGGCAGGTGATCGATCCCATCCAGACGATGATGCTGACCGGCCATGGTCGCGACTTCGTGGCGGTGGTGATCGACGGCCGCTTCGTCATGGAGAACCGGGCCATTCCCGGCCAGGACGAAGCCGCCGACAACATCCGCGCCCAGAAGCAGTTCGAAGGCGTGATGGCGCGCTATCCGGAGCGCACCCTGGGGCACCCGCCGATGAGCGAGATCTTCTCGTCCAGCTACGCGATCGAACGCCAGGAGGACGCCGCGTGAACGCCCAGCCAGCGCTGCTCTCGGTTCGCGACCTGCGCATCGTCTTCGACGGGCGGCGTGGCCCGCTGACGGCGCTCGACGGCGTCTCTTTCGAGATCGCACCGGGCGAAATCCTCGGAGTGGTCGGCGAGTCCGGCGCCGGTAAGTCATTGACCGGAACGGCGGTGATCGGCCTGCTCGATCCGCCGGGACGCCTGGCTGGCGGCGAGATCAGGCTGTCGGGCCAGCGCATCGACAACCTGCCGGCCGAGGCGATGCGCAAGCTGCGCGGCCGCCGGATCGGCGCGATCTTCCAGGATCCGCTGACCTCGCTGCACCCGCTGCTGACCGTCGGCGAACAACTGGTCGAGACCATCACCACGCATCTGCCGGTCGGCAAGGCGGAAGCGCGCAAGCGGGCGCTCGATCTGCTCAAGGAGGTCGGCATTCCCGCGGCCGAGACGCGGATCGACCATTACCCGCACCAGTTCTCCGGGGGCATGCGCCAGCGCGTCGTCATTGCGCTCGCGCTCTGCGCCGAGCCGACGCTGATCATCGCCGACGAGCCGACGACGGCGCTCGATGTCTCCATCCAGGCGCAGATCACCACCTTGCTGAAGCGGCTCTGCCGCGAGCATGGCACCGCGATCATGCTGGTGACCCATGACATGGGCGTGATCGCCGAGACCGCCGACCGCGTCGCCGTGATGTATGCCGGGCGCGTCGTCGAGATCGGTCCGGTCGAGGAGGTGACGCGTCGGCCACGCCATCCTTACACCGCCGGCTTGATGGCCTCGATCCCGAGCGTGCATCGCCGCAATGCGCAGCTCAACCAGATCGACGGCTCGATGCCGCGGCTGAATGCCATTCCCGCCGGCTGCGCCTTCAACCCGCGCTGCGGCTTCGCCACGGATCTCTGCCGCGAGACCAAGCCCGGCCTGCCGATCTCTGGCCATGCCGCCGCCTGCCATTTCCCGCTGCGGGAGATGGCCCATGGTTGAGGCGAACACCATCCTCGAAGTCTCCGCCGCCTCCTGCCGCTTCGACGTCTCGGCACCGGCCTTGTCGCGGCTGTTTTCGCATGAGCCACGCCGCGTGCTACGCGCTGTCGAGAACGTCTCGTTCAGCGTCCAGCGCGGCACCACCTTCAGCATCGTCGGCGAGTCCGGCTGCGGGAAGTCGACGCTGGCGCGCATGGTCGTCGGGCTGCAGAGGCCGACGCAGGGCATGCTGGATTTCAAGGACATCAAGCGCGCCGACGGCTCGGTCGGGCCGCCGCGCGTGCAGATGATCTTCCAGGACCCCTATGCCTCGCTCAATCCGCGCTGGCGCGTCGGCGATATCATCGCCGAGCCGATCCGCGAACTGAAGCTGCGCAAGGACGAGAGCGAGACGGCGACCCGCGTCGGCGACCTGCTGGAGATCGTCGGCCTGTCGCGAGCGGATGCGAGTCGCTTCCCGCATGAGTTCTCCGGTGGCCAGCGCCAGCGCATCTCGATCGCTCGGGCGCTGGCGACCGAGGCGGACTTCCTGGTCTGCGACGAGCCGACCTCGGCGCTCGACGTCTCCGTGCAGGCGCAGATCCTCAATTTGATGGTCCGGCTGCAGAAGGAGTTCGGGCTGACCTATCTCTTCATCAGCCATAATCTCTCGGTGGTCCGGCACATGTCGGACCATCTCGCGATCATGTATCTCGGCCGCTTCGTCGAGAGCGGGCCGGCGGAAGAGGTCTTCGCCCGGCCGCGCCATCCCTATACGCGGCTCCTGCTCGACACGATCCCCGACGTTGAAAAGCCGAACCGCGAGCGCCGGCCGATGTCGGGCGAGGTGCCGAGCCCGATCGCGCCGCCGCCGGGCTGCGCCTTCCATCCGCGCTGCGTGCAGGCGGTCGAGCGCTGCCGTGTCGAGGCACCGGCGCTGCGCCGCGAAGGCGCGCTCGAAATCGCCTGTCACCTCGCTTGAACGACTTTCGTCCGATCACGGAACTGCGCCGTCATTCCGGGGCGCCGCGAAGTGGTGAGCCCGGAACCCATGAACACGACGCTGGTCCAGCTCGTCATGCTCGCCCTTGTGGCGAGCATCCACGTCTTGAGCGCCGTCTTGCCCAAATGAAGATGTGGATGGTCGGGACAAGCCCGACCATGACGGGAAGGTCGTGTTCATGGGTTCCGGGCTCTTCGCTGCGCGAAGCCCCGGAAAGACGGCCGAAGCTCAGCAGAAGTCGAAATCGACGCCTTCATCGGCCTGGAGCACGTGCGCGTCATAAAGCCGGTCATACCCACGGCGCGCCTTCGCGGGCGGTTGAGACAGTGCGGCCCGGCGCGCCGCGAGCTCGGCCTCGTCGACCGGCAAGTCGAGCCGCCGCTCGGCAACGCTGAGCCTGATCCGGTCGCCGTTGCGGACCAGCGCGAGCGGGCCGCCGACCGCCGCTTCCGGTGCGACATGCAGCACGATCGCGCCATAGGCGGTGCCGGACATGCGGGCGTCGGAGATGCGGACCATGTCCTTGACGCCCTTGGACGCGAGCTTGCGCGGGATCGGCAGATAGCCGGCTTCCGGCATGGCGGCGGCGCTCTTGGGACCGGCATTCTGCAGAACGAGAATGTCGTCGGCCGTGACGTCGAGATCGGGATCGTCGATGCGGGCGGAGAGGTCTTCCAATGACGAGAAGACGACGGCGCGGCCCTCATGCTCGAGCAGGCGCTTCTCGGCCGCAGCCCGTTTCACAATGGCGCCGCGCGGCGCAAGCGAGCCGAACACCGCGACGAGCCCGCCATCGGGATCGACCGGGTCCTGGCGCGAGCGGATGATCGTGCGGTCGAGCTGGTCGAGCAGGGGTTCGTCGATCAATTCGCCCAGCGTCTTGCCGGTGATCGTCATGCAGTCGAGATGGAGCAGGTCCCGGAGTTCGCGGAGCACAGCCGGCACGCCGCCGCCGGCGAAGAAGTCTTCCATGTAGTTGTCGCCGACCGGCTTCAGGTTCACCAGCACCGGCGTCTCGTCGGAGAGCTGGTTGAGGCGATTGAGGTCGACCTTGATGCCGGCGCGGCGAGCGATGGCGGTGAGGTGGACCACCGCATTGGTCGAGCCGGAGATCGCCAGCAGCACGCGCCAGGCATTCTCGATCGCCTGCTCGGTGACGATCTGGCGCGGAAGCAGGGTTTGCGTGCCGATCAATGCGACGGCGCGTTTGCCGCTTTCCTCGGCGCAGCGCAGCCGGTCGGCGTGGACGGCGGGGATCGCAGCCGAGCGCGGCAGGGCCAAGCCCAGCGTCTCGGCGATGCAGGCCATGGTCGAGGCGGTGCCCATCACGGCACAGGTGCCGGCGGTGGTGGCGAGCCGGCCCTCGACCATGTCGATCTCTTCCTGGTCGACGTCACCAGCGCGGAAGCGGGCCCAGAAGCGGCGGCAATCGGTGCAGGCGCCGAGCCGCTCGCCCTTATGGCGGCCGGTCGACATCGGCCCGGCGACGAGCTCGACGGTCGGGACATTGGCCGAGAGCGCCGCCATTAACTGCGCCGGCACGGTCTTGTCGCATCCGCCCATCAGCACGACGGCGTCGATCGGCTGGGCCCGGATCATCTCCTCCGTGCCCATCGCCATCAGGTTGCGGAACTTCAGGCTGGTCGGGTTGAGGAAGACCTCGCCGAGCGAGATCGTCGGGAATTCGACCGGCAGGCCACCGGCCATCAGCACGCCGCGCTTCACCGCCTCCAGCAGTTCGGGGAAGTGCCGGTGGCAGTTGTTGAAGCCGCTATAGGTGTTGGCGATGCCGACGATCGGACGCGCCAGCGCCTCGTCGGAATAGCCCATCGAGCGGGCGAAGGAGCGGCGCAGATAAGCGGCGAAGTCCGGGTCGCCATAGTTGGTCAGCCCGCCGGCGATGCCGCGTCCCTTAGGCTTCTCGCCTGCCATGCCCGCTTCTCCCTGGATTTGTTCTGAGGAGAAGCTTGCCGGGATCGCCGGCGCTGTCGAGGCCGCCCGATGCAGGACGGCCTCGCACTGGGTTCAGTAGCCGAGGGCGCAGCCGTCCTTGCGCGGGTCGGAGCCGCCGGTCAGCGTGCCCTTCTCCCAATCAATCCAGATCGCCTGGGCCCCGCCCATCGGCGATTTCGGCGGCTGGACGTCGAAGCCGCGCGCCGTAAGCGCTGCGCCGACGCTGTCGCGCAGGCGGCTTTCGGTCTCGACCGTGTTCGTTCCCGGCAGCGGGAAGAGGCGCGGCAGGTCGATCGCCTCCTGCAGATCGAGGCCATGATCGAACAGCTTGGCCAAGAAATGGGCTTGGCCCATCGCCTGATAGTGCCCGCCCATCACGCCGAAGGGCATGACGACGCGGCCGTTTTCGGCAAGCATGCCGGGGATGATGGTGTGCATCGGGCGCTTGCGGGGCGCGATCGCGTTGGGATGGCCCTGCTTCAGCACGAAGCTCTGGCCGCGATTATGGAAGAGCACGCCGGACTTTTTGGTCATCAACCCGCTGCCATAGGGCGAGAAGATCGAGTTGATGAAGGAGACGGCGTTCCGGTCCTTGTCGACGACGCTGATGTAGACCGTGTCCTTGTGCTCGGCGCCGCCGGGGACGACCGGCAGCGGATCGAGCGCGCGCTCCGGATCGATCATGCCGGCGAGTTCGTCGGCGAGCTTATTCGAGAGCAGGTGCTCGACCGGAACCTCGGCCTTGGCGGGGTCGGCGAGGAAGCGATCGCGGGCGGCGTAGGCGAGGCGGGTCGCTTCCAGTTCGATATGCAGGTTTTCGACCGCGAGCGGGCCGCCCTTGGGCTTGAAGCGCTCGAGGATCTTCATGATCAGCAGGGCGATGACGCCCTGGCCGTTGGGCGGGCACTCATAGACGGTGCGGCCACGGAAGCTTGCGCTGATCGGCGTGACGTATTCGCCCTCGGCCGTGGCGAAGTCGTCAGCCGTGTGCAGGCCGCCGGCGGCCTTTAGATAATCGACCATCTCCAGGGTGATCTCGCCGCGATAGAAGGCGTCACGGCCCTCGCGGCCGATCGCTTCGAGCGTCTCGGCCAGGGCCGGCTGGCGCTGGACAGTGCCGGCCCGCGGGGCCTGCCCGTCGACGAGGAAGGTCGCGGCGGCGTTCGTGTCCTGGATCAGGAGATCGCGCTGGGCGGCGAGGTCGTAGGCGGCGCGCGGCGTCAGGGCATAGCCGTCGCGGGCATAGGCGATAGCCGGCGCGAGGACCTCCGCGAGCGGCAGGCGGCCATGGTCCTTGTTGAGCTGGGTCCAGGCATCGATCGCGCCCGGCACGGTGACGACATGCGGCGAATGCCGCTCCAGCGTAGTGATGCCGGCCTTCTCGTACCAATCCAGCGTCGCGGCGGCCGGCGTGCGGCCCGAGCCGTTATAGGCGAGGACATCGGTCGAGCCGCCGCGCGCATAGAGCACGAAGCAGTCGCCGCCGATCCCGGTTGAGCCGGCTTCGACGACGCATTGCACGGCGCAGGCGGCAATCGCCGCATCGATCGCATTGCCGCCGGCCTTCATGATGTCGAGCGCGGCGAGCGTCGAGGCGGGATGCGAGGTCGCCGCCATCGCATTGCGGCTGATGGCGAGGGACCGACCGGGAAGTTCAAGATCGCGCATGGACTAGCTTTCGTGGCAATCTGGCCGGCGTTCGCCGCCGGCCTTTTTGGGGAAGGAAGCGAAGGGCGCTCAGCCCTTGCGCAGATTGGTGAAGACCGGGACGCCGTTGAGCATGCCCGTCAGGGTCTTGCGATAGGCGACCGGCTGCAGATACTGGCCGGCCGGGACATAGGGCACGTCCTGCATCGCCTGCAGCTCGATCTCGCGGGCGATCGCCTTCTGCTGCGCCGGGTCGCCGGCGGTTAGGAAGCGGGCGCGCAGGGCCTCGATCTGCGGGCTGTCGGGCCAGCCCGGGCTGCCCTTGGCGCCGTTGCCGCGCAAGGGCGAACTCGTCGCCGGCGAGCCGAGGTCAAGCCCTGCCCAGTAGGTAACGTAGCAGCTCCAGCCGCCCTGCTCGACCGGGTTGCGATTGCTGATGCGCTGCAGGACGGTGCCCCAGTCGGCTGCGACGAAGTCGACATTGACGCCGATCTTGCGCAGCGCGTCGGCGGCGACGTCGCAGACCAGAGAGATGCGCGGCACGTCCTGCGCCGCGAGGAAGACGGCGCGCTCGCCCTTGTAGCCGGCGGCAGCGAGCTCCTGCTTGAGCTTTCCGAAATCCTTCGGGCCCTTCAGGGCCTTGGCGGCGACGTCGGACGCCATCGGCGAATTGTTCGGGAAGAAGCCGATGCTGCCGCGCTCGACCTGCGGGTCGCCGCCGCAGACCGCGTTCATGCACTCTTCCTGGTCGATCGCCTGGAGGATGACGCGCCGGATCGCCGGATTGTTGAAGGGCGGTTGCAGATGGTTGAGCCGGAGCTGCCCGGCCATGCCGGTCCGATCCTTGACCTCGACCACGATGTTCGGGTCCTTCCGCAGCAGCGGCAGGAGGTCGATGATCGGCTGCTCGACCCAGTCGACCGCACCGGTCTGCAGCGCGGCGACCGCGGTCGCGGCATCAGGCATGACAACGAATTCAATGCGATCGAGATAGGGCGAGCGCGGGCCGGCGGTGAAGCTCGGCGTGCCCCCGGAACGCGGGACGTAAGCCTCGTGCCTGGCATAGACATGGCGGGCGCCGGCGATGCGCTCGGCGGTGAGATAGCGATACGGGCCACTGCCGATCGCCTCGGGGATCTGCTTGAACGGGTCGGTCGCGGCGAGGCGCTCCGGCATGATCGCGGCGACAAGGGCGCTCGGGCGGGCGAGCGCCGCCGGCAGCTGCGGGAAGGGCGTCTTCAGCCGGAAGACGATAGTGCGATCATCAGGCGCCGAGAGCTCGTCGGTCGCCGCCATCAGCGCCTGCCCGAAGGTGTCGCGCACGCCCCAGCGCTTGATCGAGGCGACAGCATCGCGCGCCAGCACTTTACTGCCGTCATGGAAGACGAGGCCTGGCCGCAGCGTCAGGATCCAGCGCTTGCCGTCATCCTCGACGACATGGCCTTCGACCATTTGCGGCTGGGGCTGGAACTGGTCGTCGAGCCCGTAGAGCGTGTCCCAGACCAGCAGGGCGTGGGTGCGGGTCGAATATCCGTTGGTCCAGATCGGATCGATGATCGCGACGTCGGAATAGGGCACGAAGCGCAGGGTCTTGGCATCCTGCGCCGTGGCGAGATGCGGTGCTGCCGGCAGGAAGGCGGCAGCTGCCGAGGCTTTCAGGAACTGGCGTCGATCCATGGTTGATCCCCTCATTGTTCTGGCTGACCCTCGGGCGTCCTCGGGAGCGCGGCCTTCTGGCGGGCCGCTGCGTGGTTCGGTTCAGAGCTGGGCGCTGGCCGGCAGGGCCGATGGAGCTCCGGCTGCCTGACCGCGGCTGCGCAGAAACTCGGCGAGGCGAGGTGCGGTGCGCAGGACGTGGTCGCGCATCACCGCCTCGGCATGCTCGGCGTCGCCGGTCCTGATGGCCTCGACCACCTCGTCCTGGCGCTCGGTGGCATGGGCCGGCTGGGCGACATGGTGGAGCCAGACGCGCATATAGGGCTCGACGGCGATGTGCAGCGCCGCGATCTGGGCGATCAATTTGGGTCGCCGGCTCAGGCCACAGATATAGGCGTGGAATTCCTGGTGTTTGCCGAGCCAGTCGGCGCCGCCGGCTGCGCCGGCGCGATGCATGCGGACGACATGGTCGTCGAGGTCGGCCAGTGCCGCGGCGTCGAAGCGCGGCATGGCCAAGCGGACCGCCAGTCCCTCCAGCACGGAGCGGATCTCGAAGAGTTCGTAGATTTCCTCGATGGTCAGACCCGAGACGATGCAGCCGCGATTGGGGCGGATGAGGACTAGCCCCTCATTGGCGAGGCGCTGGAAAGCCTCGCGCACCGGCATGCGGCTCATGGCGAGCTCGCGCGCGATCGTCTCCGGGATCAAGCGCTCGCCGGGCTGATAGCGCGCGCTGCGGATGTCCTGGAGGATGGCGCGATAGGCCTCGTCCTGCGCCGTCGCGGCCATGCCCTTGGAGGCGAAGCTCATCCCGTTCCCTCGCAAGCCGTCTGCACTCGATCAACCGCTCTGTATGAGTGTATCCACTATTACAAAGCTAGAATCGGGCGACGCGCAAGGGGCTTGCGCGGTGACAGCGCCATGGCGTCGGAGGGTCAGAGTGCGGCGGCGTAGAATTCGAGATAGCGGCGCGTGACCTCGTGCCAGGAATAGGATGCGAGGTCCGAGAGGCGCGGGCGCGTATTGCCGGGGTAGCGGACAAGATCGGCATGAGCTTGTTCGACGGCCAGAGCGGCCTCGTCCACATCGGCGAAATCGACGGTGCGGACGACAGGGAATTTGCTCGCCAGGCCGGCGAAGGCCGCATTGGGCTGGACGATCGGGACGAGGCCGGCGCTCATCGCCTCGACCAGGGCAAGGCCGAAGCCCTCGAACTCCGAAGCGGAGACGAAGAGCGAGGCACGGCTCATCACCGTTCGCGCCGCGGCATCGTCGAGGCTGAGATGGAGCGCCACATTCTGCTCCATGCCGGCGTCGGCGATCGCCCCGCGCAGTGCTTCTTCGGTCCAGTCCGAGGTGACGCCAAGCATATCGAGCTGCCAGCTCGGCTCGCGCCGCGCCAGCGCCGCCATCATCGCAATCAGCCGGTCGGGGCGCTTGTTCTTGGAGAAGCGGCCGATGCTGACGAGGCGCCGCTGCGGCTCCGGGCTGGAGGCGCCGGCAAACTTATCGAGGTCGACGCCGTTCTCGATCACCCGGACCTTGCCGGGCGCGAGCCGCTCGAACATGCGGGCATCGTTGGTGCTGCAGCCGGCGATGCCGCGATAGATCTGCGCCGAGAGCCGGGTCGGGCCGTTGAACCAGAGCTTCTTCAAGCCTGCGAAGTCGGCGGTGTGGAAGAAGCCGCCATGGGTAGTGGCGACGAGCGGCTTGCGATGCAGCAGCCAGCCGAGCGCCAGCGCGTCGAAGAAGAAATCGATCGCATGGACATGGACGAGATCGGCCTCGCGCAGATGGGCGAAGACGTCAGGCGCGACCGGATAGCGCGTCGAGCCGCGGAAGGGGATGCGGCTGACGGGGATGCCGTCGATCACCTCGCTCGCCGGCAGGACGAGCTCCGGCCGTGAGAACAGGCGATCGAGGGTCACGACGGACGGGCGCAGGCCAACGGCGAGCTGGGCCCGGCAAAGATTGGCGACGACGTCCTCGAGGCCGCCGCGATTTGGCAGGAACTGGCGCACGACATGGACGATGCGGGTGCCTGCCGGCACTGCGGACGCCGAGCGATGGGAGAAGGGAGCGGTCACGGTTTGGCCTCCGGACCGCAAATAGCAGTAGGCTTCTTCGCCTTGAAGCGCTGAGTTAGCAGCTTCATCTGCGGGCGTTCGCCAGCCGGGGTGGGCTCGAGGTTGAAGACATAGTCCGCCGGCCACCAAGCCCCGGCCCCCCAGGCGGTCCAGCCCAGCCATTGCTGCGGGTTGGCATCGAGCTTCGTCACCATCTGCCGCAGCGCAGTGAGGCATTCGGGCCGGTTCGAAGCGGCGAACTCGCCGAGGAAGCCGCGGCGGCCATGTGTCTTGAGCCAGGCGGTGACGTCGTCGATGCCCTTCAGCGCACCGGCGGCGGCCGAGCATTCCGAGGCGCGGCCGGAATAGTCGGCGTCGAGATATTGATGGAAGTCGTAGGCGTAACGGTCGAGCGGGTCGACGACGCCGAGCAGATCGCGGCCGTTGTTGCCGACGGGCAGATCGGAGGTCCAGCTATGGGCGCCGCCGAAGGCCGTGCCGGTGACGAGCAGCAATTGCTTGGCGCCCGCCTTGCGGATCGCGGCGATGGCGGTGTTCTGGATCTTGGCCCAGTTCGCGCTGTTGATGTCGTGCGGCTCGTTCATCAGCGAGAAAACGAGCTTGGGACGGTCGCGATAATGCTGCGCGAGCTTGCCCCAGACATCGGCGAGCGCTGCGGCCGGGAGTTCGGCCGAGCCGAGCTGCTTCTTGGCGTAGTAGCCGTAATTATGCAGGTCGATGATGGCGACCAGCCCGGCCTCGTTGATCCGGCGGACTGTCTGGTCGAGATAGGCGAGCTCCATGATGTCGAGCGAGCCGTTGAGTTGCGGCTGGAGGCGCTCCCAGCGGAAGGGCAGGCGGACGGCGCTCGCACCGAGCTTGCCGAGGCGCTGGATCGCCGCTTCGCTGGGATAGGTGTAGTCGGTGTCGACCTTGCCGGGCGTATCGCCGAACTCGGCGCCCGACAGGTTGACGCCACGCAGACAGGTCTCCGCCCATGCGGGCAGAGCGGCGAGCAGCGCCAAGGCGAACACGGCCGCCCTCATGGCGCGACGATCCGCAGGAGCGCATCGAGCAGCCGGCGCCCGGCGGCGAGATGCGTGAAGTTGTGGTCGGCGTCGGCGAGCATGGTCAGCGAGGCGTTCGGATAGGCGGCGAGGCCCTTGCCCGCCTCGCCGAAATAGGTCTGGAGCTCGGCCAGGCCGACGTCACCGTCGGCATAGAGCAGCGAGAGCTCGACCTTGCGCGCGGCGAGCGTGGCGAAATGGCGATGGCACTGGTGATGGAGCCGGCCATGCTTGGTCAGGCGTCCAAAGATCGGCGCGAGCTTGACCGAGAGCCGCTTGCGATAGCGGTAGATCAGATAGCGCCCGGCCGGCCCGACGCGGAGCTTGCCGGTGAGCAGGCGGCGCAAGCCGTCCTTGCGGGCCAGCGTCGCGCCGAGATCGCCGGCGCTGCGATGGGCATAGCGGATCGCATCCTCGACGCTTTCGTCGGGGTCCCAGACGAAGCGCTCATTGTTGACGATGACGAGGCGGCGGATGCGTTCGTCGGCGACGGCGGCATGGAAGGCGGCATAGGCGCCGCTGCAGCGCCCGATCAGGACCGGCGCCTCGAAACCGCGGGCCTGCATAGCGTCGATGGCGAGGCGGACATCGTCGATCTGCGCCTGGGAATAGAGTATCTCCTCCGGCCCGTCGGCTGCCACGCCGCTGTCGCCGACGCTGCTGGCATCGAAGCGCAGCGAGGCGATGCCGCGTGCCGCGAAGGCGCGGGCCTGGTTCACGCTGACCCGGGCCCAGCCGATATGATAATCGCGGCCGGCATTGACGAAGACGATGGGTTCGCGCGCCGCAGGGCCGAGCGGCTCGCAGAGCACGCCGAATAGGCGCCCATCCGGGCCGAAACGGATCGGGCGCTCGGTGAAGCCGTCGCCGAGCACGCCTTCTGACGGGCCAGGTAACCGGGGCATGCTGCTGCCGGTGGCAGCAGAGCCCTCCGCTTCGGCTCGCCCGGCGATCCAGTCGACGATACCGGCGATCGTCGCCTTTGGCGGACGGGCCGCCGTCGGGTCGGTGGTCAGCGTCTCGTAGCCTTCATAGGCACGTTGCGTCACCGTGCTGCCAAGGCCGGCGAGGGTCTCGGCCAGGGCCGCGTCGCCGGAATGGCCGGGCCGGGACAGCAACAGAACCTGTTCCGACGGCGCCTGCCGGGGTGCGCTTGTTCCGAGGGTTGCGATCGCTGGCAGGCGGCCGGGGGCAATGCGCAAGCCCGCTACGGCGCAGCGCGTGTCGTCGTCCGGGTCGGTGCCGATGCCGATCCGATCCGAGACGATGCGCGTCCAGGCCGCAAGCTCGCGCAGATAGCGCTTGCCATTACCAACCGGGGCCATCAGCACGCTGGCGGCGACCGGAGCGAGATTTTCGGCGAGCTTGAGCGCCAGTGTCCCGCCGAGCCCCTGACCGAGCAGAACGAGGCGCTCGCAGCCGCTGGCGTGCCGCAGCAGATCCGCGGCGGCGCTGATCGTCTCGAACCAGTCGTCGAGGCCCTGCGGGTCGGCAGCTTCCTGCGCATCGCCCTGGCCGGGATAGTCGAAGCGCAGGCAGGCGATGCCCTTGTCCGCGAGAGCCTGGGCGAGGCTGCGCCAGGTGGCGCGCAGGCAGAGTTCCTCATAGCCGATGGCGCCGAGCATCAGCACCGCGAACGGCGCTTGGCCGGGATGGAGGACGCCCATGCTGCGGCCAAAGGTTACCGGCGTGCCATAGGGCGAGGCCGCCGCCTCGCCGGCTGGGTCGACGCGATAGGCCGCGACCGCCGTCATCGGCCGGCTCCTTCGCTGGCGCGATCCGTCGGCGGCGGGGCGGTCTTGTCGGCCGGCGCGCCACCGAAAAGGAAGGGCCGGAAGAAGGCGGTGGCCATGTTGTCGATCCGCCATTTCTGCTTGATCCAGTACCAGGCGGCGAGGCTCGAAGCGGTATTGAAGATCAGCCCGGCGATGGCGATGCCCATCAGCCCGCCGATCCGGGCCAGCCCGTAGAGCAGGCCGAGATAGATGACGAACATGATCGCCCGCGCGATCAGGAAGAAGCGCTCGCCGCCGCCAATCATCAGCAGCCAGGAGCCAGGGCCGAAGAAGGCGAGCGAGACCGAGAGCACGCAGAGCGCGACCAACACGTTCTCATGCTGGACGAATTCCGGATTGAATAAGTGCAGGATGAAGGGCGCGACGACGGCGAGCGCCAGCGCCCCCAGCAGCGAGATGCAGAAGCTCGCAAAGGAGAGCCGGCCGATCAGCAGCTGTGCGCCGGCCGTATCGGATTTCTGGAAGCGGGCGGCGATCATCGGAATGCCGACGGTGTCGATTGCCGCGAGCGGCAGGAGCAGCAGCATCGAGATGCGCAGCGCCACGAAATAGAAGCCGGCCTGATCCAGGCCGATCAGGACGCCGATCAGAATGGTCTCAAGATAGGCCGAGGCGGAGTTGAGAACATTGTTGGCGATGAAGTAGCCGCTTTCGCGACGCCACTCGCCATGGGTCTCCGCCGGCACCTGCTCGCGGGCCTTGAGCCAGCTCAGCCCTTCGTCATGCAGGAAGCAGACGCATTGGTAGAGCGTGGTCGCGGCGAGCAGGCCGGTGACGATCGCCATTGCGCCTGCGCCGCCGACCAGCATGCCGGCAAGGCCGGCCGCACCGATGCACAGGATCGAGCTACCGCGCCAGACGATCTCGCGTGGCACCAGCGACATGTTGATCCGGCCGTGGATACGGAAATAGTTCTGCAGATACTCGCTGAGCGCGAAGATCGCGGCGAAGACGAAGGCGAGCCAGAGATAGCGATAGGTTGGAGGTAGCTCCTCGGCGAAGAGCCAGAGCGGCAGGGCGGCGGCCAGCAGCGCGAAACAGCCGAGTGCGAGCCAGCGGGCGTTGACGCCGAGCAATGCCTGGTTGAGCGGATGACCGCTCGCCTCGGTCCGGCGATAATGCTTCACCACGAGGATCTGCTGGCCGAGCACGGCGATCAGCCCGAGCGCGCTGCCGATCGAGAACAGGAAGACATAGAGCCCGTATTCCTGCGTCGGCAGGAAATGGCTTGCAGCCAGCAGCACCAGGAAGCTCAGCAGCGTGCTGCTGAAGCGCGACGAGAAGGCGGGAAGGAAGCGACCCGCGCCGGTCCAGGCGAGTTCGAGCAGCGCCTTCATGGGCGCGCTTCCTGCGGTTGCAGCAGGGCGCCTTCGGTCGGCTTGCCGACGAGGCTGTCGAAGACGGCGCCATAGGCTGCCGCGATCCTGCCAGGTGCGTAGCGCCCCGTGGCGGCGAGCGCGCCGGCCGACCACTGCGCGACCAGCGCGCGGTCCTGGACAAGATTCATGATCTCCGCGGCGAGCGCAGTATCATCGCCAGGAGCGAACAGGGCGCCATTGATGCCCGGCTGAATCGTTTCGGGGATGCCACCGGACCTAGCGCCGATCACCGGCACGCCATGGGCGAAGGCTTCGATCACCACGCGGCCGAAGGGCTCGCGGAACAGTGAGGGGACTGCGAGGACGTCGATCTGCGGCAGGAATTCGTCCGGCCTGGTCCAGCCGAGGAAACGGGTGTTCTCCGTCGGGAAGCGCTCGGGCAGCGCCTTGGCGTAGTCGCCATGACCGGTTCCGGCGATCAGGAACTCGACCGGCTGATCTCTGAGACGATGAGCAGTAGCTGCGAGCGTGTCGAGGCCTTTGACCGGGTCGTGGACACCGATGAATCCGACGCGCAGCGGGCGATCCGCCGGCGGCGCAGAGCGGGGCAGGGCGCCGGGAACGGGCGCGATCGCGCCGGGAATCGCGTGCGTGGTCGCGTTCGGGAAATAGCCGTGCTCGGTGTGGCGGCCGATGATGAAATCGGTCTCGCCAATCACGGCGTCGACGAAGCGTGAAGACAGCTTCTTGCCATACGACGTCGCCTGGCAAGAGGAGCAGGCGCGGCCACAATTGTCGCTGCCGCGCCACATGCTGCCCCTCCAGCAGAGCAGGAAGGTGCTGCGCAGGATGTGAGCGACCGGCACGCCGCAGCTCTTCGCCGCCGCCCAGGTCGCGACATTGATGTTCTCGATCGAGTCGGTCAGCACGATGTCGGGCTGGAGTCGCCGGATTTCGCGCCGCATGACGAGGAAGGCGCGGGGGTTGAAGTTCTCCAGAGCATGCCAGATCGCCTTCTTCCAGGCCGGGCGCGGCAGCCGGTAGTTCCAGTCGATATTGAGCGAGCGCAGCCGATGCACCGGCACGCCGTCATAGATCTCGTGCCGATCCTCGCCGGCGACGTTCACCACGGTCAGGTCATGGCCGGCGGCGCGCAGCAGCTTGGCGACGATCATCGCCGAGATCGGTCCGCCGCCGTCGATGAACGGCGGGAATGCTGCACAGGCCATCAGGATACGCATATGGTCTGGACCTGTCCTCGTCACGGCGCGTTTGCTGAGCCGGCCTTTCCCTTGGGTAGGGATACCCGGCACGAGCTAAGCAAACGTTGGCGTGGCCGGGGGATTTCTCCCTGTTGTAAACGGGGCGTGAACGGGATCGCGCGGATCGCGGCTGCGCAATCGAAAAAGGCTTCCGATGCCGCCAACTTTCGTAAATATTGAACTATCATCGACCGCAGCAAAGCGAAATATTCCTTTTGCATGCGCTGGTTATTTAGTTAATTTTCAAATATTCGTGACTTATAATATTTGACTAAAATCGTAATTAGTTTGTTACCGAAATATTAACCACAGCTCGACAGGATGCGCGGTGGAATTCCAGCCGATCCGGTCGGCGCATCCGGGCGCGGATGCGCGCGGTATCGTGATGGTTCGAGGAGATTTGCGGTGCCGGCTGCGCTCGAGGCAGGTGGAAGAGACGACGCGCCCGCGCCGGGCCGGCCCGCTGCTGCCTTCAGCCTGCCCGAACTGCTCCAGCTGCTGCGCCGCCGCCTCTGGCTGGTGATCGCGAGCGCAGGCCTCTGCCTGTTGCTGGCACTTGCCTATCTTTCGGTCCAGACCCCGATCTACCGGGCCACGGCGGAACTCCTCGTCGACCCGCAGGCGCTGCAGGTCGTCGGCAAGGACATCGTGCGCACCGACACCTCGGCCTCGATCGACTTCGCCAATGTCGACAGCCAGGCGCTGGTGATGACCTCGACCGGCGTGCTGCGCCAGGTCATCGAGGATCTCGATCTCGAGAATGATCCCGCCTTCAGCCGTCCGCCCGGCCTCATCTCGCGGCTGCTCGGCCGGCTCGTGCAGCCGACGGCCGACCAGCGTCTGGCGCAGACTGTCGATGCGCTCAAGAAGGCGATCGTGATCCAGCGCGTCGAGAACTCGCTGGTTTTCCGCATCATCGTCTCGCATCCGCGGGCGCAGAAGGCGGCTGATATCGCCAACGGGCTGGCCCAGGTCTATTTCCGTCAGGGCAATGACGGGCGTCGTTCTGTCGTCGAACGCGCAAACGTGACGCTAATCGACCAGATCTCCGGCCTGCGGACGCAGCTCGATATGGCGGAGCGCGCCGTCCAGGGCTTCCGCAGCCAGCACGGCCTCGTCAGCACCGGCGAGGGCGGGCTCATCATCTCGCAGCAATTGCGCGATCTCTACGGCCAGATCAGCCAGGCCGAGGCCGAGTTCGCACGCCAGCAGGCGCGGCGCGACCAGCTCGCCCGCTATCAGAACCGTGACCCGCTCTCTGACACGTTGCCGGAGGCGCTGACCTCGTCGGTGGTGACCTCGCTGCGGGGGCAATATGCCCAGAGTGCGCGCGAGGCGGCGAGCCTTGCCCAGACACTCGCGCCGCAACATCCGCGCCTCATCGAGATCCGGGCCGAGCTCGCCGAAACGCGCCGGCTGCTCGCCGGGGAGCTGGTCCGCCTGCGCGCCACAGTGCAGGAAGGCTATCGTCAGGCCGAGGCCAATCTCGCCAATCTCAGGAAGCGGGCGACTGAGCTGACCAAGTCGCAGGAGGTCAGCGGCGCCGCCCAGATCAAGCTGCGCCAGCTCGAAAGCGAGGCCGAGGCGGTCCGCGTGGTCTATAGCGCCTCGCTGCAGCGCGCCAAGGAGCTCGAACAGCAGAAGCGGATCGAGACCAACAACTCGCGCATGCTATCCGAGGCGGTCGCGCCGGCGGTCGCCAGCCAGCCGCCGGCCCTGCTGGTGATCGCCGCCGCGCTGCTTTTCGGCAGCTGCGCCGGGCTCGGGGCAGCCTATCTCATCGAATGGCTGCCGACGTCGCGGCTCCTGCCCCAGATGGCAAAGCCGCTTACGCCGGAAGCAGCCGGCCGGGCGATCGGCGTCGGCACTGTGGTGTCATTGCCTGCCGCCGCTGCTCGCCGCGAAGATGCGCTCGTTCCAGTGACGCGGCTATTGCAGAAGACGCTCGGCCAGCATCTACCGGCTTCGGTGATGATCGCCGGCTCGGCCGACGACGCGACGCATGCGGCGCTGGCCGAGCATCTCGCCAACAGCCTCGCGGCGCATGGCGAGAGCGTGCTGCTCTGCCAGGAGGGGACCGGCCGCGACATGAACATCCGCCGGATCGAGCCGACCGGAACCGTGCCGGCTCGGCCGGGGCGGCGGCGCAACTTCATCATCATGCGACAGACGTCGCCGACCGACGGCAAGGCGAGCGCGCGACCGGACGCGATTGTCCTGACGGCCTCGCTCGCCGGCGAGACCACCCGCAGCCTCGTCGATCAGGCTGCGGCGGTAGACCCCGCCGGCGAACACATTGTTGCGCTCGTTGTTCCCGAGAATGCGGGGGCCGGTGCCTCCGGCCTGGCGGCGCGCTGGCTGCGGCGGCCGGCGCAGGCGGCGGCGTGAGCAGGCCCTCGGCCATGGCTGACGGCTTCGAGCCGGGCCGGCCTCTGCCGACCCTGCCGATAGCGCTGCTGATCGGCGCGCTCACCTTCAACATGGCGTTGTGCTTCATCAACACCAACGTCATGGGTATCAACGATACCATGGTGATGGGCTGCGAGGTGGTGCTGGTCGCGGCCGCGCTCTATCTTGGCCTCGGCCGCAACGCCGCGCCCTATCTGCTGCTGGCGATCTTCTTATCCTACGCCGTCCTGCTGATGGCGATGCGGCCGCTGATCGACCCCAAGGCGGTGCGTGATTTCCTGATCCCGATCGCCTTTTACCTGCTCGGCAAGAGCTGCAATGATATACGGCTGGCCGACCGCGCCGCGCTTGTCTGTGGGCTCATCGTCGTCGCCTTCGGCCTGTTCGAGTTCCTGGCGCTCGACGTCTACGTCTCCTATTTCAACATCATCAAATACTATGTGGCGCGCGGCACGGTGGCGCCGAGTGATGTCAGTAGCCAGACCGGCGCGCTCTTCGCCAGCGGCTTGCGACCAGACTCGCGCACGCTCTTGCCGTTCCTTGGGCCGCACCGGGCCTCCTCGGTCTTCCTCGAGCCGATCTCAACCGGCAATTTCGGCGCGATCCTCTATATCTGGACGCTCAACCGGCCGGGCATGGCGAAGCGCTGGCTGACCATGGCCACGGGGCTGACGGCGATCGTCCTCAGCGACTCGCGCTTTGGCGCCAATGTCTGCATCGTCGCGACGGTCGCCTACTTGGTGGCGCCGCGCACGCCGCGTTTCATCTGGCTGGCTGCGCCCTTCGTCGCGCTGATCGGGCTTGCGATCTACGGTTTCATCAGCGCCGAGGTGAACTGGCAGAACAATTTCATGGGGCGCATGCTCTGGACAGCGCGCCTCATCACCTCACTTTCGCCGGCCGCCGTCTGGGGCCTATCACCGGACAAGCCCTTCCTCTCGGATTCCGGCTACGCCTATTCGCTCAACCAGATCGGGCTGCTCGGGGTCATCGGCTTCTGGAGCCTGTTCATCTTCGCGCCGGAGCGATCGCCCCGCGCCTGGCGCTTCAAGGTCTGCGTCGCGACCTATATCTGCCTGCTGATGATCGTCAGCGACTCCGTCTACTCGATCAAGACGGCGGCGCTGCTCTGGTTCATGACGGGATCGAGCGATGCCGATGCCGGCGCCGAGCCCGCTCCGGCCAACCAACGCGTTACGGCGCCGAACTATTCCACCGCCGCGGCAGGCTGAATGCTCGAAAAACCGAGTATTCGCAGCAATATGCTGTTTACCACATCCGCGGACCTCGGCCTGCGAAATACATTCCGCAGTCTTTCTGTGGCGGCCGCAAGGTAACTTTAAATTTTATGCGTTAGGCCTGACGCAACGAACGACACGGCGTCAAACCAACCGACCGAAGCCCCTCGACAGCGATCGCGAGCGCACTGCGCCAGCGTGTGCTGCGGCACGCCGAGGTCCGGTCACTACAGGGCAGGACGAGATCATGAAGACTAGGATCCGCGAAATCCTCAAGACCACCGGCAAGCTGCCGGTCGACGTTACCACGCTCGCCGACGAGGCCGATCTCTACAATGCCGGCCTTACCTCCTTCGGCACGGTCGAGCTGATGATGGCGCTCGAGGAGGCCTTCGAGGTCGAATTCCCGGACATGATGATGAACCGGCGCAACTTCGCCTCGATCGCGGCGATCGAGAGCGCGATCCGCACTATCCAGAGCGAGCACGTCTGATGACGACGCTCGCCCGCCTTGCCGAAGCCGGTTACCAGCTCAGCTCCGAAATGCCCGGCGCCAGTGCCGAGGCGCAGAAGGCAATGATCGCCACCGCGCGCAAGATCGCCAAGATTGCGGCCGAGCACGCTGGCGACGTCGACGCGAACTCGCGGTTCCCGCATGAGGCCTTCGAGGCCCTGAAGCGCGAACGCCTGCTCGGCATCATGATCCCGGCTGTCTATGGCGGCGAGCAGGCGAGCCTTTCGACGATTTCCGAGATCTGCGCAGTGCTGGCCCAAGCCTGCGCTTCGACCGGGATGATCTATTCGATGCACCAGATCAAGGCGTCGAGCCTGGTGGTGCATTGTGGCGACGATCCCTGGCACGGCTCCTTCATGGCGCGCATCGCCCGCGAGCAACTCCTGCTCGCCTCGGCCACGACCGAGGGCGGCGGCGTCGGTGGCGATTTGCGCTCCTCGATCTGCGGCGTGGTGCGCGAGGGCGACGACTTCACGCTGGATAAGGAAGGCTGCCTGATCTCCTACGGGGCGCAGGCCGACGCCATCCTGATCACCTCGCGGCGCACGCCCGAGGCGCCGCCCTCCGACCAGGTCATGTCCGTGCTGACCAAGGACCAGTACACGCTCGAGCGCAGCGCGGCCTGGGATACGATGGGCATGCGCGGCACCTGCTCCGACAATTTCACCTTTGCCGGCCGCGCCCCAGCTGAGCAGATCATCCCGACATCCTTCGCCGAGATCGCGGCGCAGTCGATGTTGCCCAACGCGCATCTGCTCTGGGCTTCGGTTTGGTACGGCATCGCGGCCGAGGCCGTCGCCCGCGCCGAGGGTTTCGTGCGCAGCGAGGCACGCAAGCGCCCGGGTTCGACCCCGCCGAGCGCGCTGCGCCTGGCCGAATTGCTCGCCCGCCTGCAGCAATTCAAGGCGCTGGTCGTCGCCGGGCTCGACCGTTACGAGCGCGCCCGCGGCGATGCCGATGAGCTCTCCTCGATGGGCTTCGTCGTGGCGATGAACAGCATCAAGGTCGTGGCCTCGCAGAGCGTCGGCGAGATCGTGATGCAGGCCTTCCTGATCTGCGGCATCCAGGGCTATCGCAACGACAGCCCGGCGAGCCTGGCGCGCCTGATGCGCGATGCGCTCTCGGCGCCGATCATGATCAACAACGACCGAATCCTCGGCAACACCTCCAACCTGCTGGCGGTCTACAAGCACGACCCCAGCCTTTCCCGGTGATCGCATGTGCCAGAATTGCCCCCAGCCGCAGGGCTTCCTTGCGGAACTGATCGATAACGGCCTGCTGATCGACACCGGCGTCGACGGACTCTATGGCCGCAGCGGCCTGTTCGAGGAGGTCATTGCCCAGTTCGACCTGCTGATCACCCGCTATGGCGGCAAGGACGGCGCCGAGGTCGCGCGCTTCCCGCCCGCGATGAGCCGCAGCGCTTTCGAGAAGAGCGGCTATCTCAAGAGCTTCCCGCAGCTCGCCGGCACCGTGCATTCCTTCGACGGCGATGAGCGCGCCCATGCCGAATTGCTGCACAATGTCGCCGAGGGCCATGACTGGACCGGTGGCCAGAAATCGACCGATGTCGTGCTGACGCCGGCCGCCTGCTACGTGCTCTATCCGGTCGTCGCCAAGCGCGGGCCGCTCAAGCCGGACGGTGCGCTGTTCGACCTGCAATCCTACTGCTTCCGGCATGAGCCCTCGAAGGACCCGGCCCGGATGCAGCTCTTCCGGATGCGCGAATATGTCCGCTTCGGCACGCCCGAGCAGGTTACGGAGTTCCGTGCGCTCTGGCTCGAACGCGGTCAGGAGATGATGGCCTCCCTCGGCGTGCCCTTGCATGTCGACGTCGCCAACGATCCGTTCTTCGGCCGCGCCGGGCGCATGCTCGCCAACAACCAGCGCGACCAGCGCCTGAAGTTCGAGCTCCTGATCCCGATCGAGAGCGAGGAGAAGCCGACCGCCTGCCTCTCCTTCAACTACCATCAGGACCATTTCGGCACGACCTGGGGCATCGAGACTTCGGCCGGCGAGACCGCGCACACCGCCTGCGTCGGCTTCGGTATGGAGCGGGTCGCGCTCGCTTTGTTCAAGCACCATGGCTATGACGTCGCGCGCTGGCCGGTCGCGGTCCGCAACGTGCTCTGGCCGTGAGTGCGATGACGGCCCAGCAAAAGATCGCTGCGCCCGCCGCCATGGCGGGCCGGCTTCTGCCGGTCGATCCGCTCGCCTATGACAGGCATGCCATGCATGCCGGCGAGCGGCATTGGCCGCAGACCAATTGCTATGCCGATCTCTGGATCGAGATCCTGCATGCGCTCGGCCTGGAGCCGGCTGCCGCTTTCGGCTTCACCATCACGCAGGATTTCGAGGGCGACCAGTTCACCTTCTTCAAGCCGCCGCTCGACGATCTCGAAGCGCTCTATGGCCTGCGGGCGACGGAGCTTGCGCTCTATGACGATCTGATCGGCCATATCGAGCAGCAGATCGGGCTCGGCCGCCTCGTCCTGCTCGAACTCGATTCCTTCTACATGCCCGACACGCGCGGTGTCTCCTATCGCGACAGCCACGGCAAGACGACGATCGCGGTGAACCGGCTCGATCGCGCTGCCCGCGAGCTCGACTATTTCCACAATGACGGCCTGCACCGCGCCGAAGGCGAGGACTTCGACGGGCTGTTCCGGCTGCTGCCGGGGCAGATGCGCGACGACACGCTCTTCCCCTATGCGGAGATGGTGCGCCTGCCGCAGCGTCGGCCCGACGAGGCAGTCCTGCGCGCCACCGCGCTCAAGCTGCTCGCTCGCCATGTCGCGCGCCGGCCGACGGACAATCCGGTCGCAGCCTTCCGCACTGTCGCCACCGCGCAGGCCAAGGTGCTGGCCGAACGGCCGGGCGCGGCCTTCCATCACTACGCCTTCAACACGCTGCGCCAGCTCGGCGCCAATTTCGAGCTGCTCGCCAGCCATCTGTCCTGGCTCGGCCAGAGCGTCGAAGGGCTGGACGTGGCCCGCGACGGCGCCTTGCGCATCTCCGAGGGCGCCAAGGTGGCGCAGTTCCATCTCGCGCGGGCGATGAAGCAGAAGCGCTTCGAGCGCTTCGACGCGACGCTTGCCGGCCTCGTGGGCGAATACGATCAAGTCAGCGAAGCGCTCGTCCAGCGCTTCCCCGGCTGAGCATGGCCCGCATCGTCGCGCGTACCGGCGAACGAGCTCTGCCGCTTGAGGGCTGGTCCTGGCTCGCGACAATGGCCGATGTGGCTGCGGCGCCGGCCGATCTGCCGAAGAACGGCGACTGGCAGGACGCCGCCGTGCCGGGCACGGTCGCCGGCACGCTGCGCTCGCTCGGCCGGCTCGACGACGCCAGCGCCAATGCGATTGGCCAGCAGGATCACTGGTATCGCACGCAGCTCACCGAGCCGCTGAACGGGCGGCTTCGCTTCGAAGGGCTGGCGACCGTCACGGAGATCTGGGTCGGCGGCATCAAGCAGGCCGACAGCGTCTCGATGTTCGCGGCTGTCGAGCTCACCATCGATTGCCCGGCCGGGACGGAGATCGCGCTCTGCTTCCGCGCCTTGGCGCCGAAGCTCGCCGCTGCCCCGCGCCGTTCCCGCTGGCGGCCGGCGATGATCCAGCCCAACGGCCTGCGCTGGTTCCGCACCAGTGCGCTTGGCTCGATGCCGGGCTGGTGCCCGCCCGGCCTGCCGACCGGGCCGTACCGGCCGGTGCTGCGGATCGAGAGCGAAGTGAATGAGCTGCAGATCGAAGCCGTCGATCTACGGACGAGCTATGATGGGCAGACCGGGACCGTTGCGCTCGCCCTGACGCTGTCTGAGAACGCACCGCGACCAGATCGCGCTGTCATGTGCTGCGCCGATGGCGAGGCGGCTTTGCAAGTGGATGGCGAGGGGAGATTAGCCGGCACATTATCCTTACCCGGCATCAAGCCCTGGTTCCCGCACACCCATGGCGAACCGGCGCTGCACGACCTCGCCCTCGAACTCGGCGGCGAGACGATCGAGCTCGGCCGCGTCGGCTTCCGCTCGCTTGAAGTCGATCGCGGCGGCGACGGCGAGGGCTGCGGCCTCGTCGTCAACGGCGTTCCGGTGTTCTGCCGCGGCGCCTGCTGGAGCAATGCCGACGTCACCACGCTGGCCGGCGGCCGCGCCGCTTACGAGCCCTGGCTCAGGCTGGCCCGCGAGGCCGGCATGAACATGATCCGCCTGCCCGGCGTGATGACCTATGAGGATGACGCCTTCTTCGCCCTCTGCGACGAGCTCGGCATCATGGTCTGGCAGGAGATGATGCTCGCCAATTTCGACTATCCGCAGGGCGATGCCGGCTTCCGCGCAGCGATCACCGCGGAGGTTGAAGCACTGCTCAGCCGGACGCAGGGCTCGCCGAGCCTCGCCGTGCTCTGCGGCGGCAGCGAGGTTTTTCAGCAATCGGCGATGCTGGGCGCGCCACCCGAGGCCTGGTCCGGCCCGATCTTCGACGAGGTGCTGCCGGAGGCGGTCGGCCGCTTGCGCCCGGACATCGCCTATGTCCCGAATTCGCCTTCGGGCGGGCCGCTGCCTTTCGTCGCCGACAAGGGCGCGACGCATTACTACGGCGTCGGCGCCTATATGCGCGGCCTCGACGATGCCCGCCGCGCCAATGTCCGCTTCGCCGCCGAGAGCCTCGCCTTCGCCAATGTGCCGGAGGAGGTCTCGCTACGCGCAGGCAAGCCGCCTTCGATCACCCACCATCCCGACTGGAAGCGTGGCGTGCCGCGCGATGCCGGCGCCTCCTGGGATTTCGAGGATGTGCGCGATCACTATCTGGAGCGGCTCTATGGGCTCGATCCGGCGCGTCTGCGGCGCGAGGATCCGGAGCGCTATTTCGCCTTGTCGCGCGCGACCGTCGCCGAGGTGATGGAGGAGACCTTCGCTGAATGGCGCCGGCCGGGCTCGCCGACGCGCGGCGCGCTGGTCTGGCTGCTGCAGGATCTCCAGCCCGGCGCCGGCTGGGGCGTGATCGCCAGCGACGGTGAGCCTAAATCGGCCTGGTACGGGCTCGCCCGCGCCTTCCGGCCGGTCCAGCTTGCGCTCACCGATGAAGGTGTCAACGGGCTTGGCTTGCATGTCCTGAACGAGCGCCCCGAGCCGCTAGCCGCAACCGTCGAGTTGATCTGCTGGCGGGCCGGCGAGGTCGCGGTCATCCAGGCTAAGCGCGAGATTGCGCTCGCTCCGCATTCGGCGACGACGCTCTCGGCTTTCGATCTGATTGGCCGCTTCTTTGACATTGCTTATGCCTATCGCTTCGGCCCGCCCGGTCATGACGTGACCTCGGCGGTGCTGCGGGACGCCGCGAGTGGCGAGGTGCTGGCGGAAGCTTTCCATTTTCCGCTCGGGCGCGGCCATGAGCGCCATCACTGCGGGCTTGTCGCGCAGCTGGAGCGCGACGGTGACGATTGGTGGCTCGTTTTATCCACCCAGCGCTCCGCGCAATCGGTTGAGATCGTCGATCACGGCTGGCGGCCGGAGCGGAACTGGTTCCATCTCGCGCCGGGCGAGCCGCGGCGGGTTCGCCTGCGGCAACGCCCGGGCGCTAGCGTCGCGCCGGCGGGTGAAGTCCGCGCGGTCAACGCAAGTGATCGCGCGAGCTACGCTGCGGGCGGATGAGAGCGGCGATTTCGGCCGCCGCGGCCGTCTACCCGCTTGGCGCGGGCCTGACCTTGTCGCGCGCCTGCCGTACGAGCGGTGACAGGACCGACATATCCGTGTCGAAGCCGGCGCGGAAATCCTCGCGCATCCGCTTCGTCCAGAACTGGTTGATGTGATCGGCGATCGCGGGGATCGCCTCCTCGTCGGGGTAAGACTTGAAGAAGTCGCCGATCTGGTTGGCCATGGCGGCAAGTTTGGCGAGATTCTCGCCTGCATGATCCCGGGTCGTCACGTCGCTGCTCTTCGCCTCGATCATCTGGCTTCGCTCTCCACGGTGTCGGCCAGGCGCCCGGCGAAGACGGTGGCGGAGTCGGCGCGCGCGATACAGACCAGCGTCAGGCCGAGAACGTTCGCCCGCTCGATCGCCAACGAGGTCGGCGCCGAGATCGTGACCAGCGTGCCCGCGCCGAAGATCGCCGCCTTCTCGACCATCTCGAAGGAGGCGCGGCTGGTGACCAGCACGAAGCCATCGCTCGCATCATGGCCGGCGCGCAGGCGCGCGCCGATCAGCTTGTCGAGGGCGTTGTGACGGCCGACATCCTCGCGCACCGCCAGGATCGTCCCATCACGGTCGCACCAGGCGGCGGCATGGACCGAACGGGTCAGGCGATGCAGCGGCTGCTGGCGTTCGAGCATGGCAAGCGCTGCGCCGATCGCCGCCGGCGTGATCGGCGTCGCCATGGCGGCGCGAGCCTCGGCCATCGGCAGCTCAGCGAGCGCTTCCACGCCGCAGAGCCCGCATGAGGTGCGGCCCGAAAGATTGCGGCGGCGCGCCAGATGCTCGCGGAAGCGGCCGGGCGCCAGTTCGACCGTGACGATGATGCCGTCCTGCTGCGGTGCAGTCGCGATCGACCTGATCTCGTCGACGCTGCGGACGATGCCCTCGGTCAGGCTGAAGCCGGCGACGAAATCCTCGATGTCCGACGGGGTCGCCATCATCACCGCATAGGGCAGGTTGCCGTAGACGATGTTGACCGGCGCCTCGATCGCAACCTCGGCGCTGACATCAGCTGCATGCTCGGCGGCGCCGAACCTGATGGTCCGGACCGCGACCGCATGGCTCGCCGGGGGCTGGGCGGGCGGGCTACTCCGCGGCATCGGGCAGGCGTCCTGCGATCAGGCGCAGCGAGATGTCCTCCTCGCGATTGCGCTCCTGCCATTGTGAGTAATAGTTCGTCCGCCGGACCTCGACCGCCGTGACCTTGTATTCCGGGCAGTTGGTCGCCCAGTCGGAATAGTCGGTGGTGATGACGTTGGCGCCGGTCTCGGCATGGTGGAAGGTGGTGTAGACCACGCCCGGCTGCATCCGCTCCGAGATCTCGGCGCGCAGCGAGATGTCGCCGGAGCGGCTGGCGAGCGCGACGAGGTCGCCGTCCTTGATGCCGCGACTCTCGGCATCGAAGGGGTGGATTTCCAGCACGTCCTCGTCATGCCAGGCTTGGTTCTCGGTGCGCCTGGTCTGAGCGCCGACATTATATTGCGAGAGGATGCGCCCGGTGGTCAGGATCAGCGGGAAGCGCGGGCCGGTGCGTTCCTGCGTCGGCACGTATTCCGTGATCATGAACTTGCCCTTGCCGCGCACGAAGCGATCGACATGCATCAAGGGCGTGCCGGTCGGGGCCTTGTCGTTGCAGGGCCACTGCACCGAGCCGAGCTCATCGAGCTTCTTGTAGCTGACGCCGGCGAAGGTCGGGGTCAGTAGGGCAACCTCATCCATGATCTCGCTCGGATGGCCGTAATTCATCTCGAGGCCCAGCGCCCGCGCCAAGTCGATCGTGACCTGGAACTCGGCCTTGCCCGACAGCGGAGCCATCACCTGGCGGACGCGGTTGATGCGGCGCTCGGCATTGGTGAAGGTGCCGTCCTTCTCCAGGAATGAGGAGCCCGGCAGGAAGACATGGGCGTATTTCGCCGTCTCGTTCAGGAAGAGATCCTGGATGACGACGCATTCCATCGCGGCGAGGCCAGCCGTGACGTGCTGGGTGTTCGGATCGGACTGGGCGATGTCCTCGCCCTGGACATAGAGGCCCTTGAAGCTGCCCCCGACCGCCTCGTCGAGCATGTTGGGGATGCGCAGCCCCTGCTCGGAATCGAGCGCAACGCCCCAGAGCTTCTCGAAGATGTCGCGTGTGGCATCGTCAGAGACATGGCGATAGCCGGTGAATTCGTGCGGGAACGAGCCCATGTCGCAGGAGCCCTGGACATTGTTCTGGCCGCGCAGCGGGTTCACGCCGACGCCCTCGCGCCCGATATTGCCGGTCGCCATGGCGATGTTCGCCATGCCCATCACCATGGTCGAGCCCTGGCTGTGCTCGGTGACGCCGAGGCCGTAGAAGATCGCGCCGTTGCCGCCGGTGGCGTAGAGCCGGGCCGCGGCGCGCAGATCGGCCGCCGGCACGCCGGTATATTGCTCGCTCGCCTCCGGCGAGTTGCGCTCCTCGGCGACGAAGCGGGCCCAGATCTCGAAATCGGCGAGATCGCAGCGCTCGCGGACATAGTCCTCGTCGATCAGCCCCTCGGTGACGATGACATGGGCGAGGGCGTTGACCAGCGCGACATTGGTGCCGGGCCTGAGCTGGAGATGGTACTCGGCCTTCACGTGCGGCGACTTCACCATGTCGATGCGGCGCGGGTCGGCGACGATGACCTTGGCGCCCTGGCGGATGCGCTTCTTCATCCGTGAGGCGAAGACCGGATGGCCGTCGGTCGGGTTGGCGCCGATGACCAGGATGATGTCGGCCTTCTCGACCGACTTGAAGTCCTGCGTGCCGGCCGAGGTGCCGAGCGTCGTCTTCAGACCATAGCCGGTCGGCGAGTGGCAGACGCGGGCGCAGGTGTCGACATTGTTGTTGCGGAAGCCGGCGCGCACCAGCTTCTGGACGAGGTAGACCTCCTCATTGGTGCAACGCGAGGAGGTGATGGCGCCGACCGACTCCCGGCCATATTTGGCCTGGATGCGCTTGAACTCGCTGGCGGCGTAGTTGATCGCCTCCTCCCAGGAGACCTCACGCCAGGGATCGGTGATCTTCTCGCGGATCATCGGCTTGGTCATGCGGTCCTTGTGGGTCGCATAGCCCCAGGCGAAGCGGCCCTTGACGCAGGAATGGCCCTCGTTCGCCTTGCCGTCCTTATAGGGCACCATGCGCACGACGCGGTCGCCCTGCATCTCGGCCTTGAACGAGCAGCCGACGCCGCAATAGGCGCAGGTCGTGACCTTGGAATGCTCGGGCTGGCCGAGCTCGATCACCTTGTTCTCCATCAGCGTCGCGGTCGGGCAGGCCTGGACGCAGGCACCGCAGGAGACGCATTCCGAGCCGAGGAAATGGGTCGGTCCCGCTGCGACGCGCGAGTCGAAGCCGCGGCCGGTGATCGTCAGCGCGAAGGTGCCCTGCACCTCGGCGCAGGCGCGCACGCAGCGATTGCAGACGATGCACTTGCTGGGATCGTAGGTGAAATAAGGGTTCGAGGTGTCCTTGGGCAGCCAGTTCTCGTTAGCGTAGCCCTCGGGGCTCGCCGGCTTGACGTGGTTCTCGCCGTCATAGCCGTAGCGCACCTCGCGCAGGCCGACCGCGCCGGCCATGTCCTGCAATTCGCAGTCGCCATTGGCCGAGCAGGTCAGGCAGTCGAGCGGATGGTCGGAGATGTAGAGCTCCATCACGCCCTTGCGCAGGCCTGCGAGGTTCTCCGACTGGGTACGGACGACCATGCCCTCTTCCGCCGGCGTCGTGCAGGAAGCGGGCGTGCCGCGCCGCCCCTCGATCTCGACCAGGCAGAGCCGGCAGGAGCCGAAAGGTTCGAGCGAGTCGGTGGCGCAGAGCTTGGGGATCTTGGTGCCCAGGCTCATCGCCGCCGCCATCACCGAGGTTCCGGCCGGGACGGTGACGCTCTCGCCGTCGATGGTCAGCGTGACCGTCTTCTCGGCGACCCGGATCGGCGTTCCGAAATCGATTTCCTTGATCAGGCTCATCGATGTCTCCTCACTCGGCCGCCAGCGGCAGGCGCTCGGCCGGCGGACGGTCGAAATCCTCGAAGAAATGGTTGAGCGCGCTCATCACCGGCATGGGGGTGAGCCCGCCCATCGCGCAGAGCGAGGCGTCGGTCATCAGCTTGTTGAGATCGCGCAGCACGGCGAGGTTCTTCGGCCGCTCGTGACCGGCGATGATCTTATCGACCAGTTCGACACCGCGTGTCGCGCCGATGCGGCAGGGCGTGCACTTGCCGCAGCTCTCCTTGGCGCAGAACTCGAAGGCGAAGCGCGCTTGCTTGGCCATGTCGACGCTGTCGTCGAAGACGACGATGCCGCCATGGCCGAGCATCGCCTTGATGCCCGCCAGCGCCTCGTAGTCCATCGGTGTGTCGAGCTGCTGTGCCGTGAGATAGGCGCCGAGCGGGCCGCCGACCTGCACGGCCCGGATCGGCCGGCCTGACAATGTGCCGCCGCCCATGTCCTCGATGATCTCGCGCAGCGAAATGCCGAAGGCGAGCTCGATCAGCCCGCCGCGCTTGACGTTGCCGCCGAGCTGCACCGGTAGCGTGCCGCGCGAGCGGCCCATGCCGTAATCGGCATAGGCCTTGGCGCCATGGGTCAGGATCCAGGGCACGGCGGCGAAGGAGAGCACGTTGTTGACGATGGTCGGCTTGCCGAACAGGCCCTGCAGCGCCGGGATCGGCGGCTTGGCGCGGACAATGGCGCGCTTGCCCTCCAGGCTCTCCAGCAGCGAGGTTTCCTCGCCGCAGATATAGGCGCCGGCTCCCAGCCGGACCTCGAGCTCGAAGGCCTTGCCCGAGCCGAGCACGGAGGCGCCGAGCAGGCCGGCATTGCGCGCCTTGAGGATCGCCCGCTGCAGCGCCTTGTGGGCGTGCGGATATTCCGAGCGCAGATAGATATAGCCCCGGGTCGCGCCGACGGCGATCGCGGCGATCGTCATGCCCTCGATCAGCAGGAAGGGATCGCCCTCCATCAGCATCCGGTCGGCGAAGGTGCCGCTGTCGCCTTCGTCGGCATTGCAGACGATGTATTTCTGTGTCGCGCTGGCGTCGTGGACGGTCTTCCACTTGATCCCGGTCGGGAAGCCGGCGCCGCCGCGCCCGCGCAGGCCGGACTCCCGGACCTCCTCGACGATCTCGGCGCCGGTGAGCGAGAGTGCCCTCTCCAGGCCCTTCAGCCCGTCATGGGCGCGATAGTCGGCGAGCGAGAGCGGGTCGGTGACGCCGACGCGTTCGAAGGTCAGGCGCTGCTGGCGTTTCAGCCAGTCGAGCTCGTCGACAGGTCCGAGCCGCAACGCATGCACATCGCCCTTGTGGAAGCCGGCTTCGAACAGCGCAGCGGCATCCCTGGCCGCGACCGGGCCGTAGGCGATGCGCCCCTCCAGGGTCTCGACCTCGACCATCGGTTCCAGCCAGAGCAATCCGCGCGAGCCGTTTCTGACGATCTCGACGGCGACGCTACGCGCCTGTGCCTCCCTGGCGATGGCCTGCGCCACTGCGTCGGCGCCGACCGAGAGGGCAGCGGCGTCGATCGGGACGAAGATGCGGATCGCCTCGCTCATTGCCGCGCTCCGCACAAAGCGGCGATGCGGTCGGCATTGGCCCGTCCGATCAACTCGCCTTCAATCAAAGCGGAAGGACCGAGCGCGCAGTTGCCGAGGCAATAGACGGTTTCGACCACTGCTTCCTGGCTACCGTGATCATCGACGACGATGCCGTGCTCGCGCGCCAGTTCCTCGACAACCGTGTCGCAGCCCAGCGCCTGGCAGGCTTCGGCGCGGCAAAGCTTGACGATGCGGCGCGGCGGCGGGGCGGTCCTAAAGTCGTGGTAGAACGAGATGGTGCCGTGCACATCGGCCCGCGACAGGTTGAGCACCTCGGCGATCAGCGGCACGACCTGCGGATCGACATAGCCGAACTCCTCCTGCAGCGCGTGCAGGATCGGCAAAGTGGCTCCTTCGAGATGAGACAGGCCCGACACAATCGAGCGCGCCTCGTCCTGATCCCAGGCTGGGTAGTGGACCATCGTCCCTCCTCCACGCAGCCTGTTCGCCCGGCCTGCGCCTTTCGAGGAAGGATGGGGAAGTTTAGGATGATTTCAAATCGTTTGTTCTGACTAATTGATAGTTTTAGACTATCAACATCGGCGACGCCAGCCTGCCAGCCGTCCCGGTGAGCGAGAAAAATGCTGATAACCTCAGCTTATCACGTAGCCAGCCGGGCTCGCTGTCTGATGTTTCGGCCCCTTCGATAGTCTTTGGCTATTTGATGATCGGGCGCCGCGGCAGGGCTGCTTCGGTCACCGTCTCGGACATCATCAGCAGGTTGCGAGCCAGGGGTGCCGAGGGTTGGCGATCGGCCATGATCAGGCCGATCGTGCGTTTGGCGTCGGGCTCGGTGAGCGGCAGCGCCTTGGTGCCGAGGGGGACGCCGAAGAACTCCAGGAGCTGGATCGAGACGATACTGGAAACGCCCTGGATGCCGGCATGCGAGCACAGATTGAAGATGGAATTGGTCTCGATCGCCGGCTTCGGCGCATGCCCCACCGAGCGGAAAATACCGTCGATGATGCGCCGGTTCTGCATGTCGGCGGTGAGCAGGCAGAGCTTGAGCTCGGCGGCCTCCGCCCAGGTGATGGTCTCGCGCGCGCCGAGCGGCCCGTCCTCGCGCGTCAGCAGCACATAGGATTCCTGGTAGATCGGCTTGGAGACGACGCGTTCGAGCGGCTCGTTGTCGAGATAGGTCAGGCCGACATCGAGCTCGAAATTGTCGATCCCGTTCTGGATTTCGGTCGAGGTCAGCGACAGCACGGTCAGCG
This sequence comes from Bosea sp. Tri-49, assembly GCF_003952665.1. Taxonomy (NCBI): domain Bacteria; kingdom Pseudomonadati; phylum Pseudomonadota; class Alphaproteobacteria; order Hyphomicrobiales; family Alloboseaceae; genus Allobosea; species Allobosea sp. Tri-49. The sequence continues at coordinate 4,837,518 of NZ_CP017946.1, forward strand.
AGGCGCCGGGATAGCGGGTCGAGAACGGTGCAGTGATATGGGCGATCATCGGCAGTGCGGTGGGGACCGCGCCAAGCCTGATCCGGCCGCTGACGCCCTCGCGCAATTCGGCGATTGCGTCCTTCATCTGATCGGCCTCGGCGAGGATGCGCCGGGCATGGGCGAGCACGACCTCGCCTTCCCTGGTCAATCCTTGGAAGCGGCGCCCGCGCTCGACGATCAGGATGCCAAGTTCTTCTTCGAGCTGGACGATCGCGGCCGACAGCGTCGGCTGCGAGACGTGGCAGGCTTCGGCCGCCTTGCGGAAATGCTTCTCGCGGGCGAGTGCGTCGAGATAGATGAGCTGGCGGATGATCATGGCCGTGTCTCAGGCGCTCCTGTCGAACGGCGCCAGCTCCGGCCCAACTCCCAATTCGTGCGGCGCGCCGCGGCCAGTCTTTCCAGATTCTGGCGGCTTCCGATAGGCGCAACGAAAAGGGGCCGCTATGGCGGCCCCTTCCTGATGATTGTCCAATGCTCAGTTGTGGTGCGGCAACACGCCTGCGCCGCGGCCCGGCTCGGCCTCTACGTTTTTGAAGTGCTCGTGGTAGGCGAGGTACTGGGCCTGCTCGGCGAGAGCACGCTGGTTCTGCGCCTGCTCGTGCACAATGCTCTCGGCACCGAGCTCGGTGGCATAAGCCATGGAGCTCGCTCCCGAAAGCAGAAGCGCTGCCGCGATGGTGATGGTCTTGCGTGAGAGCATGACACTCTCCTGTTTTGACTTAGTCGCCCATCGAAGGAGCTAGTCACCGCTCGGAGCTTTCCAATATCGCCGCGCCGATTGCAGGCTCACATTCCCGTTACACTCCGCTTCAGCGGCTTTTCGCGACATTCCAGTAGACCGGGACGCCGGGAGAGAGCAGGCCGTTGAGGCTCGCCTGCTGGCCGCGCACCAGCCAGAGCTGCCCGACGGGCACATACGGTACGGTCTCGACGGCGCGCTCCTGGATCTTGCGTGCGATCGCCTTGCGGGCATCGAGGTCGGGGGCCATCGTGAACTCGGCCCGCAACTTCTCGATCGCCTCGTCGCAAGGCCAGCCGAACCACGCATTCTCGCAGTTCGAGCGCAACGCCAAATGGCCGACCGGCTCGGTCATGTCGGGCGCGGCCGGCCCGGAGGCGAAGGTAGACCAGCCGCCCTGCGTCACCGGGTTCTTGCTGGTGCGCCGGCTCGACAAGGTGCCCCAGTCCATCGCCTGGTAATCGACGTTGAGGCCGGCATCGCGCATCAGTTGCGAGATGACGAGGGTCTGGGGGCTGAGCGCGGTTTCGGTGGCATCGAGCACCACGATCTTCTCGCCCTTGTAGCCGCTTTCAGCGATCAGCTTCCTGGCTGCTGCGAGATCGGGCTTCGGCCAGGACGCGTCGGTGAAATAGGGCGAGTCGCACATGTAGAAGGACGGGCAGACCGTGAAGAGCGCCTTGTCGTCGACATAGGCGCGCACCGCCTGCTCCTGATCGACGAGGAGCAGCATCGCCTGCCGAAGCTTCGGGTTGTTGAACGGCGGCTGCGACTGGTTCATCCGGAAGACGCCCTGGAGCGCGGCGAGCTTCGAGACGGTGATCTTCGCATTGCCCTTCACCAGCGAGATCATGTCCGGCGGCATCTCCTCGAAGATGTCGATCTCGCCGGCCTGCAGCGCGTTCAGCGCCGTCTGCGCGTCCGGCATGATCAGCCATTCGACGCGATCGACATTCGCCAGCTTGCCGCCGGAAAGGCCATCGGGCGCTTCCTTGCGCGGCTGGTAGGTCGGCGCCTTGGCGTAGACGATCTTCGAGCCCGGCGACCATTGCTCCTTGACCAGCATGAAGGGCCCCGACCCGGTCGCGTCGGTGATGTTCTGGTTCGAAGGCGTGGCGGCGATGCGCGCAGGCATAATGACAGGCAGCATTGAGCTTGGCTTGCCGAGTGCATCGAGCACCAGGCCCCAGCGATCCTTGAGCACCAGCGTGATCGTCTTGGGATCTGTCGCCGTGAGCGAGGCCGTGTGGGCCAGGAGCTGCTGGCCAAGGCCGTCACGCTCGCCCCAGCGCTTCAGCGAGGCGACGACGTCCGTGCTCGTCACCGGCGCGTTGTCGTGGAATTTGAGGCCCCCGCGCAGCACGAAGGTCCAGGTCAGGCCATCGGTAGAGGTGGTGAAGCTCTCCGCCATCTGTGGCTTGATCAGGCCCTTGGCGTCGACCGCGAAGAGCGTGTCGTAGACCATGTAGGCGTGGTTGCGGACCATATAGTCCGAGGTGGTCATCGGATCGAGCGTGCGCAGGTCACCGAAGGGGCGCACCTTGAGCACGATCTGGGCTGCGGCCGGCAGCGCCACCAGCGGCAGCACGAGGCCCGCTGCCAGCGCCAGTCTTCTCGTCAGGCTTGTCATCTTTTCCCTCCCTCTGAACTGTCTCGCGGTTCTTGTCGTCGGCTGCGGCGCTACACCCTGATTTTGCGGGCGAGCCGCGGGTCGATGGCATCGCGCAGCGCATCGCCGAGCACGTTGACGGTGAGTACCAGCAGCGCGAGCGCCACGCCCGGGAAGGCGATCATCCAGGGGGCGCGCTGCATGAAGGGGCGGGCCTCGGCCAGCATGTTGCCCCAGCTCGGGATCGTCGGCGGCGTGCCGGCGCCCAAGAACGATAGGATCGATTCCACGATCATCGCGGAGGCGAAAACATAGGTCGCCTGGACGATCACGGGCGCGGCCGCATTGGGCAGGATATGGCGCAACAGCATCCGCGGGAGACCGGCGCCGTTGGTGATCGCGGCCTCGACATAAGTCTGCTCGCGCAGCACCAGCACCGAGGAGCGGACGACGCGGGCCATCCGCGGAATCTCGGCGACACCGATCGCGATGACGACGTTCTGGACGCTCGACCCGAACAGCGACATCAGCGCGATGGCGAGCAGGATGCCAGGGATCGCCATGAGGCCGTCCATGACGCGCATCACTGTGCCGTCGAGCCAGCGCACATAGCCGGCGACGAGGCCGATGAGCAGGCCAAAGGTGACGGTCAGGAGCGTGACGAGGGCGCCGATCGTCAGTGAGATCCGGGTACCATTCAGCGTTCGCGACAAGGTCGAGCGGCCGAGCTGGTCGGTCCCGAACAGGAATTCCGCTCCCGGCGGGCGCAGGCGCTGGATCGGATTCACCCGCACCGGGTCGGGCAGGATGTAGGGCGCGATCAGCGCGACAAGGGTGAAGGCTGCCAGGACTGCAAGACCGACGAGAATGGTCGGGTTCATGCACAGGAAGCGGCGCATGGCATCCAGGGCGTTGGGCGCCTTCGCGACGGGGCCGGCCACGGTCATCGTCACGGCGCCCTCAATAGCGGATGCGCGGGTCGAACAGCACATAGCTGAGGTCGACCAGCAGGTTGACGGTGACGTAGACGAGCGAGAAGACGAGGATCAGCCCCTGCACCACCGGATAGTCCCGGCGCAGGATCGCGTCGGTGGTCAGGCGGCCGAGACCGGGAATGTTGAACACGGTCTCGGTCACCACCACGCCGCCGAGCAGCGCAGCGATGCCGACACCGACGACGGTCACGACCGGGATCGCAGCGTTCTTCAGTGCGTGGCGCAGCACGACCATGCGAGGCTTGAGACCCTTGGCATGGGCGGTGCGGACAAAGTCCTCCGCCAGGATCTCGAGCAGGCTCGCCCGCGTGACGCGCGCCAGCAGCGCCGCATAGAGCATGGCGAGGGCAAGCCCGGGCAGGACGAGGCTGTTCAGGCAGGGCAGCAGGCCCTGGGCGAGCGGCGCATAGCCCTGCGTCGGGAACCAGCCAAGTGTCAGCGCGAAAACATAGACCAGGAAGAAGGCGATGACGAATACCGGGGAGGAGAAGCCGACCATGGCGAAGGCCATGACCATCCGGTCGATCCGGCTGCCGGCCTTGAGCGCGCTCAAGGTTCCGAGCGGGAGCGCGATGGCGAGGGCCATCAGGATCGCGACGAGCGCCAGCATCGCCGTCGGTTCGATCCGCATCCCGATCAGCCGCGTCACCTCCATGTCGGAGAAGACCGAGCGGCCGAGATTGCCCTGGGCGAGCTGGCCCGCCCAGGCGAAGAGCTGCTCGGTCAGCGGCTTGTCGAGGCCGAGCTGGGTGCGGATCGTGGCGATCTGCTCGATCGTCGCCTGGTCGCCGGCAATCAGGATGGCCGGGTCGCCCGGTGTCAGTCGCAGCAGGAAGAAGACGAAGAGGCCGACGAAGGCCAGCACCGGGATCGTCGCAGTGAGCCGACGCAGGACAAAGGAGGTCATGACCGCGCCCGGCTGTCCACGGCGGAAACATGCGCGACCATATTTGGCCTCCCGGCTAATTTTGTAACGTTTCAATCAAGCTCTCACACAGGCAGAAGCGCCGCAAGTGGCTTTCGAATGAGAAATTGCGCTTGCGGTTTGCAGGATGCTCCGCAAAGCTGGCTCGAAGTTTTGAACCGTTTCACTGGTGAGGTTGGATGGCGACGATCCGGGATGTTGCGCGTCTGGCTGATGTGTCGGTGGCGACCGTGTCGAACGTGCTCAACAGCGCCGATCGCGTCAGCCCCGAGCTTCTGGCGCGGGTCCGCGCCGCGATGGAGAAGCTGAGCTATACGCCCCATGCCGGGGCGCGCTCGCTGCGCAAGCGTTCCAGCGGGCTGATCGGCCTCGTCGTCGGCGACATCACCAATCCGTTCTTTTCCGACCTGTTCGAGGCTGTGGAGGATGCCGCGGCCGCCAGCGGCCAGCTCGTGCTGCTGTGCAATTCCAATGAACGGAGCGAGCGTGAGGAGGCGCATCTGCGCATGCTGCGCACACAGCGCATCGATGGGCTCATCCTCGCGCCGACGGGCGCGGTCTCGATGAACCGGGCTTCGCTGCTGGCGCAGTTGGAAGTGCCGATCGTCCTGGTCGACCGCGCCATGGAGGGGCTGGGCTATGATGCGGTCGTCCTCGACAACCGGCGCGCCGGCTTCGAGGCGACGCAGCATCTGATCGGCTGTGGGCACAGGCGGATCGGGCTGGTCAATGGACCAGAGGTTCTGCGCACGGCCGCCGAGCGTCTTGCGGGCTATCGCGAGGCGCTGCTGGCCGCAGGCCTTTCCTTGGACCCCGAACTCATCCGCGACGCCGGCTTCCGCCAGCAGCCGGCCGAGCAGGCGATGGCCGAATTGCTGGCCTTGCCGCAGCCGCCGAGCGCCGTCTTCGCCACCAACAACCTGATGACGGTCGGCGTCGTGAAGGCGCTAGCGGATCGCGGCCTGGCCTGCCCGCAGGATATCTCCGTCATCGGCATCGATGATCTGCCCTGGGCCGAGGCGGTCTCGCCCAGGCTCAGCGCCGTCGCCCAGCCGGTCCGCGCCATGGGCGAGGCGGCGCTCGATCTCCTGCTCCGGCGTCTTGCCGGCAGCTTGTCCGGCCCCGGAACGACCACCGTGATGGCGCCGCGCCTCGTCATTCGCCGCTCGTGCGGTGCACCTGCCAGCGGATTGCCTGCCCATGTCGGATGAACTCACCAAGCTCAGCGCGCTCGCCGTGCGCGACCTCCTCATGGCCGGTGAGGTCAGCTCGGTGGAGCTCGTCGAAGCCGCCGCGGCGCGCCTCGCCATCGTCGAGCCGCAACTGAACGCCGTGCCGACGCTCTGCCTCGACCGGGCGCGGGAGCAGGCGCGTGCCGCCGATGCGGCGCGGCGGGCCGGGCGAACAAGCCTGCTCGGCGGGCTGCCGATCGTCGTCAAGGACAACAACGACGTGGAGGGCGTGCGCAACACCGGCGGCACGTCGATCTTCCGCGATCGCATTTCGGCCGAATCGGATCGGACCGTCGCGCTGATGGAGGCGAACGGCGCCATCACGCTGGGCAAGTCGAACCTGTCGGAGCTTGGCGGCGCGCAGACCACCAACAGCGTTCATGGCACGACGCGCAACCCCTACGACCGGCGCCTGACCTGCGGTGGCTCCTCGGGCGGCGCGGCGGTGGCGCTGGCGACCGGCGAGGCCTGGCTCGCCCACGGCAACGACTATGGCGGCAGCCTGCGCATCCCGGCTGCGTTCTGCAATGTGACGGGCCTGCGGCCGACGCCGGGCCGGGTGCCGCGCAAGCGCCTGGCTGACCCGTTCGACACCATCGCCGTCGAGGGGCCGATGGCGCGCGACGTCGCCGATCTCGCGCTCTTCTTCGGCGCGATGACCGGCTATGATCCTGGCGACATCCTGACCGCGCCGACCGGCGAGCGGCCGTTCCTCGAAGCCGCGCAGGCGCCGCGCAAACCGGCGCGCATCGCCATATCGGCCGATCTCGGTCTTCTGCCGATCGAGGAGCCGATCAGGCAGGCCCTCTCGGACTTTGCCGCAACGCTGGAGAAGTCGGGCGTCGCGGTGACGCGCAGCGCACCGGATGTGGCGGGCGCGATGGACGCCTTCCGCGTGCTGCGCGGAGAAGGGTTCTACGCGACCTTCGAGCCGCTTCTCGATACGCATCGCGCCATGTTCCCGGCGCCGGTCCTGGCCGATCTGCTGCGCGGCCGCGATCAGCCGGGCCATGCCATCGTCGCGGCTAACCGCTATCGCAGCGAGCTCTATCGCCGGACAGTCGATTTCCTCGACGAGCATGATTTCCTGATCTGCCCGGCGACGCAGGCCATGCCTTTTGCCATCGAGACGCTGTTCCCGGCGGTCGTCGATGGACGGCCGATGCAGGACTATGTCGACTGGATCTCGATCACCGCGATCTGGTCGCTCACCGGCCTGCCGGCCATCGCTATCCCGATCGGCTTCTCGCGCGAAGGCCTGCCGATCGGCATCCAGATCCTGTCGCATGCCCGGCGCGAGGCCGATCTGTTCCGGCTGGCGGCCTGGATCGAGCGGGAACTCGCCTTGCCGAAGACGCCGATCGATCCGCGCTAGGGCAGGGCGGTCAGGCCGGTGTGCCCAACAGGGCAGCCTGAGCGACCCGCCTCTGCCGCAATTCGGGATGCTCGTCGAAGGGCTGAAGCGGCGTCATCCAGCGCCGGAGCGTCTGCTTGCTGTCGATCCGAGCGGTGAAGGGGTCCTGTCCATGCACCATCCAGGCGATGGTGTCGCCGAGCTCGAGCAGGGCGAAGGCGCCGGCCGGCTTCGGCAGGGTGGTGAAGCTCTCGGTCAGCGACTGCAGGGTCAGATGCGGGATGCCGTCGACCGTCGTCAGCGTGTTCCAGTGGACATGGCCGGCGATGCAGACCATCGGCACCTTCGCCCGGGCCAGCACGGCACGGACGCGCTCGGCGCCGGGATAGGTCGATGAGGCCGGATTGCGCTCGAAATAGTAGTTGCCGGTCTGGCCATGGCCGGAGACGGGAACATGGCTCATCACCACGAGCGGCCGGTCGGCCGCCTCGATCGTCGCGGCGAGCCAGATCAGGTCGGCCTCGCGCAATACGAAGCCGCCCGGCCGATGGATGCGCGAATCCGCGGCCCAGAGCACGAGACGCCAGTCGCCGAGATCGACGGTGCGATGGCCGAGCGGCTGGCCAAGGATCTCCTCGTTCTCGGTGACGCTGAGATGGTCGCGGTCGTGATTGCCGCAGATGTGGAAGCGCGGCGTCGTGATCGGCGCGAAGGCCTCCGCGACCTCGCGTTCCAGCCGGAGGTCGGTGGCGTGGTCGACATCGGAGATGCGGTCGCCGAGATCGATCACGGCGTCGGGCCTGGTCTCGGCGACGAAGCGGCGGAATTCTTCCATCAGCGGCAGGGCTGCGCTGCTGACCTTGGTGAAATGGTCTTCGCCGTGATGGATGTCGGCGACGAAGGCGAGGCGGAGGGATCGGGTCATGGCGAGGCTCGTCGAGCAGGGGCAGGAAAAGAGGGCGGGAGCCGGCGCTGCCGGCTCCCGCAGTCGCATCAACGTGCAGCGAGCGTCACGCGGCCGGCGCGGAAATCGAGCACATAGGGGATGTGCCCCTGCAGCGGCCGCCAGACGAGCGAGCGCTTCATGCCGTAGGATTCGTAGGGCTGGTAGAGCGGCAGCACCGGCGGATCGTTCTTGATCGCCTGCATCAGGGAAGCGTAGGCCTGCTTGCGTTCAGCGAGGTCGGTCGAGTAGCGGAACTTGTCCCAGAGCGCGATATAGGCGTCATCGGCCTTGAAGCGACCTTCCGAGGCTGAGTTGCCGGTCGGCGCCCACATGATGCCGAAGGCGCCTGCCGGGTCGGGGAAGTACATCGGGTTCGACCAGCCGCGCGCCATCATGGTCGGGTCGGAACCGGTCCATTGCTCGGTGACATTGAGCTGCATCTTGACGCCGACGGCGCCCCACATTTCCTGGATCGCCTGCGCCGCGAGCAGGCCGTTGGTGTAGTAGGCCGCCTGGATGTCGTAGCGGATCGGCGAACCGTCATAGCCGGCTTCCTTGAGCAGCGCCTTGGCCTTGACCGGGTCGTATTCGAAGGTTGCGAGCTCCGGCATGTAGAGCGGGCCGAACTGCGCGAAGCTATGAGAGGTCGGAACCTTGGCCTTGCCGAACCAGAGCGCCTCGTTCAGCGTCTTGCGGTCGATGGCGTAGGACAGGGCCTGGCGCAGCTTGGGATTGGCCATCTTCGGGCTCTGGGTGTTGAAGATGACGACGTGGAAGAGCGGCGTCTGCATGCCCTCGACCTTGAGTTTCGGATCGGCCGCGACCGGCTCGAGCTGATCCGGCGGGACGTTGGTAATGAGATCGACCTCGCTGTTCTTGAGCGCGGTCAGACGCCCCGAAAGCTCGGGGATGCGGGTCACGGTGACCTTCTGGAACGGCGCCTTCTCGCCCCAGAATCCGTCGAAGCGCTCATAGACCAGGCGCTGGTTCGGCACGAATTCGGCGATCTTGTAGGGGCCGGTGCCGACCGGCTTCAGCGCGAAGGCCTCGAAATCGGAGGCTTCCGCGACGTTCGGATCGCCGGTCAGGGCCATCACGTATTTCTTCGGGACGATCATGCCCTGCTGGACGTTGAGCAATGTCTCGAACAGAGGCTCGGGCCTGGTCGCGGTGACGCGCACGGTCTCGCCGTCGACGGCCTCGACCTTGGCCATGTTCGGCAGCGTGTCGCGCTTGCGGATGCCATAGGGCGGGAAGGTCGCGTTGATGATGCGGTCGAAGGAGAAGACGACGTCCTCGACCGTCATCGGGTCGCCATTGTGGAATTTTACGTCCTGGCGGATCTTGAGCTCGATCACGGTCGGCGACACTTGGGTCCAGCTGATGGCGATGCCCGGTTGCCAGACGCTCTCGGCCTTGGTCGCGTCCTTGCCGATCAGCGGGTCGAAGGCGTTGAAGTAGAATTGCGAGCCGACATTCGAGAAGTCGCGGCCAGGGTCGAGCCAGGGCGCCATGTTCTGGACGCCGACCTTCAGTTCCTGTGCCTGGGCGAGGCCGACGAGCGCGGTCGCCGACAGCGCGGCAGCGGCAAGCGTTTTCAGGGTCTTGAGCATGTTTTCAGTCCCTTGTTGGGGTGAACGGCAGGCGTGTGGAGCAGGCAGTCAGCGCCCGCGCAGGCGTGGGTCGAGGCGGTCGCGCAACGCATCCCCGAGCAGCATGGCGACGAGGCTGACGAGGACGATGAAGAGGGCGGGAATGGCGACGATCCAGGGCGCGGAGGCCATGTAGTCCCGGCCCTGACCGACCATCGAGCCGAGCGTCGCCGTCGGCGGCTGGACGCCAAGGCCGAGGAAGGAGAGCGCCGATTCCAGCAGGATCAGGTTCGAGAAGTTGAGGCTCGCCATGACCACGACCGGCGAGATCAGGTTCGGGATCATGTGGACGGTGGCGATGCGCCAGGGGCCGGCGCCGGCAGCGCGGGCGGCCTCGACGAAGGGCATCTCGCGCAGGCTGAGGACCTGGGCCCGGATCAGCCGGGCGAAATGCGCCCAGTAGGCGATGCCGAGCACGCAGATCAGCACGGTGACGTCGGTGCCGGCGAGCGCCACGACGAAGAGCGCGACGAGGGTGAAGGGCAACGACATCATGATGTCGACGAGACCCATAATCAGCGCATCGGCCCAGCCGCGCAGCAGCCCGGCAGCGAGGCCGAGCGCCGCGCCCAGCGCAAGGCCGAGCAAGGTGCCGAAGAGCGCGAGTGCGAGCGTCAGGCGCAGGCCATGGAGGCAGCGCGACAGCAGATCGCGGCCGAGCTGGTCGGTGCCGAGCCAATAGAGAGGGTTGGCGCCGGTGCTGCCGATCGGAGGCTTTAGCCGCGCCAAGAGCCGCTGCTGATCGGGCTCGAAGGGCGAGATCAGCGGCGCGAGTATGGCGAGCGCGAGCAGCACCAACCCAAGCAGCGCCGCGGCCGTGACCAGCATGTTGGCGCCGCCCAAGGAGGGAAGCCTGAGCCGCGGCAGCCGGCGTGGCGGGAGCATCAGCTTGGCGTCTGCGATCTCGGTCATGGCGGGTCAGGCTCCGACGAGGCGCACGCGCGGATCGGACGCCGCATAGGCGAGATCGATCGCGAAATTGACGAGGATGACGGCGCCGGCGACGACGAGGACGCCGAATTGCAGCACGGGGTAGTCGCGGCGCAGCGTCGCGCCGACGAGAAGGTCGCCGACCCCGTTCCAGGCGAAGACGGTCTCGACCACGACGGCGCCGGAAACGAGGGTTGTGATCTGCAGGCCGAGCACGGTGATCACCGGGATCAGCGCATTGCGCAGTCCGTGCCGCAGGATGATCGCGCTCTCGGAGAGGCCCTTGGCGCGGGCGGTGCGCATATAGTCCTCGGAGAGGACGTCGAGCATGGCGTTGCGGGTGTAGCGGGTGAGCGCCGCGACGAAATAGGCGGCGAGCGCCACAGTCGGCATCACATAATGCAGCAAGGTGGCGGAGCCGGCGCTCGGCAGCCAATGCAGCGTGTAGGAGAAGATGAGCAGCAGCAGGATGGCGAGGACGAAGTTCGGGACCGCGTAGCCGAGGAAGGCGACGAAGAGTACGCCCTGGCCGCGCGGTTGCCCGCGCCAGAGCGCGGCGAGGATGCCGAGCGGGACGCCGACGGCGACGGTCAACGCGAGCGTCGCAAGCAGCAGCGAGGCGCTCTGCCAGAGCCTTTCGCCGAAGATCGCGGCGACCGGCCGCCGCTCCATCAGGCCAAGGCCGAAATCGCCTGAGAGCAGGGAGTTCCAGTACAGCAGGTATTGCTCGGCGATCGGGCGATCGAGGCCCCAATAGGCGATCATCTCGGCGCGCGAGACGGCATCGAGACCCTCCGGCATCAGGAAATCGATCGGATTACCGGTCAGTCGCGTCGCCAGGAAAACGGCGGTGACGATCGCCCAGAGCGTGATCGTCATGCGCAGGAGACGGCTGCCTAGGAATGCGAGCATGACGTCCTCTGGGACGGGCTGCGGGTGTCGCCACGCGGCCGGTTGGGCCAGCCGAGACCCGAGCCTTCTGGCAGCCTTCCATGACAGAGTTATGAATATAACTCATTCGATATCAGGTTTGACACTGAGATAATCTCAGTCCATGCATGCCCGACTTCGACGCGGAGTTTGCGGTGCACGCAGCGGACGATATTCGTGGCTGGCTGATCGATCTCGACGGCACATTGATCTGCGGTGGCCGGGCGATGCCGGGGGCGAGAGCCTTTCTGGACGCCTGCGCCGGCCGCTTCGTCGTGGTCTCGAATGACGCCGAGCACACTCCGGCGGAGCTGGCGAGCAGCCTGCGACGGATTGGGCTCGAGGTTCCAGCGGGCCGCATCGTGCTCGCGGGGTCGGTCGCGCTCGACGATATCGCCTCGCGGCGGCCGGGCGCGCGCGTGCTCATGCTGGCGAGCGACAGTCTGGTGCGTTATGCCCGTGAGCGCGGCCTCGTTCCGGTCCGGATGCGGCCCGATGTCGTCTTCCTCGGCCGCGATCGGCGCTTCAGCCATGCGCGGCTGGCGCTTGCGGCCAATGCCGTGCGGGCGGGGGCCGAACTCGTCGTCGCCAATCCTGATCTCGTCCATCCAGGCCCTGACGGCACGATCGTGCCTGAAACCGGAGCGCTTCTGGCGGCGCTCCTCGCCTGCACCGGCCCGGTGAATTATCGCCTCGTCGGCAAGCCGGAACCGACCCTGTTCGCCGCGGGGCTCGCCTTGCTCGACCTGCCGAAGCGGATGGTCGCGATGCTCGGCGACAATCCCAGGACCGATGGCGAGGGCGCGCGCCGCTTCGGCCTGCGCTATGTCGAGGTCGCCGGTGGGGTTTTCCCGCAGGTGGATGCTGAGACGGCTTGCCCGTGGGAGGAAGGCGTGTTCGCCTTGCCGGCATGACCACCTCTCAACGTAAGCCGGATGTTGACGCAGTGACGGACAATCCCGATCGGGCGCGCAATGGCGGGCATGACGGCTTCGATGGCGTGATCGAGCGGCTGACGGCGCTGCGCCCGACGCTGCCGCCGACGGCCGCCCGCATCGCCGATGTCTTCCTCGCCCATGCGGCCGAGGTCGTGCACATGTCGGTGACGGAGGTGGCCGAACGGGCGGAAGCGAGCGAAGGCAGCGTGATCTCGCTTTGCCGGCAGCTCGGCGCGCGCGGCTTCCAGCAGGTCAAGATTGCGCTGGCCCGCGACCTCGTGCAGCCGGTGCAGTTCATCCACGAGGATCTCGCCCGCACCGACGACACCGGCACCGTGATCGAGAAGATCTTCGGCAGCGATCTGCAGGCGCTGCATGACACCATGAAGGTGCTCGACCGGGGAGCGATGGAGCGCGCCGTCGCCGCGATCCGTGGGGCGCGCCGCGTCGAGCTCTACGGCATCGGCAGCGCTGCCCCGATCGCGGAGGACGCCAACTACCGGCTGCTGCGCATCGGCGTTGAATCCAAGGTCGTGGTCGATTCGCACGTCCAGGCGATCAGCGCCGCGCTGACCGGCCCGGATGTCGCGACAATCACGATCTCGCATTCGGGCTCGACGCATGAGACCGTCACCGCGACCAGGCTCGCCCGAGAAGCCGGAGCGACGACGATCTGCATCACCAATTTCGGCAAGTCGCCGCTGCTCGCCTATGCCGACATCGTCTTGAACACCATGGCGCGCGAGACCCAGTTCCGCACCGAGGCGATGACGAGCCGGATCGCCCAGCTCGCGGTCATCGACGCCCTGATCGCCTGCCTGTCGCTCGCCGATTACGACAAGGCCGTGGCGACGATCGGCCGGACTTTCGACGTGCTTTCGACGAAGCGGTTCTAGGCCTGGCTCATGCCGTCAGGCGAAGAGCGCTCCTGGGTTGGGCGTGTACTTGGCGAGCTTGTCGCGATCGATGGTGACGCCGAGGCCCGGCAGGTCCGGGATCGTCAGCCAGCCTTCCGCGTCGAGGTCGAAGGGCCTCGCGAGGATGCCGTCGACATAGGGGCTGCCGCCGATGAATTCGACGAGATCGGCATCGGGAAATGCTGTCGCCATCTGCAGGTCGGCGGCGAGGCCAAGCGCCGTGTTCCAGCCATGGCCGACATATCTGATGCCTAGATCATAGGCCATCCAGGCAATGCGGCGCTGCTCGGAGATGCCGCCGACCTTGGTGACATCCGGCTGGATGATGTCGACGGCGCCGGTGGTCAGCCAGGGAATGAAGCTCTGGCGCCTCGTCAGAACCTCGCAGCCGGCGATCGGTACCGGCGATGAACGGCGCAGTTCGCGATAATCGTCGATCGCGTCCGGCCGGACCGGCTCCTCGAACCAGCCGACATCATAATCGGCCAGCATCTCGGCGGTGCGCTTGGCCCATTTCAGTCCGTGCGGCCAGAGCGCGTCGCTGGCGCCGGCGTCGACGAAGAGTTTTGAGCGCTCGCCGGCCGCCTCGCGCGCGGCGCGCACGATCGCCTCGTCGAGCTTGGTGTCGAGGGCCCGGCCAAACGGACCCCAGCCGATCTTGAAGGCGGTGAAGCCCTTGTCGCGATAGCTTGCGACCACATCCCGCATCGCGTCGGGCTCCTCCATCAGGAGCGAGCAATAAGGCTGGACGCGCTCGCGATAGCGGCCGCCGAGCAGCCGGCCGACGCTGAGGCCGGTGGCCTGGCCGAGAATGTCCCAGAGCGCGATGTCGATGCCGCTGATCGTGTGCGTCAGCGTGCCGCCGCGGCCCATCCAGAAGGTGTTCTGGTGCAGCTTCTCGCTGACTAAATCGGGGGAGAGCGCATCGGCTCCAAGGAAGAGCGGCTCCAGCACCTTGAGCCCGGCCTGGACCAGGCGCCCGTCGGTGAAGACGCTGCCATAGCCGGTGATGCCCTGGTCGGTATGAACCGCGATCAGTGCATGGATCGAATCCTCCGGCCGGATCTCGGCTGACCAGCCGCCTTTCGGGCTCTCGCCGAAAAGCGGGGCGGCCTCGATGCGGGTGATCCTGAACGGCGGCAGCGCTGCCGGCCGATTACCTGCGCGTGTCTGCTGGGTGGCCTGATCGTTCACTGTGCGTCCCTTTCCCTGCGGCGCCTGGCGACGATGGCCTCGTAGTCCATCGCGTGGTTCATCACGGTGATGTGCTCATCGAGCGTGCGCTCGATCGCCTCGATGTCGCCGGCCTCGAACACGGCGAGGAGATCGACATGCTCCTCGACGACGCCGGCCATCGGCTTGCCGAAGGTGGCGAGGCCGAAAATGATCGTGCATTGCGGCGCCAGCGTCTCCCACAAGTCGAGCGTGACGCTGTTGCCGCCAAGCCGGCAGAGCGCGCGGTGGAAGCGCGTATCGGCGACGGCGACGCCATAGGCGCTGCCGCGCGCCGCCATCAGCTCCATCTCGGCGACGGCGTTCCGCAGCTCGTCGAGGTGACTGCCGCGATTGCGCCCGGCGGCGACGGCGCGGGCGGTCGCACTGGCCTCGAGCGCGATGCGCGCCTCGATCAGATCGGAGACGCGCTCATTGGTGACCGGGCGCAGCCTGATACCCTTATAGGCCTCGCTGACGACAACGCCCTGGCTCTCCAGCAGGCGCAAGGCTTCGCGCACCGGCACGCGGCTGACCCCTAGCTTGCGGGCAAGATCGACCTCGACGATGCGGTCGCCCGGCAGGATCAGCCCGGCGGCGGCACCGGCGATGATCGCCTCGATCGCATGATCAACGAGGGTCTGCGGCTGGAGTGGCTGCCAATCGGGAGCCGGAGTCCCGGCCCGCTCTGCCATACCGGTCGTCTCCATGCGCTCGCTTGCCTCCGGCATGCAACTCTCTCTCGCTTGACACGTCGTATGATCGTATACAATCATACGATAGCAAGAGCAAGGAGGGGCTCGCAATGTCGTCCACAAGCCGGGTTCGTTGCGAGATCGATTTCGAGGCGAGCGGCCGTCAGGCCGGCTATCTGCGTGCGCCGCTCTCCCGCAATACCTCTGGCTGGGGCGTCGTCGAAATTCCGGTCGTCAGCGTGAAGAACGGCAGCGGCCCGACGATCCTGTTCACCGGCGGCGTCCATGGCGATGAATACGAAGGGCCGATCGCGATCTCGCGGCTCGCCCGCCGCCTCGATCCCGCTGCGATCCAGGGCCGCGTCATTATGATCCCGGCGCTCAACATCCCGGCGGTGATGAACGACACGCGGCTCTCGCCGGTCGACAATCGCGACATGAACCGCTGCTTTCCCGGCAACCCGAAGGGCACCTTCTCGGAGATGCTGGCCCATTTCGTCGATGCGGTGCTGCTGCCGCTGGTCGATATCTCCGTCGATCTCCACACCGCGGGGCATTCCGGCGATTCCGCGCTCTCGACCAACATGCATTACGTTGCCGACACCGCCCTGCGCGAGCGCACCATGGCTGCGGCGGCCGCCTTCGGCGCGCCCTACAACGTCGTGTTTTGGGGTGTCGATGAAGGCGCGACGCTGACATCGTCGGTCGAGCGCCGCGGCATCCTCTCGCTTGGCACTGAGCTCGGCGGCTGGGGGCGCGTCAATGTCGAGGGCGTGCGCATCGCCGACCGGGCCCTGACCAACATCCTCAAGCATTTCGGGCTGATGGAGGGCGAGCCGGATACGCGCCAGCGCGACGGTTCTCCAGGTACGCGCCATATGATGGTGCGGGATTCAGCCGGCTACTCCTTCGCGCCCGCTGGCGGTCTGTTCGAGCCGCGTAACGTCGTCGGCGACGCCTGCCGCGCCGGGGAACTCGCCGGCTACCTGCATTTCGTCGAGGACATCGACCGCGCGCCATTGGAGGTGCGCTATCGCCGCGACGGCGTGCTGTGGATGTCGGCGGGACCCGGCCGCGTGCAGCGCGGCGATGCCGTGGCCGTGCTGATGGAGGATTACGACGCCGTGCGCGCCGCGGCCTGACTGCCTTCGTGCCTGACCATCAATCCGGAGGGGATAAGAACATGGCAAAGCACATCATTCTCAAAGCAGCTGTCATTGCGGTCATCGCCCTGGGAGGGGCTCAAGCAGCGCTCGCACAACGCAAGGGCGGTGAGGTCGCCATCGGCATCAGCCAGGCGCCGCCCTCGCTCGATGCCCAGATCACCTCGGCGCAAGCCGCGCGCAACGTCACCCTGCACATCTTCGAGACGCTCTACGCCCGCGACGAGAACGCCAAGCCGGTGCCGGAACTCGCCGAAGGCGTCACCATCTCGCCGGACGGCAAGACCTATGTCTTCCCGATCCGCAAGGACGTGGCCTTCCACAACGGCAAGAAGCTCGATGCCGCCGACGTCGTCGCCTCGCTCGAGCGCTATCGCAAGATCGGCGCCTCGCCTGCGCTCGTCGCCGCGATCGACACGGTCAAGGCGAGCGGCGAGCATGAGGTTACGGTCACGCTGAAGCAGGCCCAGTCGACCTTTCTCGACAATCTCTCCTCGCCGCGTGCGCCGATCGCGATCTATCCGGCGAGCGAGGCCGCCAAGGAGGCCGGCAAGATCGAGATCATCGGCACCGGCCCCTACAAGTTCGTCGAGTACAAGCCGGACAGCCATGTGAAGCTCGCGCGCTATGACGCCTATGCGCCCAATCCAAAGGGGACCGGACGCGACGGCTTCGCCGGCAAGAAGGAAGCCTTCCTCGACAGCGTCGTCTTCCGCTTCATGCCCGAGGGCGGCGCGCGCACCGCCGCGCTCGAGGCCGGGCAGATCCAGTTCAACGAGACCGTTGACGGGCCGACGGCGAAGCGGCTCGGCACCGATGCGCGCTTCACTGTCCAGAAGGTCGTGCCGTTCGGCCTGCAGGTGATCAAGTTCAACCAGGCGCAGCCGCCGGCCAACGACGTCAATTTCCGCCTTGCCGTGCAGGCGGCGCTCGACATGGAGGAGATCATGGCGATCTCCTATGCCGACATCTACCAGATGGATCCGAGCTGGCTCTATCCCGGCGCCGCCTTCCACTCGACCATCGGCGGCGACAAGTACAACAAGGCTGACCTGAAGCTCGCCAAGGAGCTGCTCGGCAAGTCCTCCTACAAGGGCGGCAAGGTCACCTTCATCGTCGACAACCTGCGCGCCAATGTCGACACCGCAACCGTGGTGCAGCAGAAGCTCAAGGAGATCGGGATCGAGGTTGAGATCGCCGTCTCCGACTGGCCGACTGTCTCGAAGATCGGCTTCACGCCGACGAACTGGACGTTCTGGACGCATGGCTTCGGCATCGAGCCCTATGAGGGGCCCGGCTCGGTGATGGCGCCCTGGGTGAACGGCCTCTCGCAGCAGGCCAAGGACCCGGAGATCGACCGCATCGCCGCCGCCTTCAACGCAGAGCTCGACGAGAGCAAACGCAAGGCGCTCTACGACGCCTTCCAGAAGCACATGTACGACGCCGCCGTCGCTATGAAGGCCGGCAATTACGGGATCTTCCAAGCCTCCACGGCCAAGCTCAAGAACTTCAAGCCCTATCGCATTCCCCGGATGTGGGGCGTCTGGCTCGAGCCGTGAGCCCAAGCGGCTGAACTTTCAGCCTGCGGGACCAAATCCCGCAGGCTGCGCCGACGGCGATGGCTGCCGTCATTTCGTTGATTGAGGAGCGGCATGGGTAGCTTCCTGATCCGCCGGCTCGCGGGCGCCTTCCTCGTGCTCGCACTGGTCTCGTTGATGTCCTTCGCGCTGATCTGGCTGGTGCCGGGCGATCCGGCGGCGGCCTTTCTCGACGCCTCGGCGACGCCGGAGCAGATCGCCACCCTGCGCAGCGCGCTCGGGCTCGATTTGTCGCTGCCCCAGCAGATGCTGGGCTGGTACGGGCGGATCCTCAGCGGCGATCTCGGCCAGTCGATCCTGCTCAACCGCTCGGTCAGCGCCGCGCTTATCGAGCGCCTGCCGGTGACGTTGGTGCTGGCGGCCCTCGCCCTCGCCTTCGCGGTGGTGGTCGGCGTCACGGCTGGCCTCGTCGCGGCGGTCAACCACAACCGCTGGCCCGACCAGGCGGTGATGACGGCGGTGCTGCTCGGCCTCTCGGTTCCGGATTTCTGGCTCGGTCTGGTGATGGTTCTCGTCTTCGCGGTCTCGCTCGGCTGGTTGCCGAGCGGTGGCTTCACGTCCTTCACGCAATCACCGAGCGAGTGGCTGCGCTGCATGATCCTGCCGGCGCTGACGCTCGGGCTCGTCCAGGTCGGCTTCATCGCCCGGATGGCGCGCGCCTCGATGCTCGACACGCTCGGCCAGGACTATGTCCGGACCGCCGACGCCAAGGGCCTGGCCAAGCTGCGCGTTGTGCTCGGCCATGCCTTGCCCAACGCGCTGATCCCGATCCTCACCGTGATCGGCATCGTCTCCGGCGCACTGCTCGGAGGCGCGGTCATCGTCGAGCAGGTCTTCTCGATCCCGGGGATCGGCCGCCTGATCGTGGGCGCCATCGCCTCGCGCGATTTTCCCGTGCTGCAGGGTGGGCTCCTGTTCCTCGCGGTCGTCTATCTCTCGATCAACCTCGTGGTCGACATCCTCTACGCCGTCGTCGATCCGCGGGTGAGACTGGCATGAGCACGGCTGAACCGCTCGTCGGCCGCGCCGCCCTGCGGCGCCTGCTGCGCCACCGCTCCTTCGTGATCGGCGGCGTGCTGGTGCTGGCCATGGTGCTGGTCGCGCTCGCCGCCGACCTGCTTTCTCCCTTCGATCCGCTGCGCAGCAATATCCGCGCCCGGCTGGTGGCGCCGGACGCCGCCCACTGGTTCGGCACGGACCATTTTGGCCGCGACATCCTCTCGCGCGTGATGATCGGGGCGCGCATCTCGCTCGCCATCGGGGCCCTCACCGCCATTCTCGCCGGCATCGCCGGGACGCTGAGCGGCGCGGTCGCCGGCTTCTTCCCGCGCCTCGACCAGCCGATCATGCGGGTGATGGACGCACTGATGGCGTTCCCCTCGATCGTGCTCGCCATGGTCGTCTCGGCCGTGCTCGGCGCGTCGCTGACCAATGTCGTGATCGCGCTCGCCATCGCCACGACGCCGCACACCGCCCGGATCGTGCGCGCCTCCGTGCTGCTGGAACGGGAATTGGATTATGTCTCCGCCGCGCGCTCCATCGGCGCCGGCGAGCTGACCATCCTGTTCAAGCACGTGCTGCGCAACGCGGCTGGGCCACTGATCGTGCGGTTGACCTATGTCTTCGCCATCGCAGTGCTGGCCGAGGCGGCGCTCTCTTTCGTCGGTGCCGGGCCGCCACCACCGGCCGCCTCCTTCGGCTCGATCATCGCCCAGGGCCGCGATTTCATGCGCGAAGCGCCGTGGATCACGGTGTTCCCGGGCCTCGCCATCATCGTCTGCGTGCTCGGCCTCAACCTGCTCGGCGATGGCCTGCGCGACGTGCTCGACCCTCGCCTGAAATTCTGAGCCACCGGAGCCCGCCGATGAAGCGCATCCTGATCGCCGACTGCAAGCAGGAGATCTCGTCCTTCAACCCGCTGCCGTCAGGGTACGACAACTTCCTGATCCGCCATGGCAACGGGCTCTACGAGCAGCGCGGCCAGAACCAGGAGCTCGGCGGCGCGCTCGCGGTCTTCGAGGCGCGGCCCGATATCGAGATCGTTCCGACGATCTGCGCGCGCGCCGGCAGCGCCGGGCTGCTCTCGACGGAGGGCTGGAAGAGACTTTCCGAGGAGGTGCTGGCCGCGATCTTCGCAAAGCTGGACGGCATCGACGGCATCTATGTCTCGCTGCATGGCGCGATGGGCGCCGATGGCGAGCTCGATCCGGAAGGTTATCTGCTGGAGAAGCTGCGCGAGCGCGTCGGCCCGGACATGCCGATCGTCATCTCGCTCGACCTGCACGGCATCCTGACCGACCGCATGCTGCGCCAGGTCGACGGCTTTGCGATCTACTGGACCTATCCGCATGTTGACTTCGCCGACACCGGGCGACGCGCGGCCGAACTGCTGCTGAAACTGATGGCTGGCGGCATCAGGCCGGTCGCGGCCCGCGTCGTCATCCCGGCACTGGTCCGCGGCGACGAACTCATCACCAAGACCGGCTGCTATGGCGAACTGCTCGCCGAATGCCGTCGGCTCGAAGAAGAGGGGCGGGCGCTGGCGGCCGGCATCATGATCGGCAACCCCTTCACCGACGTGCCGGAGCTGTGCTCGCAGGTCTTGATCCTCACCGATGGCGACGCAGCGAGCGCCGAGCGGGAGGCGACAAGGTTGGCGCAGGAGTTCTGGCCGTTGCGCTTCCGCATGCAGGGCAAGCTCGTGCCGCTTGAACGCGCCATCGCGCAGGCGCGCAGCATCGATGGGCCGGTGATCTTCACCGATGCCGCCGATGCGACCTCCTCGGGCGCTTCGGGCGATAGCAATGCGATCCTCGCCGGATTGCGACAGGCCAGCTACG
The DNA here is from genome assembly GCF_003952665.1 of Bosea sp. Tri-49. Lineage (NCBI taxonomy): Bacteria > Pseudomonadati > Pseudomonadota > Alphaproteobacteria > Hyphomicrobiales > Alloboseaceae > Allobosea > Allobosea sp. Tri-49. The sequence goes on from NZ_CP017946.1 coordinate 4,858,235, forward strand.
GCAAGCGGGTGCTGGCGCAGATCGTCGATGCGCCGGCTGCGGCCGCGGCGCATGCGGCGGGCGTCGGCGCGAGCCTGTCGTTGACGCTCGGCGGCTCGATCGACCCAGCCCGATTCCCGCCGATGCCGGTGACCGCGACGGTCAAGCTGCTTTCGGACGGCGAAGCCGCGCTCGAGACGATGAAGGCGCCGCTCCGGGCCGGCCCGACCGCGGTGCTCACCTACGACAATGTCACCGTCGTGGTGATGAGCCGCTCGGTCAGCCTGTTCGACCGGGCAATGTACTACGCCAACGGGCTCGATCCCGAGGATTTCGACCTGATCGTGGTGAAGTCGCCCCACGCCGAATTCCACATGTTCGACCAGTGGTGCGCCCGCAATTTCAACGTCGAAGCGCCTGGCGCGACTTCGGCGAACCTCAGAAGCCTCGGCCACCGCATCTGCGCCCGCCCCGTCTATCCGCTCGACGACAACGTCACCTTCGCGCCCCGCGCGACGATCTACGATCTGTGAGGACTGCGCCCATGCCCAGAATCGAGGCTGTCGACTTCTTCTATCTCGCCATGCCCGTCGTCACCGACGAGGCCGATGGCAGCCAGGACGCGCTGCTGGTGCGGGTCGCCGCCGGCGGCCATGTCGGCTGGGGCGAATGCGAGGCAGCCCCGCTGCCGTCGATCGCCGCCTTCATCTGCCCGATGTCGCACGGGGTCTGCCGGCCCGTCGCCGATTCCGTCCTCGGCCAGAAGCTGGATGGCCCGGAGGACATCGCCCGTATCGCTGCCGCGGTCGCCTACAATTCGATGGACCTGCTGCAGGCGCCGCATACCTTCTCCGGCGTCGAGATGGCGTTGTGGGACATCCTCGGCAAGCTGCGCTCCAAGCCGGTCTGGCGCTTGCTCGGCTATCGCCAGAGCCATCCCAAGACGCCCTATGCCTCGGTGCTATTCGGCGGCACGGCGCAGGAGACGCTTGAGCGTGCGCGGGATGCCAGGAAGCGGAATTTCCGTGCCGCCAAGTTCGGCTGGGGACCGATCGGCCGCGGCAGCGTCGAGGCCGATGCCGAGCATTTCGTTGCGGCTCGGGAAGGGCTGGGAACCGACGGGATACTGCTCGTCGATACCGGCCAGATCTTCATCGAAGACGTCGAGCGCGCGGCCGCCCGCTTGCCGGCGATGGAGAAGGCGGATGTCCGCTGGTTCGAGGAGCCCTTCCACGCCAGCGCGCTTGAAGCCTATGGCGCACTCGCCAAGCTTAGCCCAAAGGTGCGCCTCGCCGGTGGCGAAGGCGCCCACAATGAAACCATGGCCAAGCAGCTGATCGACTATGGCGGCATCGGCTATGTCCAGATCGATTGCGGCCGGATCGGCGGAATCGGTCCCTCGAAGGCGGTGGCGGATTACGCGGTGGCGAAGGGCGTGACCTTCGTCAACCACACGTTCACCTCGCATCTGGCGCTGTCGGCCTCGCTGCAGCCCTATGCCGGGCTCGCCGATCACGAAATCTGCGAATATCCGGCGATGCCGAAGCCGCTCGCCACGGCGATCTCCGCCAATCATCTGGAGCGCGATGCGCGGGGGCAGGTCGCAGCGCCGGATGCGCCCGGCCTCGGCATCGAGGTCGCGACCACCGCGCTGAAAAGCTACCTCCAGGACGTCGAGATTTCCGTCCAGGGCAAGCGGCTCTACAGCACGCCCAGCCTCTGAACGGCGCTTGACGATGTAGCGCCGCCTTATAGGGTGGGCGCGATCGAGGTTCTCCGGGTTGCTTCCGGAGCTAAGAGGGAATTCGGTGAGGCGCGCTTGCTCCAAAGCCGAGGCTGCCCCCGCAACTGTAAGCGGCGAGCTCTCCGTCCATCGTCCACTGGTGCTCCTTGCGCCGGGAAGGCCGGGCGGAACCGGCGTCGACCCGCGAGCCAGGAGACCTGCCCCGATCGTCGAAGACGTCTTTCGGGCGGGGTGTCCCGGAGGTGTGCATCGGTGGCGGTCGTCCGAGCCCGCCATCTGTCCACATCCCCTGCCAGCTCCCATCCGTCATCTCGGGGAGCGATGAAGTCCATGTCCATAACGACCACCATGCGCGCGACGGCGCAGAGCTTGACGGCTGCGTGCCGTCCCCTCTATCAGAAATGCAACATTGTTACATTTGAGGCTCGTCCTGTGCCGACTGCGCGTCGATTTGTCCGCCTGCTGCAATGGCCCGCTGCGGTGCTTCTCGGCACTTTGCTTGCGGGTGCAGCTTCTGCTGCGCCAACACAGTATCCGCTGACACTGGAGAACTGCCGCGAGAGCGTGACCTTCGCCGGTCCGCCCAAGCGCGTCGTCGCGATCGGCCAGACGCAGACCGAAATCCTCTACGCGCTCGGTCTCGCCGACCGCGTCGTCGGCACCGCGGTCTGGTTCTCGCCGGTCGCCAAGCCCTATCAGGCGGTCAACGCCAAGGTGAAGCGTCTCGCCGACAACGATCCGAGCTTCGAAGCGGTGCTCGCCCAGGAACCGGATCTCGTCACCGCGATGTTCGAATGGCATGTCGGGCCCAACGGCATCGTCGGCAAGCGCGACCAGTTCGCCAAGGTCAAGGTGCCGACTTACGTTTCGCCGACCGACTGTGTCGGCAAGGACAATTCCGGCGCCGGCGATGGCGTGCGCACGCAAATGTTCACGATGGAGCTGGTCTATCGCAATATCCGCGAGTTCGGCCAGATCTTCGACGTCGCCGATCGGGCCGATGCGCTCATTGCCGAGCTGAAGGCGCGCGAGAACAAGGCGGTCCAGGCTGTGGCGAACGTCAAGGCCAAGGACGTGCCGGTCGTGGTCTGGTTCTCCAGCAAGGACATCAAGGGCGACGGCTTCATGGCCGGCAAGAACGGCGTGCCCGCCTATATCCTGTCGAAGCTTGGCGCCCGCAACATCATCACCACTAATGAGGAATGGCCACTGGTCGGCTGGGAGAGCATCGCTGCCGCCAACCCCGCGGTGATCGTCACGGTGAAGATGGATCGCCGCCGCTTCCCGGCCGACGACATCGAGAAGAAGCTCGACTTCCTCAAGACCGACCCCGTCGCCAGCAAGCTCGATGCGGTGAAGAACAACCGTGTCGTCATCATCGATGTCGGTGCGACCCGCGCCGGCCTCGACACGGTCGATGGCATCGAGACGCTAGCCAAGGCGATCGCCGGTTTCGGCCTTTCTCCTTGAGCCACGCCGTCCACGGTCCCAACTGGCCAGCGCGGATCGCCATCGCGCTGGCGGCTCTGCTGGCGCTCACCTTCTCGGTGGCGCTGGCGGTGACGATCGGCGAGATGCGCATTCCGCTGGAGACGGCGCTACGGGCGCTCGGCAACGGCCTGTTCAGCCTCGATTTTCCGGTCAGCGCGATCCAGCAGGGCGTGATCTTCGATTACCGCCTGAGCCGGGCGCTGATGGCTGGCTTATGCGGTGGCGCCCTCGCGCTCTCGGGCGCCATCCTGCAGGCGCTGCTGCGCAACCCGCTGGCGGAGCCTTATGTGCTGGGCATCTCGGCCGGGGCCTCGACCGGCGCCGTCGCGGTCCTGATCCTCGGCGTCGGTATCGGCGGCACGGCGCTGACGGTCTCTGCCGGCGCCTTTATCGGCTCCTGCGCCGCACTTGCGGTCGTCGCGCTGCTGGCGACGGGCGCCGGCAGCGCGAGCGATCGCGTCATCCTCGCAGGTGTCGCTACCTCGCAACTCTTCAATGCGGCGACGGCGACGATCGTCACGACATTGGCCAGCGCCGAGCAGGCGCGCGGCGTGATGTTCTGGCTCCTGGGGAATTTCGGCGGCGTGCGCTGGCCGGATCTGTGGATCGCCGCGCCGGTCGCCTTCATCGGCTTTGCCATCTGTATGCTGCACGCCAAGGTGCTCGACGCCTTCGCCTTCGGCGTCGATGCCGCGGCCTCGCTCGGCGTCGCGGTCACCAGGGTGAAGGTCATTCTCTTCGCGACGACCGCGGTGATGACCGCGGTGATGGTCTCGATCGTCGGCACGGTCGGCTTCGTCGGTTTGATCATTCCCCATGCCGCTCGCTTCCTCGTGGGCTCCGGCCACGCCCGTCTGCTGCCGGCCTGCCTCGTCATCGGCGCGATCTTCATGATCCTCGCCGACATCCTGTCGCGTATCCTGATCCCGCAGCAGATCCTGCCGATCGGCGTGGTGACGGCGCTGTTCGGTGCGCCGGTCTTCGCCCTGATCCTCTACCGCGCGAGGCAGCCGGCATGACGCTTGCGACCCGCGAGGTGCGCTGGGGCGCCGCCGGCCGGATGATCGTCGACGGGGTGACGCTGCAGGCGGCTCCCGGCCGGGTGCTCGGCCTGATCGGGCCGAACGGTTCGGGCAAATCAAGCCTGCTCAGGCTGCTCTGCCGGCTGCGCAATGTCGCCAGCGGCGTCGTCATGCTCGATGGACGCGACATCGCCGGCGTGCCGCGGCGTGATCTCGCCCGCCGGCTCGCCTTCGTCGAGCAGCAGGCAACCACCGAGATCCAATTATCTGTCTGCGACGTCGTCCGCCTCGGCCGCACGCCGCATCGCGCCGCGCTGGCATCGTGGAACGACGCCGACGAGGCGGCCGTGAACGAGGCGCTGGCGCGGGTCGGACTCACCGAGCGGCACGACCAGTTCTGGTACACGCTTTCGGGCGGCGAGCGCCAGCGCGTCCATATCGCGCGTGCACTCGCTCAGGAGCCGAGCGAGCTCATCCTGGACGAGCCGACCAACCATCTCGACATCCAGCACCAGCTCTCGATCCTGGGGCTGGTCCGTCGCCTCGGCATCACCTGCATCATGGCGCTGCACGATCTCAACCTCGCGGCGATGTTCTGCGACGAGATCGCGCTGCTGCATGAGGGGCGATTGCAAGCAGCGGGGTCTCCGGACCAAGTCCTAACCGCCGAAGCCATCCAGCGCATCTTTGGCGTCGCGGTCTCGATCCGCACGGGGGCGTCGGGACGCCGGCATATCGAATACCTGGTTGAGACGGAACGGAGGCAGTCGTGAAAGCAGCTGAGGCGCAGGCTCAGGTCTCGGATTACTGGACCCGGCGCGCGCCGGCTTTCGATGGCGCGGCCTCCCATGTCGCGCAGGCTTCGCTCTGGCGCGATGTTCTCGCTGCCGCCTTCGAGACTGAAGATGCGAAGGACGTCGTCGATCTCGGTACCGGGACGGGTGCCTGTGCGCTGATCGCCGCCTCGCTGGGACACCGGGTGCGTGCCTGCGATGGCTCCGAGGGGATGCTCGCTGCAGCTCGCAAGGCCGCCGAGGCGTCCGGGCTCGACGTCACCTTCGAACAGGCCCTGATCGAAGAGGCAACGTTCGCGCCGGCTTCCGCCGATATCGTGACGCTGCGCAACGTGCTCTGGACGCTTCCCGACCCGATGGCGGCGCTGCGCAAGGCGCAACTGATTCTGCGGCCAAGCGGCCTGGTGCTCGTCTCGGACGGGCTCTGGTCGGTCGCGGCGCAATACCGCTCAACCTATCCCGACGGGCTCGCCGCCAGCCTGCCGCGCCATGACGGCCTGACCGAGGACGAGACTCGCACGATGCTGAGCGAAGCGGGCTTCGGGCCGGCGCGGAGCTGGCAGCATCTCTTTCCGGCGTCGCCCTATCCCGGCGATGTGCCGATGTTCGTGCTGACGGCGCGAAAAGGCTAAGGCAGCTGGCGATCCTTGGCGGCCGGAAGCTTGCGGTTTCGGCTCAGGACGGGGTGAGCGCAGCCATCAGAACCAGGAACAGCATCGCAACCGGAGCCGCTAGGCTTCGGTTTCATTCTGTCCGGCAATGTCCTGGAAACACTGTGCTCTAAACCGAGCTAGGTAATGGCGCGCCCGAAAGGATTCGAACCTCTGACCCTCAGATTCGTAGTCTGATGCTCTATCCAGCTGAGCTACGGGCGCATGACAGCGGAGCGGTTTAGAAGGCCGCCGGGGCTGACGAAAGCCGACTTAAAGGCTCGCGCCGCGCTTGGCAAGCCCCGTTCTGCCGACTTCGTTCGCTTTCTCTTGGAGCCCGGACCTGGCGGCTGCCAGGAAGTCGTCAGCGGTGCTTGCCGTGCAGGAGGAGCGGATGCGGGGCTTCGCGCTTGCTCGTCTCGCCGGCCAGCGGCTGGCCGCCCTGCCGGGACTTCGGCAGCTTCTCGGCGATGCCGTAGAGCTCTTCACGGCGGTCCATCTCGCGCCAGATCTCGCCGGGTGTGATGCCGAGCTCGCTCCACAGCACGACGAGATTGTAGAGAAGGTCGGCGCTTTCGCGGACGACCGCCGGGCGATTGTTCTGCACCGCCTCGATGCCGACCTCGACCGCTTCCTCGCCGAGCTTCTTGGCCATTTTTGGCACGCCTTCGCGGATAAGCTTGGCGGTTCGCGACAAGGCCGGATCACGAGCACGGGCCGAGAGGACGGCGGCGTAGAGCTTCTGCACCGAATCGGTCATTGCAGCAGAATCGGGCCGCCATGTAAGGGTTTCGTGACGGTCCCGCCGCTTGCGCCGGGCGCTCATCGCACCAGCCCTGCGAAGAGGCGCGCCACCTCGCGGTAGACATCGCGCTTGAACGGGATGATCAGCTCCGGTGTCTGCGCCAGCTCGACCCAGCGCCAGGCATCGAACTCCGCCTTGTGGCCGCCGGCCGGAGCGAGAATGTTGATCTCGCTCTCGTCGCCCTCGAAGCGGAAGGCGAACCATTTCTGCGACTGGCCGCGATAGCGGCCGCGCCAGGCTTCCTTGCCGATCTCGCGCGGCAAGTCGTAGCTCAGCCAGTCCGGCGCCTCGGCGAGCAATGAGACCGAAGAGACATTGGTCTCCTCGCGCAGTTCGCGATAGGCGGCCTCGATCGGCTGCTCGCCGGCATCGATGCCGCCTTGCGGCATCTGCCATTCATGGCCTGGCGCGACATGCTCACGCTGGCTGCGATTGGCGCGGCGCCCGATGAAGACGAGGCCGGCCGGATTGAACAGGGCGAGGCCGACGCAGGGGCGGTAGCCGGCGGGAGGTTTCGTCATCGCAGCGAGCCGGTGGTCGAAGGGTTGCGGAAGCCGCGGGCGGCGCTGACCGGGACGATGACCAGGTTCTTGCCCTCGAGCGTGCGGGCCCAGCGGGTGATGCGCTCGACCGTGACCGGCAGCGCGCTGGCGATGGCGACGACTGCGCCCTGGTCGCGGGCGAGCGTCTCGAGGCGCTGCAATTCCTTGTCGATCGCCTCGGCACGCGGGACGGCGTCGAGCGCGAGGTCGGCCTTGAGCGCCGGAATCTGGGCCCGCGTCGCCGTCGATGCGAGCAGGCTGCGCGGCGAGGAGCCGTCGTCGACGACCATCAGGCCGCGTCCGGCGAGCTCACGCAAAAGCGGCGTCAGCGCCGTATCGTCGGCGGTCAGGCGGCCGCCGAGGAAGTTGACGATGCCGACATAGCCGGTGACGCGGCCGAGCACCCATTGCAGTCGGTCGAGATTATCGCTGCCCTTTTGCCCTGTGAGCAGGGTATGAGGCCCCGGATCGTTGTCGGGATAGTCGAAGGGCTCCATCGGGACCTGCAGGAAGACCTCATGGCCCTCGCTGCGCGCCCGCTGCACGGTCTTCTCCAGATCGGCGCCATAGGGGGCGAAAGCGAGCGACACGGCCCCTGGCAGGCGCGCGATCGCCTCGCTGGTCGAGCTCTGGCTGATGCCGAGGCCGCCGACGAGGATCGCGATCCGGCCGGCTGGCTTGTTGGTAGGGGCGGGGCCGAGCGGACGCGCATAGACCTGCATCGGCGTCGCCCCATCGGGGCCGATCTTCGGCAGGATACCATGCCGGGTGCGTTCGACGAGGCGCTTGTCGGGCGACGGCGCGAGCTTGATCGCCCCGTCATCGGGCACGGTGATGATGATAGCGCCGGGGGCGTCGGCACCTGGCCGGACGACGGTGACGCCGGATTCGGTTTCGAGCTGGCTGGCGCTGGCGGGACCGCGCCTTTCCTCAGGCGTGGTGGGCTGAAGCGGGGCCTTGGCGACATCAGGAGACGCAGGACGCTCGCGGATCATGGCGGTCGCGACCGGCTCGCCGCCGACGGGGTCGCGCTTCAGCGCTGCGTAGAGTGCGAGACCGGCGAAGATGACAGCCAGAGCGCTGGTCAGGCCGCGCCAGAGCCAGCGCGCATAGGGGCGCGGCGCGTGCACGCGCTTCGCCTGCCCGAGCGGCTGGTCGAGTTCGCTGAGCGGCAATCCAACCAAGAAGCGCCGTCCTCTTCGACGTCATCACGCATGCGAATCAGTTCGCATCGCTAGAGTCGGATGATTCGGGCGGGAATCAATCGTCAATCGGCCGCAGGGAAAACAATCTCCTGCGGCCGTTGCACAAGTATCGAGTTATCGGGCTGGAAAGCCCGGCGACTCGGTCCGACTTGCTCAGTTGGACTTGCCGGCTTCCGGAGCGGGTGCGGGGGCCGGCGTGGCAGGCAATGCCACGTCCTTCTTGCCGCGCAGCAGGTTGAGCGCCGCGGCGAGCTGGGTGTCCTTGGCCGGATCAATCGGAACGTAGGACGGCGAGCCGGCTTGCTCCTCCTTGCCGTCGCCATTGCGCAGATGGCCCTTGAGCGAGGCCTCGCCCTTGTTCTCGATCTTCTCCTTCAGCTCGGCCGGCACATCCTGGATGATCTCGATGTCGGGCGTGATGCCCTTGGCCTGGATCGAGTTGCCGGACGGGGTGTAGTAGCGCGCCGTGGTCAGCCTGAGGCCACCATTGTCGCCGAGGCGGATCACGGTCTGCACCGAGCCCTTGCCGAAGGAACGCGAGCCCATGACGGTGGCGCGCTTGTGGTCCTGCAGGGCGCCGGCGACGATCTCCGCGGCGGAGGCGGAGGAGCCGTTGATCAGCACGACGACCGGCTTGCCCTTGGTCAGGTCGCCCGACTTGGCGTTGAAGACCTGGGTCTCCTCGGCGTTGCGGCCGCGCGTCGAGACGATCTTGCCGCGCTCGAGGAAGGCGTCGGAGACCAGCACCGACTGATCGAGCCGGCCGCCGCGGTTGTTGCGCAGGTCGATGACGTAACCCTTGATCTTGTCGAAGCCGATCTCGGCATTGACCTTGTCGAGCGCCTTGCGCAGGCCCTCATAGGTCTGCTCGCTGAAGGTGCCGATGCGGATATAGCCGACATCGTTCTCGACGCGCTCCTCGACCGCCGGCACGACGATGTTGGACCGGGTCAGGGTGAATTCCAGCGGCTCGGTCTTGCCGGGGCGCTCGATCTTGAGCTTCACCTGCGTGTTGATGATGCCGCGCATCTTCTCGACGGCCTGGTTGAGGCTGAGGCCCTTGACCTCGTCACCGTCGATCTGGCGGATCATGTCGCCGGCCAGGATGCCGGCCTTGGATGCAGGCGTGTCGCGAATCGGCTTGGCGACCTTGAGGACGCCGTCCTCCATCGTCACCTCGATGCCGAGCCCGCCGAACTGGCCGCGCATGTCGATGTCCATGTCGCGGAAGCTCTTGGCATCGAGATAAGCCGAGTGCGGATCGAGCGAGGAGACCATGCCGTTGATGGCGGCCTCGATCAGCTTCTGCTCATCCGGCTTCTCGACATAGTCGGTGCGGATCTTCTCGAAGATGTCGCCGAAGAGGTTGAGGCTGCGGTAGACCTCGGCCGAGGCCGCGACCGCGCTGGTCGAGGAGAACAGCCTCGTCTGCGTGGCGACACCAGTGAGGCCCGCGCCGGCGATAGCGCCGACCAGAACGAGAGAAACCTTGCGCATCATCCGCGAACCTTTTCGCTTTGCGATTTCGTCCACCACGGCGTCGGATCGATCGAGACGCCGTCTTTCCTGAACTCGATATAGAGAACCGGCTCGCCGGTTCCCGCTCCCACATTCGTCGCGGCCGCTTCCGCGGTCTCGCCCATTACCGCTACCGGCTCTCCAGCCAGCACAAACTGGTTCAACGACACGTCGATGCGCTGCATGCCTGCCAGAAGAACATAGTAACCATTGCCGGCATTGAGGATCAAGAGTTGGCCAAAGGAGCGGAACGGCCCCGCATAGACCACCCAGCCATCCGAAGGTGACGAAACCACGGCATTTGGCCGGGTTGAAAGCGAAATTCCGCGTGTTGGGGCGCCAACTTCATCGCTCGAACCAAATCCACGCAATTGTGAACCGGCGACCGGCAGGGGCAGCATGCCGCGCAGTTCCTGGAAGGCCGCCTTGGGGGCGAGCCGGGCGGGATCGCGGAAGGCGAGCTGCGCCATGCGCTGGCGCTGCTCCTGCGTCTCGGCCTCGAGTGCCCGGCGGGCGGCTTCGGCGGCGCGGGTGGCGGAGGAGATGTCCTTCTCGATGCGCTCGACGAGGTCGCGCAGGGTTTTTGCCTGCGTTGCGAGCTCACTGCCGGTGGCGCGCTGCGCCTCGATGTCCTGCGCGGCGCTCGCCTCGCGGCTGCGCCGCGCCTCGATCAGCGAGGCGAGGCGCTGGCGCTCGCCAGCCAGGCCTTCCATCTCGGCAGCGATAGCCTTGCGCTCTTCGGCGATGCGTTCGCGCAGGCGCACCAGCTCGGCGAGGTCGGTGCCGAGGATTGCGATCTCCTGGCGCAGATCGGGCACGACCGCACCGAGCAGCATCGAGGCACGCACCGCTTCGAGGATGTCCTCCGGCCGGACCAGCACCGCCGGCGGCGGCCGGTGGCCGATGCGCTGGAGCGCGGCCAGCACCTCGCCGATGAGGCCGCGCCGGCTTTCCAGCGAGCGCCGGATCGCGGTCTCGCTGGTCTGCAGCAGCGAGAGACGCTGTTCTAGTCCGGCGATGCGGCCTTCGGCTCCTTGCGTGCGGGCGGTGGTATCGAGCAGGGCCTGGTTGAGCTTGGTCCGGTCGGCGCGGATGCCGGCGATCTCGGCTTCCAGCTTGGCGCGGGCCTCGGCGCTGCCGGCGAGCCGCTCCTCGATCGCCTTGAGCTCGGCTTCGCGGGCGCGCTTCTCCTCGCGCTTCTGTTCTGTCTCGCGGGCGGTCTGCTCCGAATCAGGAGCGGCAGCCGTCTGAGCCAAGGCGGTGCCGGTGGCGAGGCAAGCGCACAGCAGCGCCGGCCAAGGCCGGAGCGCGCGCGAGATCCGAATCAGCCGGGAGAGGCGGGTCATGCCCGATGATAGGGGTGTCCGGCCATGATCGTCATTGCCCGATAAAGCTGTTCGAGCACAAGGGCCCGGACGATCTGGTGCGGAATGGTCAGCGCTCCGAACGAAAGCACCAGTGTGGCGCGTTCGCGCAACTCGGCGTCGAGCCCGTCGGCGCCGCCGATCAGCAGGGTCGCGGCCGGGGTTCCGGCATCGCGCGCCATGGCGAGCCTATTGGCGAATGCGTCGCTGTCCAGGCTCTTGCCGCGCTCGTCCAGGGCGATGACGAGCCCGGAAGGCGGCAGGCGCTCCGCTATCAGCCTGGCTTCGTCGCGGCGGCGCTCCTCGGTGCGGCGGCCGCGGCTTTCGGCAAGCTCGACGACATCGGGCCCGCTCAAGCCGAGTCCACGGGCAAGGCCCTGGGCGCGGTCCTGATAACGGGCGCAAAGATCGCGCTCCGGCCCATCCTTGAGGCGGCCGACGGCGATGACCGAAAGGCGCACGAAAACTAGGGGCTAGCCGTCAAGGCGCTCGCGCGGCCGATCGGCGCCCCACATCTTTTCGAGATTGTAGAACTGGCGCACTTCCGGGCGGAAGATGTGGATGATCAGGTCGCCGGTGTCGATCAGCACCCAGTCGCAGGCGGGAAAGCCCTCGACCTTCGGCGTGTCATGGCCAGCCTTCTTGAAGGCTTCGACGAGGCTGTCGGAGATCGAGGCGACATGGCGGTTGACCCGGCCGGAGGCGATGATCATGGCGTCGGCCAGCGAGGTCTTGCCGACCAGATCGATCACGGTGGCGTCCTCGGCCTTCATGTCGTCCAGGACCTGCAGGGCGAGCGCAATGCTGGGCGCAGCCGGATTGTCGGTCAGGGCAGCCGGGGGAAGCGGCGCAGTGGCAGCTTCGCCGATCGATTGACGGTTCAGAGTCGTATCCTCACGTGACGACGCGCTCACAGCGCGACACCCCCAATTTAAGCGCCGGAGGGGTTGAGTTCAATTGCTTTCGGCGAGTTCGCGCAGATAGGTTGAAGACAGCTCGGAGCGCCGGCCGTGCAGGAAGATCCAGGCGGGCGAGGTGCGCACCGGTAGGGCGGCGCCTTGGTTCTCCGGCAACCGCCAGCGCGCCATCCAGTTGGCGGCGGGGGAGGCGACCGAGTGGAGGGTCGAGCCCGGGCGGTCGATCACCGCGATCGGCATCATCCTGGCGATGGTGCGCCATTCGTTCCAGCGGTGGAAATTCGCCAGATTGTCCGAGCCCATGATCCAGACGAAGCGCACACCCGGGCAACGGCGCTTCAGCTGGCGCAGCGTGTCGGCGGTGTAGCGTGTACGCAGCGTCGCCTCGATGCCGGTGACATTGATGTGGCCGTGGTCGGCAAGCGCGCGAGCGGTCGCGATGCGCTGCGTCAGCGGCGGCAAGGCGTGGTTGTCCTTCAAGGGGTTGCCGGGGGTGACCAGCCACCAGACCCGGTCGAGCTGGAGCCGGCGCAGCGCCGTCAGGCTCGCCATGCGATGGCCGTCATGGGCCGGGTTGAAGGTGCCGCCGAACAGCCCGATGCGCAGGCCGGGCGCGTGCGGCGGCAGGCGCAGCTCCTCGGCGCTCACGGTCGGACCTGACCCCGGCCATGGACCCGATATTTGAAGGAACAGAGCTGCTCGACGCCGACGGGCCCGCGCGCATGCATGCGGCCGGTGGCAATGCCGATCTCGGCGCCGAAGCCGAACTCGCCGCCATCGGCGAACTGGGTCGAGGCGTTGTGCAGGACGATCGCCGAATCGACCTCGGCGAGGAAACGGGCTGCGGCTGCCTCGTCTCCCGTCACGATCGCATCGGTATGGTGCGAGCCATAGGTCTCGATATGCGTGATTGCGGCGTCGAGGCCGGGCACGACCTTCACCGCGATGATGCGGTCGAGATATTCGGTACGCCAATCCTCCTCGCTGGCCGGCGTGACGCGCGGATCGACGCCCTGCGCCGCCATATCGCCGCGCACGGCACAGCCTTCGTCGAGCAGGGCGGTGACGAGCGGCTGCAGATGCGTCGTGGCGCAGGCCTCGTCGACCAGAAGCGTCTCGGCTGCGCCGCAGACGCCGGTGCGACGCAGCTTGGCGTTGAGCAGGATCGCGCGGGCCATGTCGAGATCAGCCGCGGCATGGATATAGACATGGCAGTTGCCGTCGAGATGGGCGAAGACGGGCACGCGCGCTTCCTTCTGCACGCGCGCGACGAGGCTCTTGCCGCCGCGGGGCACGACCACGTCGATCGCGCCATCGAGTCCCTTGAGAATCTCGCCGACGGCGGCGCGGTCGCGGCTCGGCACGAGCTGGATCGCCTCACGCGGCAGGCCGGCCGCAGTGAGCCCATCCTGCATGGCGGCGGCGATCTCGCTCGAGGTCCGGAAACTGTCGGAACCGGCGCGCAGGATCGCGACATTGCCGCTCTTCAGGCAGAGTGCCCCGGCATCGGCCGTGACGTTGGGGCGGCTCTCGAAGATCACGGCAACGACGCCGAGCGGGGTGGCGACGCGCTCGAAGAACAGGCCATTGGGCTGTGTCCAGCTCGCCAGCACGCGCCCTACGGGATCGGGCAAGGCGGCGATGTCGGCGACGGCCTGAGCGATCACCTCCAAGCGGGCCTCATCGAGAGCGAGTCGGTCGATGAACGAGGCGGCGAGGCCGGCGGCCTGCCCATCAGCGAGATCCTGACGATTGGCAGAGAGGATCGCTTGCGCACGCTTGCGCAAGGCGACTGCCATGGCCGCGAGCGCACGGTTACGCTGCTCCGCCGGGGCAGTGCCGACCCGGCGCGCCGCGGCGCGAGCGCCCCGGCCGAGCGCCGCCATCAGCGCGGCGACGTCGCCGTTCTCGTTGTCAGGCGCGGGCATGCGCCGGGCGCTTTCGCTGGTCATTATGGGCCTGAAGTTTCCTCACACACCTGGATCGTAGCCGAGGCGCAGCGCCATGTCGTCCCGGTGAATCATCTCGGCGCGGCCGGGATAGCCGAGCACCGCCTCGATATCGCGAGAGGCTTTGCCGAGCACGCGCGCCGCCTCGTCCGCATCATAGGCGACGAGACCACGGCCGAGCTCGCTGCCGTCGCCGGCACGAATCACCACGGCGTCGCCGCGGCTGAAGGCGCCTTCGATCCGGGTCACGCCGACCGGCAGCAGGCTTGCGCCGCCGCGCAAGGCACGGGCGGCACCGTCGTCAAGATGGAGCGTGCCGCGCGGTTCGAGCGAGCCGGCGATCCAGGTCTTGCGCGCTGTGGCGGGCGTAGAGGCGCTGAGGAACCAGGAGCAGCGTGCGCCTTCGGCGACGGCCCGCAGTGGATTCTTGGCGCGGCCATCGGCGATCAGCATATGGGCGCCGCCGGCGGTCGCGATCTTGCCGGCCTCGATCTTGGTGCGCATGCCGCCACGGGAGAGTTCGGAAGCCGCGCCGCCGGCCATCGCCTCGATCGCAGGCGTGATCGCCGGGATGACCGGGATGTGCCTGGCGTCCGGGCTGGACAGAGGCGGGGCGGTATAGAGCCCGTCGATATCGGAGAACAGCACCAGCAGGTCGGCGCCCGCCATAGTCGCGACGCGGGCGGCGAGCCGGTCATTGTCGCCATAGCGGATCTCGGAGGTGGCGACGGTGTCGTTCTCGTTGATGACCGGGACGGCGCGCAGGTCGAGCAGCCGGCCGAGCGTCGCACGAGCATTGAGATAGCGCCGGCGTTCCTCAGTGTCGGCGAGCGTCAGCAGGATCTGGCCGGCATTGAGTCCGTGATGGCCGAGCGCTTCTGCCCAGTTGCGGGCGAGCGCGATCTGGCCGACCGCGGCGGAAGCCTGGCTCTCCTCGAGCTTGAGCGGCCCGGCCGGCAATTTCAGCACGGTGCGGCCGAGCGCGATCGCGCCGGAGGAGACGACGAGCACGTCGGCACCGCGGCCATGCAATTCGGCGAGGTCCTCGGCGAGCGCGGCGAGCCAGGCATGGCGCAGACGCCCCTGTGCACGATCAACGAGCAGGGACGAGCCGACCTTGACGACGATGCGGCGGAACTGGTCGAGGGCGGGCAGATTCACGGCGGGACCGGGCTTCAAGGCGGGCAAGACAGTGCCTGTCGCCGTTCCTTGGCCAAATCGCCGGCATTGTAAAGCAGTGCGGGTGCATTGCCGCTACGCCGCGCGCGGTACAGGCCTGTCATACCGGCGCGCCGAGCACCCGGACGATCCAGTAGGCCTGGTAGGCGATGTGCAGCAACGCCGTTGCGAGCTGCAGGCGCTTGTTGGCGAAGAGCGAGGCGAGCAGGCAGAGCCCGAGACCGAGCGGGACCTGGACGAGATAATCGGCGCTGTAGTGGCTCCAGCGCTCGGAGCCCTTGATCGCGGTATCGACGACATCGAGGGCGAAGGTCAGCGCGAAGAGGCCGAAGAACCAGCGCCTGCGGTTGAGGAAATAGTCCTCGTAATCGGCATATTCGTCGAGATCGTCCGGGAATAGCAGTGCACAGAGCAGGAAGAGCGTCAGCGCGTAGACGATCAGGAAGATGAAGGTGCTGAAGGTCAGGCTCGGCAGCCGCGACAGCGCGAACTCCCACCACCAGAACAGAGCGAGCTCGACGAGCAGCGAAAAAACCCACAGCAGATGGATCGCCGACAGCCGATAGCGCTTCGGGTGCTGGATCAGCCTGGCGAGGCCGGTGAGCAGCCGCGTGATGCCGAGGCCGACCACCATGCCGATAACGATGCGGATATGGGGGAAGAGCTCGTTGGCGGCTTGCGAATCCATTGGCGTCCGGCGTGATCGACGGGAGGCTCAAGGGTGCATGGCGGGCCGTGTCATGCCAAGAGGCGCGAGGCGATGCGGGTTTGCCATGCGCAAAACGGGGTAAAACGGGGGTGGCGCTGGCCGCCGATTTCTGTTACCGGGGCGCATAATTCATCAAGGGTCGGGCTCAGCCTGGCCCTTTTTCCTTCCATCCTGCAAAGCTGGAGACACGGATGCAGGTTCTCGTGCGCGACAACAATGTCGATCAGGCCATTCGCGTTCTTAAGAAGAAATTGCAGCGCGAAGGTGTGTTTCGCGAGATGAAGCGTCGCGCTTCCTATGAGAAGCCGTCCGAGCAGCGCGCCCGCGAGAAGGCCGAGGCCGTCCGCCGCGCCCGCAAGCTCGCCCGCAAGCAGGCTCAGCGCGAAGGTCTGATCGCCGCGCCGAAGCCGAAGGTGCTCAAGCCCCGCGCTGCCGGCGCAGCCGCCCCGCGCTGATTTCACTACAAAAACCCCGCGCGCTGCATTATCTGCTGCGCGCGGGCGGCATTTTCGCCCGAGCAACTCCTGAAGGCCAACCTTGAAGAATCCGAACGACCGCCATTTCACCGACCGCCAGGCCAACTCCGCCAATGCGAAGAAGGCCCTGCTCGAGCGCTTCAAGAAGCGCCCTGGGCCGGACGATCCGGTGATGGTGCAGCGTCGGGCCGAGCGCGAGGCGATCGCCGTCGCGCGGGCCGAGCGCGATGCCAAGAAGGAAGCGGAGCGCCTGGAAGCCGAGCGCCTCGCCGCCCTGGAGCGTGCAGCCCAGGAGGAGGCCGAGCGTCTGGCCGAGATCGAGCGCGAGGTGCAGCGCAAGGCCGAGCAGGCCAAGCGCGATGCCGAGCGGCCGCGCCGCGTGCTGCTCGAAGCCGTGCAGTATATGGAGATGCGGGTCGCCGGTAAGCGCCGCTGAACACGAATTCTCGATCAGACTCGTCCGATCGATGGCGGCGCTGCACTTTGTGCGGCGCCGTTTTCTTTGGCGCATAGGCGTTAGCCAGGCTGTTTCTTTCCGCAGGAGAACAGCACTCATTCCCTTGGGAACATTATCCCTTCCGCCTGCAACTAAAGTGCAATGACTTCTACGCTTGCTATCTCCCCGTGCGGCCGAAACTCTGAAGGCTGACGGCCATCAGAGCCGCAAACAATGCACGCCGGCTTCAACGGCGCCGTTTCTCTGGGGAGAGAACCATGACGTCCGAAGCGACGAAGACGCGCGCCAATAGGCGCAATTTCCTGAAAGTGGCCGGGCTCGCAGGTGCAGGCGCAATCGCGATGCCGCAGGTCAGCCGGGCGCAGACCGTGACCTGGAAGTTCCAATCAACCTGGCCGACCAAGGACATCTTCCACGAATTCGCCGGCGATTTCGCCAAGCGCATCAACGACATGTCGGGCGGGCGGCTCAAGGTCGACGTGCTCGCCGCCGGCGCCGTCGTGCCGGCCTTCCAGATGCAGGATGCGGTCGCGGCCGGCATCCTCGATGGCGGCCATGGCGTCTCGGCCTATTGGTACGGCAAGAACAAGGCGTTCTCGCTGTTCGGCACGCCGCCGGCGCTGGGTTGGGACGCCACCAACTTCCTCGGCTGGATGAACCATGGCGGCGGCTACGATCTCTATAACGACCTCGTCCAGAACCAGCTCAAGCTCAATCTCGTCGGCTTCTTCTCCGGGCCGATGCCGTGCCAGCCGCTCGGCTGGTTCAAGAAGGAGCTGAAGACGGCCGACGACTTCAAGGGCCTGAAATACCGGACCGTCGGTCTCGCCGCCGACCTGATGCGCGAGATGGGCGCTGCGGTGACGATCCTGGCCGGCGGTGAGATCGTGCCGGCGCTGGAGCGCGGCGTCATCGACGGCGCCGAATTCAATAACCCGTCCTCGGATTCGATCCTCGGCTTCCAGGACGTCGCCAAGGTCTACATGCTGCAAAGCTATCACCAGGCGGCGGAGAGCTTCGAACTGCTCTTCAACAAGACCAAGTTCGATGCACTCTCGCCGGAGCAGAAGGCGATCGTGAAGTACTCGGCCGAGTCGGCCTCCTCCGACATGATCTGGAAGGCGCTCGACCGCTACTCCAAGGATCTCGAAATGCTGCGGGGCAAGGGCGTCACCGTCGTCGCGACACCGGAGGTGATCCTGAAGGCGCAGCTCGCCGCCTGGGACAAGGTGCTGGAGAAGCTCGGCGGTGAGAGCCCGTTCTTCAAGAAGGTGGTCGACAGCCAGAAGGACTGGGTCAAGCGCACGGTCTCCTACCAGCGCCTGAATGAGCCCTCGCGCGATCTCGCCTTCAACCACTTCTTCAAGACCTGAAGGCCGCTGCCCTGACGGAGCCGCGTCCGCCGTCCTTGTGACGGCGGGCGCTTTTGCCATTCTTAGAACAGCAGGCGACGGACGCGGATGAAACTGATCCTCGCGATCGACAAGTTCAACACCGCCATCGGCAAGCTCGCCGGCTGGACGATCCTGATCCTGACGCTGGCAATCAGCTACGAGGTCTTCGCCCGCTACGTATTGCGCGCGCCGACCGAATGGGCCTTCGACGTCAGTTATATCCTCTACGGCACGCTGTTCATGCTGGCCGGACCCTATGCGCTCGCCCGCAACGCCCATGTCCGCGGCGATTTCCTCTACCGTGCCTGGAGCCCGCGGACGCAGGCGCGGCTCGATCTTGCGCTCTATTTTCTCTTCTTCTTCCCGGGCATCATCGCGCTGGCCTGGGCCGGCTACAAGTTCGCGGCCTTCTCCTGGATGATCGGCGAGCATTCCTCGAACTCGCC
This sequence comes from Bosea sp. Tri-49, assembly GCF_003952665.1. Classification (NCBI taxonomy): domain Bacteria; kingdom Pseudomonadati; phylum Pseudomonadota; class Alphaproteobacteria; order Hyphomicrobiales; family Alloboseaceae; genus Allobosea; species Allobosea sp. Tri-49. The sequence goes on from NZ_CP017946.1 coordinate 4,876,876, forward strand.
GAACGGGCCGCCGCTCTACCATTTCAAGTCGCTGATCCCGATCGCCGGCGTGCTGATGACGGTGCAGGGGCTGGCCGAGGTGGCGCGCTGCGTCATCTGCCTGCGCACCGGCGAGTGGCCGCCGCGCCTGCACGACGTCGAGGAAACCGAGAAGCTCATTCTCGAACAGGCCGCGGCCGCGCAGGGCGCGCCCGATGCGGGGAAAGCGATCTGATGCTGGGCATGGGCAATCCGGAACTGGGCGTGGTGATGCTCGTCCTGTTCATCTTCTTCATCATGCTCGGTTTCCCGATCGCCTTCACGCTGATGGCTCTCGGTGTCGGCTTCGGCTACTGGGCGATGGGCGACATCGTCTTCAACCTGGTGGTCCAGCGCACCTATTCGGTGATGGCCAACGACGTCCTGGTCTCGATTCCGCTCTTCATCTTCATGGGCTACATCATCGAGCGGGCGAACATCCTCGACAAGCTGTTCCACTCAATCCAGCTCGCGCTCGGCAACGTGCCGGGCTCGCTCGCCATCGCGACGCTCGCGACCTGCGCGATCTTCGCGACCGCGACCGGCATCGTCGGCGCGGTGGTGACACTGATGGGGCTGCTCGCCTTCCCGGCGATGCTGCGCGCCGGCTACGACGTCAGGCTCTCGGCCGGCGTGGTCTGCGCCGGCGGCTGCCTCGGCATCCTGATCCCGCCCTCGGTGATGCTGATCCTCTACGGCGCGACCGCCGGTGTTTCCGTGCCCAAGCTCTATGCCGGCGCGCTGTTTCCCGGCCTGCTGCTGGCCGGGCTCTACATGCTTTATGTGCTGATCCGCTGCTGGCTCAACCCGGCTCTGGCGCCGAAGCTGCCGAAGGAGCAGACCGATGTGCCCTGGACGACGGTGACCTGGGCGCTGCTGACCAGCTTCTTCCCGCTCACCATCCTGATTATGTCGGTGCTCGGCTGCATCTTCTTCGGCCTGGCGACGCCGACGGAAGCCGCCGCGATCGGCTCGCTCGGCAGCCTGATCCTGGCGGCCGCGTATCGCTCGCTGACATTCACCAAGGTCAAGGAGTCTGTGATCCTGACGGCGCGGACCTCGGCGATGGTCTGCTGGCTCTTCGTCGGCTCGTTCATCTTCTCGTCGATCTTCGCCATCCTCGGCGGTCACGAGCCGATCAAGAACCTCGTCACGGCGCTCAACCTGTCGCCGACCATGTTCCTGATCGTGGCGCAAGTGATCATCTTCGTGCTCGGCTGGCCGCTGGAATGGACCGAGATCATCGTGATCTTCGTGCCGATTTTCCTGCCGCTGCTGGAATTCTTCAAGATCGACCCGCTGTTCTTCGGCATCCTGATCGCCTTGAACATCCAGACCTCGTTCCTGTCGCCGCCGGTGGCGATGGCGCCGTTCTACCTGAAGGGGATCGCGCCGCCGCACGTCACCATCAACCAGATCTTCTCGGGCGTGATGCCCTTCCTCTGGATCGTGCTGGTGGCGATGGTGCTGGTCTATGTCTTCCCGGGCATCGCGCTCTGGCTGCCGAAATATCTCTACGGCTGAGAGCTCAACCCTCGGTGCGGGCGTCCTGCCCGCACCGGAAGCTCGCAGACTTCTCGTCGGCGAGACGGCGAGCTGAGTTATTGGCGTCCGACTTGCGGGCGTCGACGCTGCCGAGAATGCAGGACGCACCATCCGGCGCGAGCCGATAGACGACGAGCCGGCTGCCATCGAGCTTGCCGACGCTCTGGCCGGTCGCATAGCGCACGATAGCCGCCTGCGGCCGGCTGCCCTTCGGGCTGCGCCATTCGATCGTCCTGCCGACCTCGAAAAAGGCGGCCTTGTCCGAGATCGTCTCCTGCAACGCCTTCCCACCGAACGCGACGGCGGATGAATCGTCGCCGGCGGTCCAGACCACGGTGATGCCAGCCTTGCCCGGGCAGCGATGGACCGCGACGGGATCGCCATTACCCTTGTCCTTGCGGCATTTGGCGTAGTCGTGGGCGGTGTAGCTGCTCGCCCATTGCTCGGCGCGGAGAGGCGCTGCGAGCAGGGTCGCAAAGCCGATGGCGAGAGCGAGCCGTCCGATCGTCATGGCGCGGGTTCTCCATTCAGAGGCGACTGATCCGACGACATCCAGCGCCTGCCGGCAAGCCGCTGCTCACAGGCAGCCGAGCGGAACCAAGCGGCCTTCCGCGAATTTTTTCTGCGAACCGCGCGATTCCGGCCCTGCGACCGACAAGTCCGCAGCATGGCGAACAGTTCGCCACCCGGCTATCCATTCGGAGAATGAACATGACCCGCACCAAGAAGAGCTTCGCCGCCGCCGTCGCCGCTTTGGCGCTGGGCGCTTCCGTTTTCGCCACCTCTGATGCCGAGGCCCGCCCGCGCTATCGCGGCGCCGCGATCGGAGCCGGCATCGTCGGCGCGCTCGCCCTCGGCGCCCTTGCCGCCGGCGCTGCCAGCGGCCCGGCCTATGGCTACTACGATGACGGCTATGCCCCGGCCTATGCCTACGGCCCGGCCCGTCGCTGCCATCTCGTCGACCGCGTCAATTACTATGGCGAGGTCATCGGCACCCGCCGCGTCTGCCGTACCTATTACTGAGTTTCACCAAGGGCCTTCCTCCCCGGCCCGACATCCTGGCCCGCCGGTTCGTCCGGCGGGCTTTTTTCGTCGCGCGCCTCCCGGTGGTTAGGTTCTTGCTCGTCGATGTCACCTCGCTGACAATGTGCATGCATATTGAAGGCGGTGACGATGACACCCCTATTCATTGCCGCGACGATTCAATTTCTGATTCCGGTTTTCGGCGTCAGCACATGGTTCGCGCTGACGCGGGCGAACGGCGTGCACGGTCGGGCGATCGCAGCTCTTCTCACCGTGTGGTTCGCGATAGCTGCGGCTTTCGCGTTCATGCCCAGCCTGGCCGCGTGGCGGCAAGACAACGCAGCGGTGCAGCCCGCTTTTATCCTGTCGACGATCGCGATCGCGGCTGCTTTGCACGCGGTCCCGTCGGTGCGGGACTTCTTCCGGGGCGCGAGCCTGACGCCGCTACTTGCGCTGTTTCTCTGGCGCGCCGTTTTTGGTTTCCTGCTGGCGATGCTGTGGTTGGCCGGTGGGCTGCCCACCGCGTTCGCGCTACCTGCCGCGATCGGCGACATGACGGTCGGACTGTGGGCCGGGCTTCTATTGTGGCGTATGCGTCGCGGCGATCAGCCTTCGCGGCTTCATCTGTGGCTATGGAATCTCGTGGGTCTTCTCGACCTGCTCAACGTCATGCGGCTCGCGGTCACCGTTGTCGTACCCTGGCTGGCCGCGAATCCGGCCCTGCCGGAATTTCCGCTGCTGCCATTGTTCGGTGTGCCGCTCTTCATCGCACTGCACCTGCACATGTGGCGCGCGTGGCAGCGCTGACGAGTTCGCCCGCCGGTTAACCCGGCGGGCCTTTTTCGCGCTTCCGCGGATCAGCCGCCGGTCGACATGGTCAGCGGCGGCTTCACCTCGGCCGGGACCGGCGAGGTATAGCCGCCATCGGCGGCGACGCGCTTCTGGAAATCGGCCTTGGCGGCAGCCATCAGCTGGGGATCGGTCAGTACGGCGGCGCCGGTCGCCGCCATCGCCTTGGCGACCTGGATCATCGCCTTGTGCGCCGCCGGCATCTTGCCCTGCGCCACGACCTGCCAGGTGTGGAAGGGCGTGCCGATCGCGACGGTCGGTGCATGCGCCTGCACCGTCGGGACGACCCAGCTGACGTCGCCGACATCGGTCGAGCCGATCGCCGGGTTGCGCGGCGAATCGAGCGGCACCGTGAAATCGGCGAGCTCGGCGTCGGTCTTCGGCACGCCGATCGCCCGCCAGACCGCATCGATGTCCTTCTGCGACAGGGTCGAGCGGATCTGCCTGGCGAACTCCTTGTCGGCGTCGTCGAAATGCGGCGGGCCGAGATCTTCCATGATGCCCTGTAGTGCCTTTTCCAGCGGGCCATTGCCGACGACGTTGGAGACGGCGCTGACGATCTTCATCTCCATCGTCGTCTCGGTCATCAGTGCGGCGCCCTCGGCGATCTTCTTGACGCGGCCGACCAGCTCGAGCATGCCCGGCAGGTCACGGGCGCGGATCGAGTAGCGCACGCGGGCATGGGCCTGGACGACGTTGGGGGCGATGCCGCCGGTGTCGAGCAGGGCATAGTGGACGCGGGCGTCGCTCGGCATGTGCTCGCGCATGTAGTTGACACCGACGCTCATCAGTTCGACGGCGTCGAGGGCACTACGGCCGAGCTCGGGCGAGGCGGCGGCATGCGAGGCGCGGCCGGTGAAGATGAAATCGGCGCGGGTATTGGCGAGCGAGAGCGGGGGGGTGACCTCCCAGAAGCTGCTCGGGTGCCAGGAGATGGCGATGTCGGCATCCTTGAAGGCGCCGGCGCGGACCATGAACGCCTTGGCGGCGCCACCTTCCTCGGCCGGGCAACCATAATAGCGCACACGACCGGGCAGCTTGTTCTCGGCGAGCCAGTTCTTCATCGCCGTCGCCGCCAGCAGCGCGGCCGAACCGAGCAGGTTGTGGCCGCAGCCATGGCCGTGGCCGCCGGTCTCGATCTCGCTATGCTTGGCGACGCCGGATTCCTGGCTGAGACCCGGCAGCGCGTCATATTCGCCGAGGAAGGCGATGACCGGCCCGCCTTCGCCGGCTTCGCCGACCACTGCGGTCGGGATGTCGGCAACGTTCTCGGTGATCCGGAAGCCCTGGTGCTGGAGCTCGGCGACATGCTCGGCGACCGAGCGCTTCTCGGTGTAGCAGACCTCGGGAATGGCCCAGACCCGGTCGCTGAGTTCGATGAAGCGCTCTTTGCTGGCGTCGACGTGACGCCAGAGGTCGTTGCGATTGTCCATGTTTCTTCTCGCTGGAGGGAACCTCTCGGGCCCCTTGTCGCAAGCACGGGCTCGTGCGTCCAGCAACCGTGGGGCATGGCGGCTCTGCCTCATGGCTTTCTTCTGCGCTTGCTTTTCGGCGCGGCATCGGCCTGATGCGCGCCATGGCCCGCCAGAAGCTGCTTTTCGTCGTCACCGAGGACTGGTTCTTCGCCTCGCATTTCCTGCCGATGGCGCGGGCCGCCGGCGAAATGGGGCTCGACGTCGCCGTGATCGCCCGCGAACGCAATTATCGCAGGGCGATCGAGGCGACCGGTGCGCGCCTGATCGCGTTGGAGGCGGAGCGCCGCTCGCTCTCGCCGGTCGCGCTGGTCAAGCAGGTCATGGCGCTGAAGCGCCTGATCGAGCGCGAAAAGCCCGACATCCTGCACTGCATCGCGCTGAAGCCGATCGTGCTCGCCGGCCTCGCCGGGCGGCTGGCCGGGGTCGAGCGGCGTGTCTATGCGCTGACCGGGCTCGGCTTCCTCGGCGCACGCGAGGGCGGGCTCGCCGATGCGGCGCGGCTGGGGGCGAAGCTGTGGCTGCGCGAGGCGATCGACGGGCCGCAGGTGCGCTTCCTGTTCGAGAATCCCGATGACCCGGTGACCCTCGGGCTCGATCCGGCCAATGCCGGGAAAGTCGCGATCGTCGGCGGCGCCGGGGTCGATCCGCTGATCCTGATGCCCGAGCCGATGCTGCCGCAGCCGCCGCTCAAGGTCGCGCTCGTTGCGCGCATGCTCTGGTCGAAGGGCGTCGATCTCGCGGTCGAGGCGGTGACTTTGGCGCGCAAGCAGGGCGCGCGGGTCGAATTGACCCTGCATGGTGCGCCCGATCCCTCCAACCCCAAGGCGGTGCCGGAGGCGACTTTGCGGGAATGGTCGGCGCGGCCGGGCATCACCTGGGCGGGGCCGACACGCGACATCGAGGATGTCTGGCGCAAGCATCATGTCTGCTGCCTGCCCTCGCGCGGCGGCGAGGGCCTGCCGCGGACCTTGCTGGAAGGCGCTGCCTGTGGGCGGGCGCTGCTGACGACCGATGTTCCAGGCTGCCGCTCCTTCGTCCGCACCGGCCAGGATGGTTTCGTCGTCCCCGCCAATGACATTGCCGCGTTGGCACAGGCGCTGGTGACGCTCGCCTCTTCGCCCGGTCAGGTCGAGCGCATGGGGCAAAGCGCGCGCGAGCGCCTGCTCGCCGGCTACACCGAGCGCGACGTCATGGACGGTGTGAAGGGCCTCTACCGGTCCCTGCTCGGCCAGCGGCAGGCGGATCTGGTCGCTTGAGCGCAGTGAACGCCACGCTGGACCGGCTCGCCTTCATTCGCACCCATACGCGGCTTCTGCCTGTGCCGCATGCGCCGGAGATTTCACTTCATGTCGCTGAGGAGGCGACCGAGCTCTGGCAGAAAACCGAAGAGGAGTTGGCGACGATCGGCCTGCCGCCGCCGTTCTGGGCTTTCGCCTGGGCCGGCGGGCAGGCGCTGGCGCGCTATATCCTCGACCATCCGGACGTCGTGCGCGGCCGGCGCGTGCTCGATTTCGCCAGCGGCTCCGGCCTCGTCGCCATCGCTGCAGCGAAGGCAGGCGCGATGCAGGTGATCGCGGCCGATATCGACGCCTTCGCCGCGGCCGCAATCGGGCTCAATGCGCAGGTGAACGGCGTTTCCATCGAAGCCCGGCTCGACGATCTCATCGGCCTCGACCAGGGCTGGGACGTCATCCTCGCGGGAGACATCTGCTATGAGCGCGAGCTCGCGGCGCAGGTGATCGACTGGCTTTGCGCCCTGTCACAGCGCGGCGCGACCGTGCTGATCGGCGATCCCGGCCGCAGTTATCTGCCGAAGGACAGGCTCACCGAAGTCGCGACCTATCAGGTACCGGTGACGCGGGCGCTTGAGGATGCCGAGATCAAGAAGAGCTCGGTCTGGGCACTGACGGGCGAAGGGCGCTAGACGGCGGGGGCTCTCGTTCAGGCGGCCCGGCTCGGCGCTTTCTCCGAGGGAATGCCGTCTTTGATGACGCCCCTGAGTTGATCCCGCAATTCGGGCGTATCCTGGTGCCCGTGAACCTTAACAGCATGCTGGACGGCCGCCTCCAGCAGTTCGCCCTCGGTATCGGCGCCGATCGCGATTGAGCAGTTCATCTCGCTCGGGAATTCACGGCAGTCGATGAATTTGCGTCCCATGGCATCCTCCCGATTGGAAGATCCGGCGCCCTTCAGGTCAAAGGGCTGCCTGGCCCACAATACGCCCAGGCGCGATTGCCGCAAAAGCGAAACGCAGTCCAACGATGCTGGCAAGCGTGACTATTCGGTCTACCGCGCCGTGACCATTGAGCTTGGGATTGAGACGAGAAGGGAACCGGCGCTACCGACACGGCAGCGCCCGGACCTGAACGCCGCCGCCGCGGCCCTCAGGCCGCCAGCACCACCACCTTCGTCTTGACCGGCGTGTTGTTGTACAGGTGGATCATGTCCTGCGTGAGCAGGCCGATGCAGCCGCTCGTGATACCGTTTCCAATCGATTCCGCGTCGAGCGAGGCGTAGATCGTGTAGAGCGTGTAGGCGCCGTTCTGATAGAGATGGAGCGTGCGCGCGCCGAGCGGGTTGTCGAGGCCGCCCGGCATACCGCGGGCATATTTGGCGGCCTCGGGCTGGCGCTTGATCATCTCCTTGGGCGGCGTCCAGGTCGCCCATTCGGACTTGCGCCCGACATAGGCATCGCCTTTCCAGCGGAAGCCGTCGCGGCCGACATTGGCGCCATAGCGGGTCGCGGTGCCGTCGCCTTCGACGCGATAGACGTAGTAATTGCCGGGATCGACGATGACCGTGCCCGGCGCTTCCCTGGTGTCGTAGGCGACCGTCCGGCGGAAATATTTCGGATCGACATGGGTGACATCGATCGCCGGGATCGGGAACTTCTCTTCCGGCACCGGTCCATAGAGCTTCTGCGCCTCGGCGAGGCTCATCCCGTCGGAGGTCGCGCAACCGCCGAGCCCGAGCGCGCCGAGACCGGCGGCAGAGCCGGCCAAGAACGAGCGGCGGTTGAGAAGCTCTGAACGACGTCCGAGCGGAGCGATCTTGCCGGCTTCGGCATTGCTATCGTCGATGATCATGGTCCTGGACTTCCCGTGTCCTGTAGCCCGGCAAGAGACTGCGCTGGCATACATCCGTTGAACGTCTTGGCTGGGCCGAGACTGCCGTCATGTGCCCTAGCTTGCAAGCCTTGCGCCCTTACCGCATTAGCGGCCTCACGTCTTACGAAATCGCTTCCTTCAGATCCAAGGTCCCCTGGACTCCGATGGCATCGTAGTTACGCTTCAGCCAGCGCTTGGCCGCGGTGCGGCCCATGTCGCGCAGGCTGAGCAGGAAGCTCCATTCGGAATTGAGGCGCGAAGATGAGGTCAGCTGCGCCAGCGGCAGGCCGCCGTCGATCCGATGCATCAGCACGCGCTTGTAGTCGCCGGTCGAGAGCTTGCCGTCGTCGAGCAGGCGGTTGACGAAGTCGATGGCGCGCAGTTCGCGCAGGAGCGAGGCGTTGAACGTGACCTCGTTCAGCCGGTCCTGGATCGCCCGCGCATTGGTCGGCAGGTCGCGACGCTCGAGCGGGTTGATCTGGACGAGCATGATGTCGTCGCCGGCAGCCTCGTAGAACAGCGGGAACAGCGGCGGGTTGCCCATATAGCCGCCGTCCCAATAGGCCTGTCCGTCGATCTCGACCGCCTGGAACAGCGCCGGCAGGCAGGCGGAGGCCATCAGGTGGTCGGCGGTCAGTTCCTGCCGGGTGAAGATCTTGATCTTGCCGGTGCGGACATTGGTTGCCGAGATGAACAGGTTGACGTCGGCGCAGCCCTGGACCTTGTCGAAATCGATCAGGTCGGCGATCACGCCGCGCAACGGATTGATGTTGAGCGGGTTGACGTCATAGGGGCTCGCCACCTTCGAGAGCAGCTCGAACCAGATCAACCCCGGCGGGCGCCCATCCGTCCAGGCGCCGAGCATGGTGTCGAGCAGCGAGCGCTCCGAGCCGCCATATTTGCCGTCGACGCTGATCCGGCGCCAGAAATTCTCCAGCGCCGTGCGGGCGCCGTCGCTGCCGCCGTCGAGCCAGCCCTCGGTCAGCACCACCGCGTTCATCGCGCCGGCGCTGGCGCCGGTCATCGCCTCGATGGCGAGGCGGCCATCGGAGAGGATCGCGTCGAGCACGCCCCAGGTGAACGCGCCGTGCGCGCCCCCGCCCTGGAGCGCGAGGTTGACCGACTTCTCGGCTTTCGGCCCCGCCAGGCCTTTGACCTGCGGGACCTTGCGCTTCCTGCGGCCGGTCACGCGGCGGTCCAGCCGCCGTCCATCGGCAGGGTCGTGCCGGTGATCGATTTCGCCGCATCGGTGCAGAGGAAGACGGCGAGCGCCGCGACCTGCTCGACGGTGACGAACTCCTTGGTCGGCTGGGCCAGCAGCAGCACGTCGTTGATGACCTGCTCCTTGGTCAGGTTGCGGGCCTTCATCGTGTCGGGGATCTGCTTCTCGACCAAAGGCGTCCAGACATAGCCGGGCGCGATCGCGTTGACGGTGATGCCATTGGTCGCGACTTCCAGCGCCACCGTCTTGGTGAAGCCGGCGATGCCATGCTTGGCCGCGACATAGGCCGATTTGAACGGCGAGGCGACGAAGGCGTGGGCGCTAGCCGTGTTGATGATCCGGCCCCAGCCCTTCGCCTTCATCTTCGGCAAAGCGGCGCGGGTGGCGTGGAAGGCCGAGGACAGGTTGATCGCGATGATCTGGTCCCATTTCTCGATCGGGAATTCTTCGACCGGGGCGACATGCTGGATGCCGGCATTGTTGACGAGGATGTCGATGGCACCGAATTCCTTTTCGGCGTCGGCGACCATGGCGGCGATCTCGTCCGGCTTCATCATGTTGGCGGCCGAGTAGCGCGCCTTGACCTTGAAGTCTTTCTCGATGCCGGCACGCTCCTTCTCGATCGCGTCAGCCTCGCCGAAGCCGTTGATCACGACATTGGCACCTTCGGCAGCGAGCGCGCGGGCGTAGGCCAGGCCGATGCCGGAGGTGGAGCCGGTGATGAGGGCGGTACGATCCTTGAGGAACATGGGGCGGCTCCTGACATTTGGCCTGAGAACGCTTAACTTACCGGCGGAGGCTGGCATTGCGCCAGCGAGGGAGCGTCGGTCACCAGGACGGTGCCCGATGTGCTATTGCAACGCAACATGACGAAAATGCAGCCTGCAAGCGACGATCACGACCACGCGCATGGCCAATGCCAGCATGCCCATGATCATTCGCGCCATGCCGCCACCGGCCTGGCGCGGGCCGAGGTGGTTTGCCGCGAGCGCGGCCTGCGCCTGACGCCGATCCGGCGCAAGGCGCTGGAAGCGCTCTATGGCGACCACAAGCCGGTCGGCGCCTATGATCTCGCCGACCGAATCTCGCCGCCGGGCGGGCGCCGGCTGGCGCCGATCTCGATCTACCGGGCGCTCGACTTCCTGGTCGAGCAGGGTTTCGTGCATCGCCTGAGCTCGCGCAACGCCTTCATCGCCTGTCCGCATGGCCACGGCGCCAACGAGACGGTCGCCTTCCTGATCTGCGAAGTCTGTGGTGGCGTCGACGAGGATGCATCGCCGGCGATGCGCGCGGCGATCAAGGGCATGGCTGAGGGGCGCCGCTTCCAGACTTCCTATCAGGTGGTCGAGATCGTCGGGCGCTGCGAGCACTGCCGCGACGCTGCCGCGGCTTGACGAGCACCGAGCGAGGGCGCAGTGCAACCGCGACGTGCCGCTGCCGGCCAAGGATCCGGATCATTTCATGAGTGAACAGCCGCTGACCTGCTTGCCCGAGGGGCCTGAGGCCGCGCCGGCCCCGCGCAAGCGTACCGTGCCTGTGATGGTCGGCCACGTGCAGGTCGGCGGTGGCGCACCGATCGTGGTGCAGTCGATGACCAATACCGACACCGCCGATATTCCGGCGACGGTCGGGCAGGTCGCGGCGCTGGCGCGGGCAGGTTCGGAGCTGGTCCGCATCACGGTCGATCGCGACGAGGCTGCGGCAGCCGTGCCTCATATCCGCGAGCGGCTCGACATCCTCGGCATCGACGTGCCGCTGATCGGCGATTTCCACTATATCGGCCACAAGCTGCTGACCGACCATTCGGCCTGTGCCCAGGCGCTGGCGAAATACCGGATCAATCCCGGCAATGTCGGCTTCAAGGACAAGAAGGACAAGCAGTTCGGCCAGATCGTCGAGCTCGCGATCAGGCACGGCAAGAGCGTGCGCATCGGCGCCAACTGGGGCTCGCTCGACCAGGAGCTGTTGACGTCGCTGATGGACATCAACGCTGCCGCGCGCAAACCGCTCGATGCGCGCGCGGTGATGCGCGAGGCGATGGTGCAGTCGGCTCTGTTCTCGGCCGAGCGCGCCGAGGAGATCGGGCTCGGTAAGGACAAGATCATCCTCTCGGCCAAGGTCTCGGGCGTGCAGGACCTGATCGCCGTCTATCGCATGCTGGCGGAACGCGGCGATTACGCCATCCATCTCGGCCTGACCGAGGCCGGCATGGGCTCGAAGGGGCTCGTCGCCTCCTCGGCGGCGCTCGGCGTGCTGCTGCAGGACGGGATCGGCGACACCATCCGCTTCTCGCTGACGCCGGAGCCGGGTGGCGACCGTACGCTCGAGGTCAAAGCCTCGCAGGAACTGCTGCAGACCATGGGCTTTCGCGCCTTCGTGCCGCTGGTTGCAGCTTGCCCTGGCTGCGGGCGGACGACCTCGACGGTGTTCCAGGAACTGGCGATGGACATCCAAAGCTGGATCTCGACCTCCATGCCGGAGTGGAAGACGCGCTATCCCGGCATCGAGGCGCTCAACGTCGCGGTGATGGGCTGCATCGTCAACGGCCCCGGCGAGTCCAAGCACGCCGATATCGGCATCTCGCTGCCCGGCACGGGCGAGGCGCCGACCGCGCCGGTCTTCGTCGACGGCAAGAAGGTTGCGACCTTGCGCGGCCCGGCCATCGCCGCCGAGTTCAAGACGATGGTCGAGACTTACGTCGAGCGGCGCTACGGCGCCCGGGCCGCTGCGGCCGAGTAGGCGCCGACGGCAATTCAATCGTTTGAAGCGATTTACGACGCGAGCCGGGCGAAAGTGGCTCCCACCTCCGCGGAACATGCTCTAGCGTCTTTGCCTGAAAGACATGCCGTGCTAGAGGCCCCGGCCTTTTCGCTGCATTGCAGCACCCGCGGAGTGCCCTGATGGGTCATGACCAGCAGCACTCGCCGGCCTCCAAGCCGGACGGTGATCGCTTCGGGCTCGACGAGCCGGCCGGCAACGGTCACTCCACGCAGAGCTATGCCGCGCTCGCCTTGGGAGCGCTGGGTGTCGTCTACGGCGATATCGGCACCAGCCCGCTCTATGCGCTGCGCGAGACGATCCTGGCCGCGACCGGCGCAGCCTCCGGCGGGCATGGCGGTGGCGCGGCGGTTACACTGGCTGCCCCATTGCCGCGCGAGGTGGTGATCGGCGTACTTTCGCTGATCCTGTGGTCGCTGGTCATCGTGGTGACGCTGAAATATGTCGTGCTGCTGCTGCGGGCCGACAATAACGGCGAGGGTGGTACGCTGACCCTGGTGGCGCTGGCGCAGCGTGCGCTCGGGCGCACGCGCGGTGGCATCGTGCTCTTCCTCGGCATGGCGGGCGCGGCGCTGTTTTATGGCGATGCGGTGATCACCCCGGCGATCTCGGTGCTCTCGGCGGTCGAGGGCCTGAAGCTGGCGACGCCGGTGCTCAACGACTACGTCATCACCATCGCGTCGGTGATCCTGATCGCGCTGTTCCTGGTGCAGAGCCGCGGCACCGGCAAGGTCGCCAATTTCTTCGGCCCGGTCATGACGATCTGGTTTTTGACCCTGGCCGGCCTCGGAATCTACCACATCTCCGACGATCTCGGCGTTTTCGCCTCGATCAATCCCTATTGGGGCGTGCGCTTCTTCATCGACCATCCGGGCCTGTCGCTGGCCGTGCTCGGCAGCGTCTGCCTGGCGGTTACGGGAGCGGAGGCGCTCTATGCCGATATGGGCCATTTCGGTCGCGGGCCGATCCGCAGCGCTTGGATCTACCTGGTCTTCCCGGCCTTGTGGCTGAACTATCTCGGCCAGGGCGCGCTGATCCTGTCCGACCCGACTGCGATCGACAATCCGTTCTACAAGCTCGCCCCGCCGGCGCTGATCCTGCCGCTGGTGATCATGGCGACGCTCGCCACCATCATCGCGAGCCAGGCGGTGATCACCGGCGCCTATTCGCTGACCCGGCAGGCGATCCAGCTCGGCCTCCTGCCACGGCTCGAGATCCGCCACACCTCCGAGCACACCTCCGGGCAGATCTACATCCCGCGCATCAACGTGCTGCTGCTCTTCACCGTGCTGCTGCTGGTCTGGACCTTCAAGACCTCGTCCAACCTCTCGCACGCCTACGGCATCTCGGTGTTCGGTGCGATGCTGGTCGACTCGCTGCTCGCCTTCATCGTGATCTGGCGTGGTTGGCGCTGGGGGCTGGCGGCCGCTGTAGCCGTGATTCTGCCCTTCCTCATCATCGACGTCGCCTTCTTCTCGGCGAACCTGCTGAAGCTGCTCAGCGGCGGCTATGTGCCGGTGCTGTTCGCGATGGCGCTCGTTCTCCTGATGTGGACCTGGGTGCGCGGCACCAAGATCCTGTTCGACAAGACCCGCAAGACCGACGTGCCGCTGCTCGAATTGGTCGGCATGCTGACCAAGAGCCCGCCCTACCGGGTCAAGGGCATGGCAGTGTTCCTGACCAGCGACCCCGAGACGGCGCCGGCCTCGCTGCTGCACAACCTCAAGCACAATAAGGTGCTGCACGAGCGCAACGTGATCCTCACGGTGCGCTCGGCCGATACGCCGCGCGTCGCCGAGAGCGAGCGCGTCAGGCTCTCGCGCATCACCGACGATTTCTGGCGCGTCGAGATGATCTACGGCTACATGGAGAGCCCGAACGTGCCGAAGGGGCTGGCCATCCTGCGCAAGCAGGGCTTCAAGTTCGACATCATGTCGACCTCGTTCTTCCTGTCGCGCCGCTCGATCAAGGCGTCCCCGCAATCGGGCATGCCGATCTGGCAGGACAATCTCTATATCGGCCTGACCAAGAGCGCGACCGACGCCACCAACTTCTTCCAGATTCCGACCGGCCGCGTCGTCGAGGTCGGCACGCAGGTGACGGTCTGAGGGGCGTCAGCTCTTGCGCTGGGCGGTGAACTCGGCAGCCGCGCGCAGCATGGCCGCCTCCGGCCCGAACACCGCGAGGGCTGCGATCGCCTCCTGGCTCAGCCGATCTCGCCCGCGCTTGGCGGCGTCGAGCCCGAGCGCCGCGATGAGCGTGGCCTTGCCCTTGGCATCGTCCTTGGCGGTCGCCTTGCCCATCTGTTCCGAGCTCGCCTCGATGTCGAGGATGTCGTCGGCGACCTGGAAGGCGGCGCCGAGCGCCTTGCCATAGCGCTCCAGCGCGGCCATCCGCGCCGGATCGGCTTGGCCGAGGCGGGCACCGATCAGGACGCTGCCGGCGAGCAGGGCGCCGGTCTTCATCGCCTGCATCTGCCGAATCTCGGCCTCGCCGAGCCTGGCTGGAGCGCCATCGGTGGAGAAGCGCCCTTCGGCGGCGAGATCGAGCATCTGGCCGCCGACCATGCCGCCGAGGCCGAGCGAGCGGGCGAGCTGCAGGATGATCGCGGCACGGGTCTCGCCATCCGAGTGTGTCTTGGGATCCGCGATGACGTCGAAGGCGAGCGTCAGCAGGCCGTCGCCGGCGAGGATCGCGGTCGCCTCATCGAAGGCCTTGTGCACGGTCGGTCGGCCGCGACGGGTATCGTCGTCGTCCATGGCCGGCAGGTCGTCATGGACCAGCGAATAGCAATGGGCGAGCTCGACGGCCGCTCCGGCGCGCAGCGCCTGCTCGGCGGGGACGTCGAAGAGCTTCGCCGTTTCGACGACGAGGAAGGGTCGCAGGCGCTTGCCGCCGGCGAGCGCGCCATGGCGCATCGCCGCGAGCAGGCGGACAGGACGATGGACTTCGCCGGCCTCGGGCTTATCCTGCAGCAATGCTTCGAGCAGTGCCTCGATTGCCGATGCCGTTTCCGACAGGGCGCTGGCCAAAGCCGCGGCGGGGGCGGTCCGTTCCACGGAACTCATGATCACTTCTCGCGTTGGCTGGCGGAGTTTGGCGCGCGGGGCTTGCCGGAGGCAGTCGTAATCGTCAAGCGTGGGGGAATGACGCGCATGGCTGACACTCCGGCTCCGCGACGCGGGAGTCTCGCGGGCCGGATCATCCGTGCGCTGATCCGGCTGGTGATGGCGCTGCTGGTCGTCTTCGTCGCCTTGCTGCTGCTCTATCGTTTCGTGCCGGCGCCCTCGACTTTGATGCTCGGCCGCTGGCTGACCTTCCGTGCGGTCGAGCGCGATTGGGTGCCGCTGGCGCAGATCTCGCCGTATCTCATCCGCGCCGTGATTGCCTCGGAGGATCAGCGCTTCTGCTCGCATGCCGGTGTCGACTGGGGCGAGCTCAACGCCGTGCTCCAGGACGAGGATGGACCGAGCCGCGGCGCATCGACGCTGACCATGCAGACGGCCAAGAATCTCTTCCTCTGGCCGGGCCGTTCCTATCTGCGCAAGGGGATGGAGCTGCCGATGGCGCTGGCGATCGATCTCGCCTGGCCAAAGCGGCGGGTGATCGAGGTCTATCTCAACATCGCCGAATGGGGGGACGGCATCTTCGGGGCAGAAGCCGCAGCCCTGCGCCATTTCGGCAAGCCGGCCTCCCGATTGACGCCCGCGGAGGCGGCGAAGCTCGCCGGGGCGCTGCCGAACCCGATCCTGCGCAATCCCTCGCAGCCGAGCCGCGCGCTGCAGTCGGCCGCCGGACGGGTGCAGCGGCGGATGAACCAGCTCGGGCCGCTCGGCAACTGTGCGCTTCCTTCCTGAGGAAGCGGTCGGGTGCCACTTTTTCCGCAGCATGGTCTAGCCAGAGCCCGCGCGAGCGTGTAAAGGCCAGCCCTCATCACGAATGTGACGTCGTCGCGACAGTGGTGCGGGTGAGAAGCCCCGCCTCGCGCGAAGGCATGATGGAGAGTACCGATGGCCGTTCCGAAGAGAAAGACCTCGCCGTCGAAGCGCGGCATGCGCCGCTCGGCCGACGCGCTGAAGCAGCCCACCTATATCGAAGACAAGAACTCGGGCGAGCTGCGCCGTCCGCACCATATCGACCTGAAGTCCGGCATGTATCGCGGCCGTCAGGTGCTGAAGGCCAAGACCGAGGCCTGAGGCGACGCGCCCATCCGGGCTCCGTCTCCATGACCGAAGAGTGCCGGCCGCGAGGCCGGCCTTTTTCGTTTGGGCGTCAGGCCGAGCGAAGCAGCCTGCGGGGCAGGCCGCGGCTCGCAATCCCTTCATAATAGCGACGGGCGCCAATGAATGGGGTTTCGCGGTCGCGGCGGGCGAACGGGCCGATTCCGGCGTGGCTGGCGGCAAGCTGGACGAGAAAAGCGGCCGAGACGCACGGGGTGCGCTCCTCCTCGTAGGCGAAGGCTGCCTCGGGTCGTTCTGCCTCGACCATTGTACCGCTCCGGAACATTCGAGGGTTCGGGAACGAATCCTTGCAATCCGGACGCCAATCTTAACCCAGCGTTAACGCAGGTACATGCATCGTTTCGGGACAGTTCCCGCCATCCCACATCCAGAACGGGGCGGTTTCTTCCCTATCGCCCGAGGCAGCCGCACCCATGCCTGCGCCGTCCCTGTTCGGATCCCGCGACGAGAGGATCGTCGAGCCGCGCAGCCTGCTCTCCTCGATCGGCGAAGTCGCATATAGCTGGGACATCGGCAGCGACACGTTGAGCTGGGGTCCGAACGCGGTGGAGGTGCTTGGCCCGGTGCCGGCAGCAGTACTGGGGCGGGGCCTGGCCTTCGCCGGGCTGGTCGAACCCGGCAGCGGCCGCAGCCGCTATGACGCGATCTTCTCCTCGGGCGGGCAGGATCTAGGCGATGGGGCGATCTATCGCACGCGCTACGCCGCCGATCTCGCCGGCCGCAAGATGTGGATCGAGGATGCGGGGCGGTGGTTCGCCGGCATCGACGGCCGCCCGGCAAGTGCGCGTGGCGTGCTCAGGCTGGAGCGCGCAGTGCGGCCGGAAGAGCTTGCCATGGCGGGCAGCGATCTCTGCGATCGCGATGCCCTGGTCGAGCGTGTCGACGAGGCTCTGGCGGAGAATCTTCCGGCGGAGCGCTCCGTTGTCGTGCTCATCGCGTCGATCGGCGATCTTGCGCGGCTCAACAACGATTTCGGCCATGAGGGGACCGAGGAGATCATCGAAGAGGTCAGGCAGCGCCTGCACTCGGTAATGCGCCGGCGCGACCAGCTGATGCACTATGCCGGCAACCGTTTCGCCATCCTCCTCGGTGCGTGCCCGGCCAATCAGATCGAGGCGGCTGCGCAGCGCTTCATCAAAGCCGTGGCGCGCTCCGCAGTCGAGACCTCGCGCGGGATCGCGCTGGCGCGGCTGCGCGTCGGGGCCGCGATCGCTCCCGATCTATCCCGCCACGGCTCGGTGCTGGTCGAGGCCGCCGAGAATGCGCTCGCCGGCGCCGAGGCAGGCGCCCGCGACGCTGCCGTGATCGCGCAACGCCCTGTCGCGGCCGAAGCGGGCGAGGTCGCACCGCGTCTCGACCTCGAGGCTGTCGCCGCACTCAACGAGCGCAAGGTGAGGCTGGCGCTCCAGCCGGTGGTGACGGCCAAGGGCCGTGCTCTGGCCTTCAGCGAGGCGTTGCTGCGGGTCGAACGTCCGCAAGTTGGCGGCTTCCTTGCCGCAGCGGAGCTGGTGCCGCTGCTCGAAAGACGCGGGCTGGTCGGCCTGTTCGACCATCGCGTGTTCGAGCTTGCCATGTCGCTTCTGGCGGATCGGCCGGAAGCGGTGCTGTCGATCAACGTCTCGCCGCGTTCACTCACCGATCCGGACTGGATCGAGGGCTTCGAAGCTGGGGTCGGGGCGAACCCGGCCGCTGCGAAGCGTCTGATCGTCGAGGTCACCGAGACCGCTACGATCGAGGATCCGGCGCGCATGGCGAAGCTGCTCACCCGAGTCAAGCAATGCGGTCCCCGCATTGCGATCGATGATTTCGGAGCGGGCCACACCTCGCTCAGGCACCTGCGCGCCTTTCCGATCGACATCCTCAAGCTCGATGGCGCCTTCACGCAAAATCTGCGGCGTTCGACCGACGATCGCTTCTTCGTGCGTACCCTACTCGAACTGGCTCATCACCTCGGCGTCGAGACGGTCGCCGAATGGGTCGACGACGAGTTGCAGGCTTCGATGTTGTGCGATTGGGGTGTGACCTATCTGCAAGGCCACATGGTCGGCAAGGCCGAACTGTGGCTCTCGGAGGGCGCGCCCGACAGGCCGCTGCTGCAGGCCGCGGGCTGAGCCTCTTTCCGCTCGGCGGTTCAGCCGAGCGGACATGACGGCCAGAGGCGTCTCATTTCTCCTTGGCGAGCCGGTCCAGCCGCTCACGCATTTCGCTAAGCTCGCGCTTCAGGTCGCCGAGCTCGCCGTTCTCGCCCCCCTTTGCGGGCGCCTCGCCGCGGCCTTTCGCAGCGGCTGCCGCCGCGAACGGATTGAACAGCCTGAACGCCTCGGTGAACATCGCCATGTTGGCGCGGGTCTGGGCCTGGAGCGCGTCGATGGCGCCGGTACCAAAGGCCTTGCTCATCTGCTCGCGGATTTTGTTCTGATCCTGGGTCAGATTGTCCATCGAGAATTCGAGATAGCGCGGCACCAGCGCCTGCATGCTGTCGCCGTAGAAGCGGATCAGCTGACGCAGAAAGGCGATCGGCAGCAGGTTCTGCCCGTCCTTGCTCTCTTCCTCGAAGATGATCTGGGCCAGCACCGAGCGGGTGATGTCGTCGCCGCTCTTGGCGTCATAGACGACGAAATCCTCGCCGTTGCGCACCAGGCCGGCCAGATCCTCCAATGTGACGTAGGAGCTCGTACCCGTGTGGTATAGCCGGCGATTGGCGTATTTCTTGATGACAGTCGGTTCTTTGTCGCTGGCCATCGACACCCACACGGCTGTTGCGGCCACAACCCGGGGATCGGGCAAGGCCGGAAATCGGTCCCGAATGTGACGATAGCTCTTCGGCTGCCTGCTGCAAGTTTTTTGAGCGCAGGGCGGGGCTGCGCCGAGTTTGCCTCGATGATGGGCTTAGCCGTCTCGCCGTCTTGACGGCGTCGTCCGCCCCTTCGAAGGTGGGCGGGACACGTCGTACGGCCGGATGGCCGGCGGAAGAGAACCGGAGGATGGGCCCCATGGCTGAGAATGACATCGTGATCGTCGGTGCGGCGCGCACCGCCGTGGGTTCCTTCAGCGGCGCCTTCGCCAACACGCCGGCTCACGATCTCGGCTCGGCGGTGATCAAGGAGGTGCTGAAGCGCGCCAAGGTCGAAGCCGGAGAGGTCGACGAGGTCATCCTTGGCCAGGTGCTGACAGCGGCGCAGGGCCAGAACCCGGCCCGCAAGGCGGCCTTCGATGCCGGCGTGCCGCAGGGCGCGACCGCCTGGGGCCTCAATCAGGTCTGCGGTTCGGGCCTGCGCGCGGTGGCGATCGGCATGCAGCAGATCGCCAATGGCGACGCCAACATCATCGTCGCCGGCGGCCAGGAATCGATGTCGCTCTCGGCCCATGCCGCCCATATGCGCGCCGGCACCAAGATGGGCGACGTCAAGTTCATCGACACGATGATCAAGGACGGCCTTTGGGATATCTTCCACGGCTATCACATGGGCACCACGGCTGAGAACGTCGCGACCAAATGGCAGATCAGCCGCGAGGAGCAGGACCGCTTCGCCGTCGGCTCGCAGAACAAGGCCGAGGCGGCCAGGAAGGCCGGCCGGTTCAAGGACGAGATCGCGCCCGTGACGGTTTCGACGCGCAAGGGCGACATCGTCGTCGACGCCGACGAGTACATCCGCGATGGCGCGACGCTCGAGGCGATGGCCAAGCTCAGGCCCGCCTTCTCGAAGGATGGCACGGTGACCGCCGGCAATGCCTCGGGTATCAATGATGGCGCTGCGGCGCTCGTCCTGATGACGGCGAAGGAAGCGAGCAAGCGCGGCCTCACCCCGCTGGCCCGCATCGCCTCCTGGGCGACGGCCGGCGTCGATCCGGCGATCATGGGCTCAGGCCCGATCCCGGCGACGCGCAAGGCGCTCGAGAAGGCCGGCTGGAAGGTCGGTGATCTCGATCTCGTCGAGGCCAACGAGGCTTTCGCGGCGCAGGCGCTGGCGGTGAACAAGGATCTCGGCTGGGACCCCGATATCGTCAACGTCAATGGCGGCGCGATCGCGATCGGCCACCCGATCGGCGCCTCCGGCGCGCGCGTGCTGGTGACGCTGCTGCACGAAATGGCCAAGCGCGACGCCAAGAAGGGGCTCGCGACGCTCTGCATCGGCGGCGGCATGGGCATCGCCCTTGCAGTGGAGCGCTGACAGCGCCTCGCCATGCCGAAGCAGACCACGCTCTATCGCTATCTCACCGGCCCCGATGACGCCTCGTTCTGTCATCGGGTCTCGGAAGCTTTGAGCCGGGGCTGGATCCTCTATGGTCACCCGACCCTGACCTATGACGCGAAGGTGGGTCGGGTGATCTGCGGCCAGGCGATCATCAAGGATGTCGACCGGACTTACGAGCCCGGTCTCGATCTCAGCAAAGAATAACGCGGCCTCGTAGCCGCGTCTAAGAGGGAGAAGGCGACGATGGCTAAAGTTGCATTAGTTACGGGGGGCACACGCGGCATTGGCGCGGCGATCTGCAAGGCTCTGCATGAAGCGGGCTACAAGGTCGCCGCGAGCTATGCCGGCAACGACGAGGCCGCCGCCAAGTTCAAGGCCGAAACCGGAATTCCGGTCTATAAATGGGATGTCGGCGACTACGATGCCTGCGCCGCCGGCATCGCCAAGGTCGAGGCCGAGGTCGGGCCGGTCGATATTCTCGTCAACAATGCCGGCATCACCAAGGACGGCTTCTTCCACAAGATGACCAAAGACCAGTGGTCAGCCGTCATCCGCACCAATCTCGATTCACTATTCAACATGACGCGACCGGTGATCGAAGGCATGCGCGGGCGCGGCTTTGGCCGGATCATCGTGATCTCCTCGATCAACGGCCAGAAGGGCCAGATGGGCCAGGTCAACTATTCGGCGGCCAAGGCCGGCGATATCGGCTTCGTCAAGGCGCTGGCGCAGGAGAATGCCAACAAGGGCATCACGGTCAACGCGATCACGCCGGGCTATATCGGCACCGACATGGTCGCTGCCATGCCGGAGGAGGCGCTGACGCGCGTCGTCGCCGGCATCCCGGTCGGGCGTCTTGGCAAGCCGGAGGAGATCGCGCAGACGGTGGTCTTCCTCGCTTCGGACAATGGCGCTTTCGCCACGGGCGCGACCTTTGCGGTCAATGGCGGCCAGTACATGGCCTGAGCGGCATCGCCTGCCTTTTCGTATCCGCCCGCTGCGTTCGAGAGCGCGCAGCGGGTTTTTTACGAGATGTTGTCTGCCACTGAATGCAATCAGGTCATGAAATGCCGATTGCTTGGCTCCCTTTGAAACACAACCTTTTCAGCTGCTTCCGGCAATGACGGCCTGACCGACCCGTGGCGCCCGTTAGGGTTGCTTTAATGATCGCGGACAATTTTCGCTGGACCTGTGATTAGAATCACTTCGACAATCGGCGGCATAGTCGACGAATCGTCCTTCGCTCCTCCGCAAGCGTTGTCCGGCGAGTCGCCAGCGACATTGCGAGGAGGGAAGTATGCAAAGACTCGCCCGGACACGCCCTCTTGCTTTGCTGTCGACTTCGTCGCTGATCGCCTGTGCGTTCTACGCTGACACCGCCCTCGCGGGCTGCGGAGCGACCACTGCCGGAAACGATATTGTCGTCTGTGACGCCGGCACGGCGCCTGATCCGACTGCCGCGCCGATCAACCTCCAGGCCGGCAATGACACGCTGACCGTCAACAGCGGCACCTATAGCGGCGGCATCACTGGCGGCGCCGGAACCAAGACCGTCACCTTCGCCGGGGGAACCATCGCCAACTACACAAACGCTGACGGCACCAGCCTGATCACGCTGCCCGGCGGCAGCACTGTCACAGTGACGGGCGGTGTTACGACCGATGTCGGCGCCGACCGGTTCGAGATCAATGCCGGGACGGTCAACGGCGCCGTCAGCCAAGGCTTGGGCATCGACACTTTCGTCATGACTGGCGGTACGATCGGCTCGCTGGCGCAGGGCGACCAGCGCGACAGTTTCCTGATGACCGGGGGCACCATCGTCGGTGCCTTCGAGGACGGCGACGTCGCGACGATGAGCGGTGGCACGATCGGCCGCGTTGACATGAAGCTCGACAACAACATCTTCGACATGTCGGGCGGCCGGATCATCGGCAACCTGGTGGCGGGCTTCGGCAACGACACGATCACGGTCTCGGGCGGTTCGATCGGCGGCAATATCAGCGTCAGCGGCGGCACCGACAGCGTCACCGTGACGGGCGGGGCGATCGGTGGCGAGATCCGCATGAGCACCGGCACCGACACCTTCCTCTGGCAGGGGGGTGGCACGATCGGCGGCCTGATCGACATGGGCGATGGCAACGACACTGCGACGCTGCGCAATCTCGGCGATGCTCATGTCTCGGCGACGCAGCGGATCACCGGCGGCGACGGTACTGACCTCCTGGTGCTCGCCGGGGCCGGTCCCACGGCGATGAATGCGAGCCTGGTCACCGGTTTCGAGCGGCTGAACAAGATCGAACCCGGTACGTGGACGCTGAGCGGTTCACTGACTGATTTTCAGACCGTCAACGTGCAGCAGGGCACGCTACGGCTGATCGGCGACAATTCCGCTTTCACGGGCCAGACGATCGTTGACCCGGCCGGCATCCTCGAAGGTCCGGCGCTGGGCATCACGCCGACCGTCACCAATAACGGTCTGGTCCGCTTCACCCAGCCTGATGTCGGCACTTATGCCGGGGTGATCAGTGGCACCGGAGCGGTCGAGAAGACCGGCGCCGGCACGACGATCCTGACCGGCGCCAACACTTTTACCGGTGGCACCACCATCGCCCAGGGAACGCTACAGCTCGGCGCCGGCGGCACGAGCGGCAGCATCGTCGGCAATGTCACCAACAACGGCACGCTCGCCTTCAACCGCTCCGACGCGGTGACGTTCGCCGGTATCATCTCAGGGACTGGCGCGGTCACGCAGGTGGGGGCCGGCACGACGATCCTGACCGGCAACAATACCTATATGGGCGGCACGACCATCGCCCAGGGAACGCTGCAACTCGGCGCCGGCGGCACCAGCGGCAGCATCGTCGGTGACGTCGTGAACAACGGCACGCTCGCCTTCAACCGTTCCGACGCAGTGACGTTCGCCGGCACGATCTCCGGAACCGGCGCGGTCTCGCAGGTGGGAGCCGGCACGACGGTGCTGACCGGCACTAACACCTACACCGGGGGCACCACCATCGCCCAGGGAACGCTGCAACTCGGCGCCGGCGGCACGAGCGGCAGCATCGTCGGCAATGTCACCAACAACGGTACGCTCGTCTTCAACCGCTCCGACGCGGTGACGTTCGCCGGCACCATCTCCGGAACCGGCGCGGTCACGCAGGTGGGGGGCGGCACGACGGTGCTGACCGGCACTAACACCTATACGGGCGGCACGACCATCGCCCAGGGAACATTGCAACTCGGCGCCGGCGGCACGAGCGGCAGCATCGTCGGCAATGTCACCAACAACGGCACGCTCGTCTTCAACCGCTCCAACGCGGTGACGTTCGCCGGTATCATCTCCGGAGCCGGCGCGGTCTCGCAGGTGGGTTCCGGTACGACGGTGCTGACCGGCAGCAACACCTATACGGGCGGCACGACCATCGCCCAGGGAACGCTGCAGCTTGGCGCCGGCGGCACGAGCGGCAGCATCGTCGGCAATGTCACGAACAACGGTACGCTCGCCTTCAACCGTTCCGATCTTGTGACGTTCGCCGGCATCATCTCCGGAACCGGTGCGGTCACGCAGGACGGCGCCGGCACGACGGTGCTGACCAGCGTCAACACCTATACCGGTGCGACGAATGTCACGGCCGGCACGCTAGCGATCGGCGATGCGGCCAATCGCGGTGCGGCGCTGGCGGGGGGCGGGCCTGTCTCGGTCTTCGCAGGCGCGACATTCGGCGGTTATGGCCGGGTCGCGGGCTCTGTGACGAATAATGGCCGGATCGCGGTGGCCGATGCGGTGGCCGCCTTTGCAGGTGGCGGCACGGGCAACTTCACGATCGCAGGCACGCTGACCAATGCGGGCCTCGCGCAGGTTGGCGGCGCCGGCGTCGGCAATACCCTGACCGTGTCCAATTATGTCGGGCACGGCGGCACCGTCGGGCTCAACACCTATCTCGGCAGCGACGGCTCGCCTTCGGACCTGCTGGTGATCAATGGCGGCACGGCAAGCGGGACCTCAGGGCTCGCGATCCGCAATGTCGGCGGGCCGGGCGGCGCCACGGCCGGGGACGGAATCCTGGTGGTCAATGCCATCAACGGCGCGACGACGAGCGCAGCCGCCTTCTCGCTTGCCGGACCGGTCGCGGCCGGCGCCTATGAATATATCCTGTTCCACGGCAGCACCACCGGCGGATCGAGCGAGAACTGGTATCTGCGCAACACGGTCGTCGCGGAAACGGGTGGCTCGGATACGCAAGCCGCGCCGGGCTCGCCGCCGCTGCCCGATGTACCAGCCGGCTCGGACCCCATTCCGCTCTATCGGCCGGAGGTCGCCGCCTACGCTGCTGTTCCGGCCATGGCGCGACGTCTCGGCGTGGCGACGCTCGGCACCTTCCATCAGCGGCGCGGCGAGCAGGGCCTGCTGGATGGCCAGGGCAGCTTCGCCGCCGGTTGGGGGCGGGTCTTCGGCGAACGGACGGAGCAGCGCTGGTCCGGAACCGTCGATCCGGAATTCGACGGCCGTATCTGGGGGCTGCAGACTGGCCTCGACCTCTATGGGATCGACCACCCGAGCGGCCACCGTGACCGGTTCGGCCTGTTCTTCGGTTATGGGCGCGCCGAGGGCGACATCCGTGGTTTCGCCGTCGGCCAGCGGCGCAGCCCGGTCGGCAAGCTCACGCTCGATTCGAAGAGTCTCGGAGCCTATTGGACGCATCTTGGCCCGACGGGGTGGTATGTCGATGCCGTGCTGATGCACAGCTGGCTCGATGGCGATGCGCGCTCAAATCGCGGCGTGCGCGGCGACATCGAGGGCAGCTCGGTGACCGCCTCGCTCGAGGGCGGTTATCCGATCGCGCTGGGTGCCGGCATCACGCTTGAACCACAGGCGCAACTGATCTGGCAGCACCTGTCGCTGGATCGGATCCGTGACAGGTTCTCAGCCGTCGCCTTCGACAATGGCGACAGTCTGACGGGGCGGGTCGGCGCCCGTCTGCAGACGAGCTTCCTGTGGGGCTCCGCCGAGCTCCAGCCCTATCTGACGGCGAATCTCTGGCACAATTTTAGCCGTACGGACAAAGTCCTGTTCGATGCGACCGATGTGATCCCGACGCGATTCAAGGGAACTTCGCTCGAGGTCGGCGGTGGCGTGGTTGCCAAGATTACCGCCAATGTCAGCCTCTACGTGACCGGCGGCTATGTGACGGCGCTCGGCGACGACAAGGGCCACAGCCTGCGTGGCAATCTCGGATTGCGTGTCATCTGGTGAGCTGCGCTGTCGCGAGACGGTGGCGCGAACCTGTTACGAGCGTGCGCCCTTCGGCAACAGGAAGGTCAGAAGCCCGAAGGCCGGCAGCCAGGCGCAGAGGGCGAAGACCTGGATGATGCCGATCTTGTCGGCGAGTGCGCCGAGCGCCGCCGCTGCCACGCCACCGAGGCCGAAGGCAAGGCCATAGAACAGCCCGCCGACCAGCCCGACCCGGTGCGGCACCAGGTCGATCGCGTAGATCAGGATCGCCGAGAAGGCGCTCGCCATGATGAAGCTGATGACGACGCTCAGGATCACGGTCCAGGTGAGGTCGGCATAGGGCAGAGCGAGCGCGAAGGGCAGGCTGCCCAGGATCGACAGCCAGATCACGCGGTGGCGGCCGATCCGGTCGCCGATCATGCCGCCGATGATCACGCCGACGGCGCCGACGACAAGATAGAGAAAGAGCAGGATCTGCGAGAGCTGCAGCGAAACCTGGAAGCGCTCGATGAGGTAGAAGGTGTAGTAGGAGGTGAAGGAGGCCGTATAGGCGTTCTTCGAGAACAGGATGACGATCAGCACCGCCATTGCCAGCAGGACGCGGCGGCGCGGCATGCCATGCGAGGCGACGTCTTCCGCATGGCTTTTCGAAGCGACCTGCTCGCGGCGGAAGGCGGTATAGCGCGCGCCGATCCAGGCCATCAGCATCATGGCGACGAGCACGATGCCGGAAAACCAGGACAGGCTCTCCTGGCCGTTGGGCACCACGACGGCAGCGGCGAGCAGCGGGCCGATCGCATAGCCGGCATGGCCGCCGACCTGGAAGACGCCCTGCGCCAGACCCTGCCGGCCGGCGGCGGCATGGCGGGCCATGCGCGTGGCTTCGGGATGGAATACGGCCGAGCCGGTACCGACCAGCGCCGCCGCGATCAGCACCATCGGGTAGCTGTGGGCGAAGGCAAGCGAGAGCAGGCCGGCCAGCGTCGCGCCCATGCCGGCGACCATCGCATAGGGCCAGGGCTTCTTGTCGGTCAGGTAGCCGAGGATCGGCTGCAGCAGCGAGGAGGTGACCTGGAAAGCCAGCGTGATCAGGCCGATCTGCACGAAGTCGAGCTGATAGGTGTCCTTGATCAGCGGGTAGACCGCCGGGATCATCGACTGGATCAGGTCGTTGAGCAGATGGGCGACACTGAGCGCCATCAGGACCGGCATCAGCGGGCGGGAAGCGCTCGGCAGGGGGATCGTCGTCATGCCCCGACGCTTGCCTCCGCATGTCAGCGCGGTCAATCGCTCGGCGAAGCACCCGGCGCATGCCGGCCATCACGCCGAAGCTGGGCGGCATCAGTCTAGCGCGGGGGGACAGGATTGCTCTGGAGCCTCTTCGCCAAGGCCTGGCCTGCGTTGAGGATATGCGCTTCCAGGGTCCGCGCCGCCTCTTCGATCCTGCCCGCCACAAGATGATCGAGAATTTGCCGGTGCTCTGAATCGGAGCGCGGCTGCCAAGCCAAGTCTCGCCAGGTCGCGAACAGGAAGCGCGCCGAGGTGCGGTGCAGATCGTCGATGGTCGCGAGCAGCCGCTTCATGCGGCAGGACGCCGTGATCGCGCGGTGGAAGCGTTCGTTTGCGCGCTGCCAGACCAGCAGTTCCCCGCTCGCTTCAGCTTCGGCAAGGGCTGCGGCGGCCTCATCCAGATCGGCTGCCGTCAACCGAGCAAAACCCTGGCGCAACGCCAGCGCCTCCAGTGCCGCCCGCATCGTCGTGACTTCGAGCACGAGGTCGGGTTCGAGCGGGGCGACACGGACCCCGCGCCGCGGCTCGCTGACCAGCAATCCTTGCGCTTCGAGCGTGCGGAAGGCCTCGCGGACCGGCACATGGCTCGCGCCGAACTCGGCGGCGACATGGTCCTGCCGCACCGGCGCGCCGGGTGCCAGCGCCCCCGTGACGATGCGCTGCGCCAGGCTGCGCGCGATGCGCCCCGCGAGCGAGTGATCGCTGTCGCTCTGGTCTTGCAAGCTCATGGTCTGTATGATTTCATAGATAATATATGATTTAAGGTGTCCATATGCTCCGCCAACGACCGTCACGCCTGCGCCATATCGCCGGAATCGGCGTCGACCGCATGGGATCAATCGCCGATGCTTCGGGCAAGGATTTCCTGCGGTTGGAGAATCTCGACACCGACATCCCTCCCGATCCCGCGGCGATCGCGCGCACGGTACGCGCCGCCAGCGAGGATGCCCACAACAGCTATCTGCCCTTCATTGGCCAGGCGCGCTTGCGCGAGATCGCGGTGCGGCATGTCTCGGCGCTGGCGGGGGTGAGCTATAGTGGCGAGCGCAATTGCGTGATCTCGGCCGGCGGTCTCTCCGGCATCCTCAATGTGCTGCTGGCGACGATCGAGGTCGGCGACGAGGTGATCGTCACCGATCCGACCTATGCCGGGCTGATCAACCGTGTGCGGCTTGCAGGCGGGGTGCCGCGCTTCACGCCCTTCATCTTCGAGCCGGGCGGCGAATGGCGGCTCGATCGCGAGGCGTTGCGTGCCAGCATCGGGCCGAAGACCACGGCGATGCTGCTGATGTCGCCGTCTATGCCTTCCGGCGGCTGCCTCGACGCCGGCGACTGGGCGCTCGTAGCCGAGCTCTGCGTCGCGCACGACCTGCTGCTGATCGTCGACACGGCGATGGAGCGGCTGGTCTTCGACGGCCGCCCGGTGCTGCATCCGGCCGGGCTGCCCGGCATGGCGGAGCGGACGATCACGGTCGGCTCCTCCGCCAAGGAGCTGCGCATGATCGGTTGGCGCGTCGGCTGGATCGTGGCGCCGGAGGCGCTCATGCCCGATCTGGTCGCCGTGTCGCTGGCCAATGTCGTCGTGCCGGTGGGCATCGGGCAGGACGCGGTGGCGGCTGCGCTGGAGAACTCCGCGACGACGCTGACGCCTTATGTCGACGAACTGCAGGCGCGGCGCGATTGCGTGCTGGAGGAACTGCGCGGCCTGCCGGTCGGAGTCCCCGGCGGCGGCTGGTCGCTGCTACTGCGCGTCTCGGATTTCGGGCTCGACGGGGCGGCGATGTCTGAGAAGCTGCTAGCCCAGGGCGTCTGCGCCACCTCCATGGCCGGCTGGGGCGAGACGCATGGCGCGCAATACATCCGCTTCGTCTACGCCAATGAGCCGGTTGCACGCCTGCGCGGGCTGGGCGACCGCGTTCGCGCGGCGCTTGGCCTGTAGTCGCTGGTTCAATCGGCGAGGTCGGCTGCCTGTTCAGGCGACGGCGACGCCGAAGCGGCGGCGGTAGTCGGCCGGGGCGAGCCCGGTGATGCGCTGGAACAGCTTGCGGAAGGCCGAGGCGTCCTCATAGCCGACATCCCAGGCGATCTGCGCAACCGGGCGGCGGCTCAGTTCCAGCGCTTCGCGCGCCTTGGCGATCCGGACCTGCTGGGCATATTCGGTCGGCCGCAGGCCCGTCGCCTTGCGGAAGCGACGCAGGAAGGTGCGCTCCTCTAAGCCCGCCCGCTTTGCCAGCGCCGGCACGTCGTGATCCCGCGCCCCGCTCGCCTGCAGCCAGTGCTGCACCTTCAGGATCGCGGCGTCGCCATGGTCGAGCCGCGGCACGAAATGGCTGTAGGGCTGCTGCGTACGCCCGGGCGGATCGATCAACAGGAAGCGCGCGGTCTCCAGCATCACGCTCGGTCCGAGCAGGCGCTCGACCAGCGTCAGGCCGAGATCGGTCCAGGCCAGGATGCCGCCGGCGGTGATGAGGTCGCCATCGTCGATCACCATGCGGTCGGTATCGACTTTCGCGGCCGGAAAGCGTGCCGCCAATTCCTTGGCGAAGGCCCAGTGCGTCGTCGCCTCGCGGCCCTCCAGCAGCCCGGCCTCGCCGAGCAGGAAGGCGCCGGCGCAGACCGAGCATAGCGTCGTGCCCTCGCCATGGCGCTCGGCGAGCCACGTTGCGAGGCCGTTCATCGGCTGCATCTTTGCCGGCATGATCAGGCTGGGCGGCGCGATCAGGTGGCTCGGATCATGCGCAGGGCCGGGATGGCTGTCGAAGACGCACTCCACATTGGCGCCATCTGCGGTCTGGCTCCAATGGCTGATGCGGATGACGGGCGCGTCCGGTCCGGCGCGCTCCCGGCTCATCTCCCCAGCGATCCGGAACAGGTCGGTCAGCCCGTAGACGGCCGCGAGCTGCACATCCGGATAGAGCAGGAGCCCGATCTCTGCGACAATCTGCTTGCCCGTCGTCATGCTGTCAGTTTTGCCCCGCTGATTGTCGGTTCCGCCAAGCGGCAGCATGCACCGCCACGCCTATAACCGTCCACATCGAAGGGCGACGATCCTGCCGCCCGAAGCCTAAGGAAGCGACAGATGAGCACGATCACCACCAGGGACGGCACCGAGATCTTCTACAAGGACTGGGGCTCGAAGGACGCACAACCGATCGTCTTCCACCATGGCTGGCCGCTCAGCGCCGACGATTGGGACAACCAGATGCTGTTCTTCCTGCATCAGGGTTTTCGGGTGATCGCGCATGACCGCCGCGGCCACGGTCGCTCCAGTCAGACCGCGACCGGCAACGAGATGGACACCTACGCCGCCGACGTCGCCGAGCTCGCCGCCCATCTGAACCTCAAGAACGCCGTCCATATCGGCCATTCCACCGGCGGCGGCGAGGTTGCCCACTATGTCGCCCGGGCTGAAGCTGGCCGCGTCGCCAAGGCGGTGCTGATCGGCGCGGTGCCGCCAGTCATGGTCAAGTCCGAGAAGAACCCCGGCGGCCTGCCGATCGAGGTCTTCGATGGCTTCCGCGCCGCGCTCGTTGCCAACCGCGCCCAGTTCTATGTCGACGTTCCCGCCGGCCCGTTCTACGGCTTCAATCGCGAAGGCGCCAAGGTCTCGCAGGGCGTCGTCGACAATTGGTGGCGGCAGGGCATGATGGGCGGCACCAAGGCACACTACGACTGCATCAAGGCCTTCTCGGAAACCGACTTCACCGAGGATCTCAAGGCGATCGAGGTGCCGGTACTGGTGATGCATGGCGACGACGACCAGATCGTCCCCTATGCCGACTCGGCGCCGCTCGCGGTCAAGCTGCTCAGGAACGGCACGCTGAAGACCTATGCCGGCCTGCCGCACGGCATGTGCACCACCCATCCCGAGGTGATCAACGCCGACCTGCTCGCCTTCATCAAGGGCTGATGCGAAGTGGTGGGGCAGAGTCATCGGCCCCACCCGCTTGATAGGATTGCCGGTACGGTCGTTGCAGTGGCCTGCCGGCGATCTTTTTGCGTGAGATTCCGATGGTCTGCCGGCCATAGGCTGCGAACGGGCTGGCGATGACGAGGCGCAGCGCTTAACGGGTTTCCAATCACAATCCCGAAGCGCGTCCCATGACCTCCCCCACTGCCACCGCGACCGGCTCCGTCGCCATCCTGCTCTGGTCGACGCTGGCGTTGTTCACCGCCATGTCCGGGCGGGTGCCGCCGTTCCAGCTCGTCGGCATGACATTCGTCATCGGCGGCGTCTTCGTGCTGGCGATCGCGGCGGCGCGGGGCCGGCTGCATCTGGCGCGGCCGACGCCGGCCTCCTTCCTGCTCGGGCTCTACGGGCCGTTCGGCGACACTGCGCTCTATTATGCCGCGGTGAAGACGGCGCCGGCGGCCGAGGCCAACCTGATCCATTATCTCTGGCCGCTATTGATCGTGCTGTTCGCGGCGCTGCTGCCGGGCGGGGGGCTCAAGGCCCGACATCTGGTCGGGGCGCTGATCGGCCTCGCCGCCACAGCGCTGCTGATCTCCGGAAGCCTCGGCGCGGGCGGCGCCGGCATCCAGCTCGGCCATGTGCTGGCGGCGCTCGGCGCCTTCGTCTGGGCGAGCTATTCGGTGCTGTCGCGGCGCTTCGCCGGGGTGCCGTCCGAGAGCCTGGCCATCACCATGCTCGGCTGCGCGATTCCAGCCTTCGCCTGCCATCTTGTCTTCGAGACGACCCTGTGGGCGCCGAACGCGGTCGAATGGGGCGGCGTGCTCGGCCTTGGCCTCGGCTCGATCGGGCTCGCCTTCATCTGCTGGGACATCGGCATGAA